>CAYXNH010000018.1:0-27463 GCA_964466135.1 uncultured Ardenticatenaceae bacterium | reverse complement strand
CGCGAATCTTTCACCGCCAACCAGGAACGCTAGATGAGTAACGACAACATGTTTCACGAAAAAAACGTAGCCTTCATCGGCGGCGGTATCATGGGCGAGGCTATGATTCGCGGCCTCATCACGCAAAAAATCGTCTCGCCCGATTGCATCTATGCCGCCGACCCGCTGCCGTCGCGGCTGGATGACCTGCGCGAGCGCTATGGCATCCACGTCACGGGCGATAATGCCGAGGCGGCCGAGTCCGGACAGATCGTCGTTCTGTCCACCAAGCCGCAAAATCTGGGCGAGGTGATGCCGAACATCCGCGGCCATTTGCGTCGACAGGATTTGCTGCTCTCCATCCTGGCCGGGACGCCCATTCGCAAGCTGTCCGACGGCGTGGCCCATGCCTCCGTCGTGCGCGCCATGCCCAATACCCCGGCCCAGATCGGGCAGGGCATGTCGGTCTGGACAGCCACGCCGGAAGTCACCGACGAACAGCGAAACCAGGCCCAAGCCATCCTCGGCGCCTTCGGTCAGGAGTTATATGTCAATGATGAGTCCTATCTGGATATGGCGACAGCCCTGAGCGGAACCGGTCCGGCCTATGTCTTCATGTTCATGGAGTCGCTCATCGATGCCGGCGTCCATCTGGGATTCTCGCGTCGCGTGGCCGAACAGCTTGTTTTCCAGACGATGCGCGGCTCGCTGGAGTACGCCGCACAATCCGGCAAGCACGTTGCCGAATTACGCAATCAGGTGACCTCGCCGGGCGGTACGACGGCCGCAGCCCTCTATCAGATGGAGAAGGGTGGCTTGCGGACGGTGATCTCTCGCGCTATCTGGGCCGCCTACCAACGTTCGGTTGAACTGGGGCAGGGCGAGAAGGTGAAAGGCCCGGTTTGATCGGCGAATGAAAGTCAGGGGGCGAACCTCCCCATGTCCGCTTTGCAATCCCTTATGCCTGCCAAGGCGATGGATGACACATGATGAATAGCGTTCCCGCCAGTCCGATGGTTGTCATGCAGGAAGGCGATGAGTGGCGACGATATGTTGACCCGGTGAGGGTGATCGTCGCCGACTCGGCCGATGAGGTGATCCCGGCCATTCAGGCGATCGAACAGGCCGTCGAAACCGGGAAGCTCTTCGCGGCCGGCTACCTGGCCTACGAAGCGGCCACGGCCTATGGCCAGGCGGCTCACGTGACGGAGGCGGATTCGCCGCCCCTGCTCTGGTTCGGCTTGTTCAGCGAATGGGAGGCGATAGAGCCGCCCGCCTCGGCCGCCGATTACACGGTCGGCGAGCGGCAAGCGTCGCTGGGCAAGGAGGCCTATGACGCGGCCATCGTGCGTATCCAGGAGGCTATTGCCGCGGGAGACATTCGCCAGGTCAACTTTACGTTCCATTTAAGGGCCGACTTCGCCGGCGATCCCTGGGCGTTGTTCGCCGATCTGGTGGCAGCGCAACGCAGCAGCCATTGTGCCTACGTCGATTTGGGCCGATTCGTGATCTGTTCCGCGTCGCCCGAGCTATTCTTCCGGCTCGAGGGAACCGTCATTGAATCCCGGCCGATGAAGGGCACGGCCCCGCGCGGCCTGACGGCGGCCGACGACCGGCGGCAAATCGCCTGGTTGCGCCAATCGGAGAAAAACCGCACTGAGAATATGCTGGCTGCTGATCTCGTTCGCGACGACTTCAGCCGCATCGCCCGTCCGGGCGACATTCAGGTGCCGGAGAAGTTCACCGTGGAACGCTACCCAACGCTGCTGCAGATGACCTCGACCGTTAGGGCCGAGACCGACGCATCTCTGGCTGATATCCTGGCGGCGACGTTTCCTCCGGCCTCCATCGCCGGCGCGCCCAGGCAGAACGCGATGCGCGTCATCAACGAACTGGAACCGGGGCCGCGCGGTGTCTACACCGGGGCCATCGGGCGAATCTGGCCGGGCCGGCGGGCGCTGTTTAACGTCGCCATCCGCACGGCCGTCATCGACCGGGAGCGCAATCGAACGGATTACGGCGTCGGCAGCGGCATCGGCCAAGAGTCGAACGCGACCGCCGAGTACGAGGAATGTTTGCTCAAGGCTCGCGTGCTCGACGTGCGGCAGCAATCTACGGCCGATTTTCGCCTGCTGGAGTCATTGCGCTGGGCGCCTGAGGAGGGGTACGCTCTCCTTGACGAGCATCTGGATCGCCTGCGAGCGTCGGCCGAGTATTTCGTGTTTCCCTTCGTTGACGATGCGATTCGACTCGCGCTGGCCGAGGCATCAGCGTCCGAGAGCACGGTGACTGAACCGAGCAAGATCAGGCTGCTGTTGGACAGGCGCGGTCGGGCCACGGTCGAGGTTCAACCGTTGTCGGCGGGCGCTAAACCGTTGCCACTGCGGGTCGGTCTGGCCCGGGAGCCGGTCTCGTCGACCGATGTTTATCTGTATCACAAGACGACCCGCCGCGGGGTTTACGAGAATGCGCGCTCTTCGCGACCCGATTGTGACGATGTTATCCTCTGGAACGAGCGCGGCGAACTGACGGAGGCCAGCAACGCCAACGTCGTGCTGGAATTGGATGGCCGCCTGGTCACCCCGCCGATATCTTCCGGGCTTCTGGCCGGGACAATGCGCGCCCGATTACTGGCCGAGGACGAGATCGAAGAACGCCTGTTGAGTCTGACCGATCTGGCGCGCGCCTCACGCCTGTGGCTCATCAACTCGGTTCGCGGGTGGCAGTCGGCCGCCCTGATATCATGATAGAACCATGTGCCGGTCTGGAAAGGACGGACAAGGGATGCTAGAATACTTGCCATATCAACCGGATGTCGCTCATCCGGCCTTTTGTTGACTTTATTATGAGTAGAATTCGCGTTATTTTTGTGTTGATTCTGGCCGTTATCAGTCTGGTTGTGATGAACCAGCCGGCCGCGGCCGCCGCCAGTTGCTACATCCTGTCGAACGATATCGGCTATGTATGCGACGCCAACCCGCCTCTCTCGACCTTTGCCCCGCCACCGCCGCGAGCCGACAGTATTTTGCCCGGCCGGAAATATGGCCGTCTGGTTGACAACATCAATATCTACTCCGCGCCCAACATGAACAGCGAGATCCTGCGGAACGCCGGCGACGGCTATCTGTGGTTCAGCATCGAAGACACGGCCAATAACAAGGATGAGGGGCGGTTGTGGTATCAGATCATGCCCGGCGAGTGGGTGCGCGCGGAAGACATCAAGCTTGGCACCAGCTCCAATTTCACCGGCGTCGAAGTGCTGGCGCAGCCCAAACGGCCGTTCGGCTGGATGATCGTCGATTTTCAGTATAGCGAAGAGCCGGGCGAAGAACCTGCCCCCAACGCTATCAAATTACCTCGCTACACTTTCGTCGAGATCTATGATGCCGTCATCGATGACGACGGTTGGGTCTGGTACGATATCGGCTACGGCCGCTGGATGAACCAGCAATATCTGAGCATCATCGAAGTCAATCCGCGGCCGAAAGAAGTCGGTCCCAATGAATACTGGGTCGAGATTGACCTGTATGAGCAGAACGTCGTCGCCTACGAAGGGGATCGCATGGTCTACGCCGGCCTCGTCTCCAGCGGTCTGAATCGCTGGCCGACCTATGAGGGACTGTTCCAGGTGTGGGAACGGCATATGGAGACGATGATGACCGGAGCCGAGGGCAAGATTGACTATTATGTCAATGAGGATGTGCCCCACACGATGTATTTCGATTTCGACATCGCCCTCCACGGCGCATACTGGCACGACCGCTTTGGTTATAAGCATAGCCACGGTTGCGTCAATATGCCCCCGCGCGACGCCGAGTGGGTCTATTTCTGGTCGGAAAAAGCGCCCAATGACCTGTGGGTTTGGGTCCACTCATCGGACCCTCAAAGTTATTTCGAGACGAGAGATAACTACTAGACGTCAACCACGGCCCGCCGAACAGGTCATGGTTTAATAGACAGAGCCGGATCACCAGCATCCGGAAGAATGCGCCGGGGAAGCCCGGCGCTTTTCATTGGTGACCGGCGTTGCTGAAAGGCCGGCGCGACGATATAAGTATGATATCACTCGATACCTATATAAAAGGAGTTGCAGATGGTCACAGGAGCGAGGTTTGATTTAACGGGCAAGGTGGCGTTGGTCACCGGCGGTTCGCGGGGGATCGGTCTGGCCATTGCTCAGGCGTTTGCCGCGGCCGGGGCCAAAGTGGTGCTGGCCAGTCGCCGGCAGGAGGCGGTTGATGAGGCGGCCGAGATCGTGCGGGCGGCGGGTGGCGACGTGCTGTCCGTGGCAGCCCACACCGGCGACAGCGCGGCGGTGACGTCGCTCGTTGAACGGGCGGTCGACCATTTCGGCGGCATCGACATCCTTGTCAACAACGCCGCCACCAATCCGCACTTCGGCCAGTTCCTGTCAGCCGAGGACAGTCATTGGGACAAAATCCTTGAGGTGAATGTCAAGGGCTATTTTCGCGTTGCCAAGGCCTGTGTTCCGCTGATGCGCGCCCGCGGTGGTGGCAAGATCATCAATATGGCATCCGTGGCCGGGCTGGAACCACAGCCGATGATGGGCGTCTATTGCGTCAGCAAGGCGGCCGTGCTGATGATGACCGAGGTGATGGCGGCCGAGGTGGCGGCCGACAACATCCAGGTCAACGCCATCGCCCCCGGATTTGTCAAAACAAAGTTCAGCCAGGTCTTGTGGTCAACGCCCCAAATCCATGATTCGCTGGTGCAATCCGTCCCGCAGCGACGCATGGCTGAGCCGGAGGAGATCGCCGGGGCGGCCGTCTTTCTGGCGTCGGCCGCGTCCAGTTTTATAACCGGGGCGACTCTGGTGGTGGATGGCGGGCAGCTTATCGGCGGCCTGAACATCGGCTGAATGCTTTAGGGATGGATGGTTGGTATCGCGCAAGTGCCCGTGAGGGTGATTTCATCAATCGAAAAGCTGAGTTCTCTCATTTCATAATGGCCAGGGACGAGATCTACCGGGCGGAAGTTGCCCGCCTCAAGCTCAAATATAATAGTGTTCCAGCCCACCTGAAGCGGCGTGTCGAACCGCAGAGATTGGGCAACTTGTCCAGCAAGAGTCGTCTTGGCACCGTCGGGAAAAAAGACATGAAAGGTCCCATCATCTCCCAAGCCATCACTTGCTTCACTATCATGAAGCGCAGAGATCGCTACCTCAATCGTAACATCCTGTTTATTGTCTGACCAGATGTATAGATATGTGGGTGAGACTGTCCACCGCCAGGACGCGTCGCCTGCCGATTCCTGACTATACCAACCAGTTCCGAACAGCCCATACAAAGCGCCGGAACCGCCGACTGGGCAGTCGACTCGGATATCGGGCGGGAGAGAAATCAAATGATCCGGTCCCGACACAATGGATACCGGGATGATATGAGTTTCTTGTCCGCGTATTTCACCGGCGGGGGTTGGGATACTTGCCACAATCTCTATAGCATTGAGGCTATCGCCAGCAATGGTATTGGTGGTGTCAATTTCAATATCGAAACGCCAAATCGGAGCGGAGATAGGCCTAAGGAGCCGACCGATCTTGCCGCCGCCGGGAAGCGGATCCAAGTCGAACAACCAGGCGATATGGTCAGCCAGGTTAACGCGGTATGGGAGTCGGACCACCAAACCCACCGGACTATCCGTCAATCGGCTGAGTTCAAAGTAGGATGATTGTGGTGACGAATTCCCTCCTGGTTCCAGATTGATTTTATCTGGCGTGAATATAACCAAATCCGAATAAATACCTCGCAAAAATTGCAGATCCGACCAATCCCATATTCTGGCAGGACTCTCGTCTACATTGATGGGTACACTATTCCACATTGCGGTTGAGACAGATGTTGCGCCGCGATAGTTTATGGCAATACTGATCAAAGCCAGTACGCCAAAAACAGTGCCGAGACTGGCCCGAACAAATGTCGAACCTCCAGGCGATTGCAATGTTTCCAGTACGGGGATCAGAAAATAGGCCAAGTACGGCAGGACATCTGAAAAGAATCGAGGGCCGAAGGAATGTCCCCCCCACCAGTGGAGAAACATGGATATAGCCAGCCAATGTAACGTGATAATCGAAATGATCGCCCAATCAAGAGCTGCCCATTGTTTTTTAATTGCCTTGAAGCTGATGCCCAACGGGACCAGAAGAAAAACTGGAGAAAAAATGAACAAACCACGTCCCGGGCTAATGAGGTTGCCTGGTAATGCTTTCCCGAAAAGCAAGAGCTCAAGTCTACTCGCTGCGTAATAGGGCGAAAGTATCCAGCCATAGAGATTTAGATTCATTAAAATGAATGGGACGGCCGGAAGAAACGCAAACAGAAGGTAGCCGATGAAGTGCCGTCTGTAACAAATCAGCACGTAAAGGGTGATGACCAGGACCGATATGCTGTTGGTCGGACGCACGATGTAAGAAATAGCGACCGGCAAACCCATGACCATGATGAGATTGGGGTGTCTTCGAGCCTTGATCAGAAACAGGAGAGCAATACTTAGCATGAGCATTGACGGCCCATGTTGCCACATGGCACGACTGGCGGTTGAGTAGGCAGAGGTTCCGAACGCATAGGTTGCCGTCAGAATTAGCGAGAAGGGAATATTCAGATACTCTCGACCGATGAGATACATGACTCCCGCTGAGAGCGCTACCAAAAGTGAAGCGTTGACCAATTGGATCTTCTGGACCAATGGATCGAGGGGTGAATGGGTAATTAGGTATTCCCGCAGGTTTGTCTGGGTCAATCGGGACAAGACCGCGTCCATGACCATCATTTGAGGGACAGTGAGCGCTGGACCCCCAACGGGGAAAACAGAGAGGATTTTGCCTTCTTGCTTAATCGTCGCATAGAAGTAAAGGTCCGACTGCTCGATCCATTGGTGAAATTCGTCAAGATATAAGTCGCGGTCGTAGATAAGGCTTACCGTAACATGGGGCGCCCATATAGCATCGGTGACAAAGATATTGTCTGGTTTCACCATGTAAAACAGAAAGACCGTCAGCGCGACCAGGATCGCGGAGGAGATAGATCGAAGAACTGAACGGGTTATCATCTTATTGGTTCGTGGTGACTTATGGTCGGGCCGAATTATTCCCCCATGATAGGAAATTGCGGTCTCCAAACACAAGGATGTTGGTGAAGTCTGAACGGCTGCTTCTCATGAGTTAGCAGTCCTTCTGCCGGTTTCGATAAAGTTGCGGATCGACCATTTCGGACATTGCCTCTACGTCGAGATTCCCGCCCAGGAACCTGTTTAGCTCGTTGATATGCGGCTGTGGCTCGGCCAGAATGTCGCTGTAACGGACATAGAGCACGTGGAAGTTGGGTTGGGCCATTAACCATTCGTCCACTTGCTTGAGATGTTTCTCGAACAGCACGGCCATCTGCTCGTCATCCATTTTGTCCGGGTCCTCTCCCCGGCGGATGAGCATCTTGCGCTGTGACGCCAGAATCTCCGACATGTTGCGACGGACAAAGACCACGCGGTACTGCTCACCCGGCGGCAGATGTTTGAGCAGGGCGGAGATGACCTTCACAACCTTGCCGTGACCTTCGACGATCCAGGCTGTGTCGCCCTTGTCCATTGCTTTCACGCGCTCGAACTCGTAATAGCCCTTGGGGTTATCTTCATCCGCCTCGCGCAACTCATCGGTGATGGGTGGGATGCCTCCTGCCTCCAACATCTTCATCATCATCGATGTCCCCGACCGAGGCAGGCCGGAAACGATGGTAATGAACTCATCTTTATTATTTGCTTTTGATAATCTCTGGAACAGATTCTTCATAGAGGCGCTATTCTAACCCAGGATTCGGCCAAACAACAGTATCCCAATATGCTGCAGCAATTTTGAACCGGCAACCTGCCATTCCATCCTCGGTATTTGAGGCGAAGTTTAAAGGATGGTGAGGAGGCTGTATTTTGAAATGCTGTGTAATTGTCCTCTTTGCCCGCATGTCCCTCCTCGTTATAATTAATTGAATTGCACCGAATTTCACAACCGGACTCATTTTGTCGGAGCCGAAACCGCCGAAACGAGACCCTGTGAATAAATCCGGCCAGGAACAAAAACAATGAAACCCGCCGAATACATCGAGGCAATGAGGACGAAGAGGATTTTATGTTGAGGCGGTTCGGGGTAAATTACGCCATTTTTTCAATGGCGCTTGATATCCTGCTGACTTGTCTGGCCCTGTACTTGGCCACTCGCCTCGTCGCATTTATTCCCCCCCATCTGACAAACCTTCGCGGCCCGGCCGTCGTCCCGACCTACATCTACCTTGTCGTCCCCGCCCTGTGGGGAGTGACCTTTTTGATTTTGTCCGTCTACGATCCGAAACGTATCTATAAATTGATGGCCGAGTTGCAGATCGTAGGCGTCGCCACGTTGGCTTCGACCTTGCTATTAGCCGGTTTACTGTTTTTGATCAACCGGGACTTTTCCCGCTGGGTATTCGCCATCTTCGCGACGCTGGATTTCATTTTCCTGATCGGGTGGCGTGTGCTGGCTCGCATCATCTTTCGCTTGGGCCGAATGCCTGCCGGCGAAAGAAAGGTTTTGATCATCGGCACCGGCGAAGTCGGCCAGCGAGTCGGGCAAATGATCCAGGAATACCGTTCGATGGGTTTGAATTTAACGGGATACTTGGATGAGACTTCCGCCGCGACGCCTGAGCGTGAAGCGTATATGGTACATGTCCTCGGCCGTGTTGAGGATGTGCGTGGCGTCGTTAAGGAGAAAGAAATTAATGATGTGGTCATTGCCCTGCCACAGCGGGATTATGCCCAAATCAATGAATTGGTCCTCGCGTTGCACGATTTGCCGGTGAATGTTCGGGTCGTGCCTGACTATTTCAGCCTGGCTCTCTATCGCGCGTCAGTGGAAGACTTCGGGGGGCTGCCGATGATCAACCTGCGCGATCCGGCGCTCAACGACGTTCAGCGCCTTATCAAGCGGATGTTCGATCTCGTCATCTCTACTACCTTGATCATCATGGCTCTGCTCCCGATGGGGATTGTGACTCTGTTGATAAAGCTGGATTCCGACGGCCCCGTCTTCTTCCGGCAGCAACGAGTCGGCGAGAATGGCCGTCTCTTCTCGATGTACAAGTTCCGCTCCATGGTGATGGGGGCAGACCGGATGGTGGATGATGTGACGGAGATCACCGATGACGGCCATGTGTTGTTCAAGAAGGCGGACGATCCTCGTGTGACTCGAATTGGCCGTCTGCTGCGGCATACGAGCCTCGATGAGTTACCGCAGCTTTTCAACGTCCTGAAAGGCGATATGAGTCTCGTTGGCCCTCGGCCGGAGCTTCCCTGGCTGGTGGGGCAATATGAGCCGTGGCAACACAAACGCCTCGCCGTTCCCCAGGGCATGACCGGCTGGTGGCAGATCAACGGCCGAGCCGATAAACCGCTGCATCTCCACACCGAAGAAGATCTCTACTATGTCCAGAATTATTCGCTGTGGATGGATATCTACATTTTGCTGAAGACGCCCTGGGTAGTCCTGCGCGGCAAGGGCGCTTTTTAGTTTTGGCCCTGATTCGGTCAGCCAGAGTGGGAACAATATGATCGCGTCAGGCCGCATGGATATGCACGATCAAGAGGACTTGTATCCGCGTCGGTTGACCGTCCTCGAGGGCCTTGTTCTCCTGCTGGCTGCGCCGTTCCTTGCTTTCCCGGAAACCTTTCCCATTGTCACCTATGTGGCATTGATTGCCTTGGGAGTCACCTGGGTGCTCGCCCATCTCTCAGCCGGACGAGTCGCCACCCCATTTGACATAACGATTGCATTGTGGTGTGTCGCGCTCATCATCGGTATCCTGGTTACGGCCGATCCAGGCGAAACCTTGCCTAAAGCCACCAATCTCGTTCTGGGACTGGGCATCTGGCGATTCCTGGTCATTGCTGTCCGGACGCGACGAACCCTCTATCTTGCGGTAGGGTGCTTTTTACTTCTCTGTCTTGGTTTCAGTCTAATAGGGCTTGCCGGTGCCGAGGAGCTTCCAAAGATCCCTGCGCTGGCAAAAATTAATCCGTTTGGAGACGATTTTTTGCCCGGCTTTTTAGGAAAGCTGAACGTCCATCCCAACCAGGTGGCGGGATTGCTCTCCCTCTTTTGGCCGCTGCTGGTCTCCTTGTCCTTCAGCCCGCCCCCCGGCTTCCGATCGTGGCCATGGCGTGCGCTGTCGATCGGGATGACCCTGTTGGCGATGGTGATCATGATCCTTACGCAATCACGAGGCGGTTGGGTAGCCGCGGCCGCGGGCCTGTTTGGGCTGGTGATTATGTGGGGGACGATCCTGCCGCGATCAGGCTCAAGGCGCGCCTTGCGTCTGGTCGCCGGGGGTTGGCTTCTGGCCGGCTTGCTGGCATTGGCTTGGCTTGGCCCGACCCGGATGCAAGAGATGTGGCTGGACCCGCCTCAGAAGACGGCCGTCGGCACCTTGCTCACGCTCAACTATCGTAAGGAGTTATGGCCATGGGCTATCACGGCCGTTCAGGACTTCCCCTATACGGGCGTCGGGCTGGGAGCTTTCCGAGAGGTGGCGTTCCGGCTCTATCCTCTTGCCCTGTCTCCCGATCGGGACATCGGTCACGCTCATAATATATTTCTGCAAACGGCGCTGGATGTGGGTTTGCCTGGTCTGACCGTCTATCTGGCCTTGCTGTTTGTCGCTGGGGCCGTGGGTTGGCAAGCGGCTTATCGGGAGGTTGATTTTCGTTCAATCAGCCTGGGATTGCTGGCCGGTCTTCTGGCCGTACATGTTTTCGGATTGGCCGATGCACTGGCGCTAGGCTCCCGGCCGAGCGCCGCGTTCTGGTTTTCCATGGCATTGTTGGCGGCTATGAATAATATAATCAGTCGCCAGGATCGTCGGGGCTGATCCCCCAACGGCGCCGAAACTCGGCCACGTCTCCCTCGCGCTCAAGACCCATGCGACGACGCATCTGCAGGAGCTTGCGCACCTCATTCGCCTGCAACGGTCCTTCTGCGCCTAGCTGAGCCAGCATAAAATGGATGCGGGCGTTTTGTTCCACCGTTTCCAGACGCATGAAGGCTTGCGCCAGAGAATCGCCTACGGTGATCGTGCCGTGCCGTTGCAGGATGATCGCATCATGGCGAAGAATTAGATCGCGGATGGCGGCCGCGCCTTCCTCGCTGGAAGACATGGAATAGGGGGCCATTGGGATGAAACCAAGCAGAGCGATCACCTCCGGCAGGAGCGGGGTGTCCATAGGCACCCCGGCGATGGAGAGGGCAACGGTGATGGGTGGATGAGCATGAACGACAGCGACGATGTCCGGCCTACGGCGGTAGGCCTCCAGATGCATCGGCAGCTCGCTGGTGGGTCGCAGCTTTTGGCGGGCTTCGGTCTGATAGCCGAGTAGTCGCCCGGAGGCATCGACGATCAACAATTGCTCCGGTCGCAGCAATCCTTTATGCAACCCGGAAGGGGTGATCAGGATGCGATCAGGAGACAAACGAACCGACAGATTGCCCTCGAACCCACACAGCAATCCTTGCTCATACATCAATTGTCCTATTCGGACGATTTCCTGTCGCAATGCCCCTTCACGAGGCTCTCTGGCGTAGCTCATGCAGTAACCTCATCTTGCTCATAACGGCCGATCACTTCCAGCAAGCGGTCGGGGCGGCCGTCGTATGTCTCTCTTTGGATCGAACCCTGCACCATGCGCGTCAGGATGTCATTCAACGCCGCGTTCACCGGCATGGCTATCCCGACGGCTCGCCCCGCGGCGGCGATGGCGCCATTATGAAAGACGACCTCGCTGCGTTCCTTGCCGGCGGCCAGATCGATTTGGAACGACGGCATCTTGTCGCCGCGGCCACGGGAAATCACCTGATTGAACACGATGCGCAAGAGCGCGCGAGGGACGTATGACAATGAGCGAGCCAACGGCCGCGCCGTCGCGCCCGGCAGGTTGATGACCGAAAGCCCCAGCCGGCGCATCACCGCCAGCGTCTCGCGCAACATGCGCATCTCCAGGTCGAAAATCGCGTCCAGCCGGTACAATTCAGCCGGCGGCCGGTTCAGGATAGCCGAGGAGGCGTTGCCCATGATGTTAAGAAACGCTTTTGACCATTTCATCGCCTGGTAATCCGTCGCCGCCCCGGCGCGGATACCCGCGCTGCGAAACATATCGACCCAACGACCGGCATCTGAACCCGACTGAACCGGTGCGATCCCCAGACCGCGACTCTTGCGCTCCACAATGAGATGGTTAGGCTCGGCGCGGCTGATCGGGATTGTTACCGACCCGGCCAGCGTTCGTTCAGGCCCAAAGCGCGCGGCGATGAACTGTTCCAGTCCAATGCCGTTCTGGGTGCTCATCACGTGGGGAGCGCCGGGATACAGTTCCGCCAGTTCAGTCACGGCCGCCTCCAGATCATAGGACTTCATGCCGAAAATGACCAGATCGAAGTCGGGATTCTTTCCGAGCGCATCGGCTAGTTGGGCAACGGCACGGATAGGAATAGGTGAGGTCACGCCACCCTCTGTAATGAGCAGACCGCCGTCATTGATGGCCCTGGCGGTGGCGGAGCGGGTTATAAGAGTCACCTGATGGCCGGCCGCCGCCAACTTGCCGCCCAGATAGCCACCTACCGCCCCCGCGCCATAGACCAGTATGTTCATCGATCGACCGTAATTCCGTTAAGAAGTGGATGAAGTGTGTCAGGCTGATGGCGCTATGTCACGGCTGTTGGCCATCATATCATCTTCGCCCAGAACGCTGCCGATGAAATCGGGACGGCCGCGCACGAAATCGACAGTCGGCATGGCTCGCTTGCCCGGCAATTGGATCTCTTCCAGCAGTAAACCGCTGTCGCCGGACAGGACAGCGACACCTTCGGAGACATGCACAACGAGACCGGGCCGATCGATTGGTAAGGCCCCGGTGGTGGGACGCGCTTTCAATACCTTGAGCGTCTCTCCTTGCCATTGGGTGGTCGCGCCGGGCCAGGGAGTCATGGCTCGAACCAGGCGATCCAGCGCGGCTGTGGTCTGCTGCCAGTCAATCCGCCCCGCTTCCTTGTGGATCATCGGCGCGTAGGTGGAGGCGGCATCATCCTGCGGTGTGGGTGTGATGCGCCCGGCCAGGATGGCATCGAGATGGCGGCGCAGCATGTCCGCGCCAAGCAGCGACAGCTTGTCGTGCAGCGTCGCCGTTATCTCGCGCGGCTCGATAGCGATTGATTCCTGCACGAACATATCGCCCGTGTCCAGCCCCTCGTCCATCCTCATGAGGGTTACCCCGGTGGCGGCATCGCCGGCCAGGATGGCGTGCTGGATGGGAGACGCGCCGCGCCAGCGGGGCAGCAGTGAAGCATGGACGTTAAGGCTGCCCAGTGGCGGCAAGTAGAGCACGTGCGGCCGGAGGATTTGACCGAACGCGGCCACCACGATGATATCCGGTTGCCATTCACGCAAGGGGGCGGCCGCCTCCTCTTTCTTCAGCGACCTGGGCTGATAGATGGGGATGCCGGCGGCCTCGGCGACGACCTTGACCGGCGACGGCCGCAGCTTGTTGCCGCGCCCAGCCGGCTTATCCGGTTGGGTGACAACGCCGACAACCTGTTGGGTTTCGATGAGGGTTTGCAGGCACGGCACGGCGAATTCCGGGGTGCCCATGAAGACGATTCTTGCCACGCCCGTCATTCTAGCAGAGGCCCCGATGGTTGGCGAACCCGGAGGAATTGCATTATGATATATTTCGCCGCGCAACTTATCATGGTCGGCAGCGTATTGATTGACAGATCATCCAGAAAGGAGACTCATTATGGACATTAATAAGGCTATTCGATTTGTAAAGGAAGACGATCGATGGGTGAGCAAACTGCTCATCGGTGTGCTTGTATCGGTTTTCGCTTTCCTCATCATCCCCGCTTTGCTCCTGCAAGGATATGTGATCAAGATCGTTCGCCAGGTCATGAACGGGGATTGGGATGGCTTGCCGGAATGGGATGACTGGGGCAAGTTCCTTAAGGACGGGTTCTACGTCACCGTGGCGCAGCTCATCTATACCCTGCCGTTCATCCTTCTCTTGATCATCGGTACGGCCATGACGGGCGGAGCGGTCGGCCTTATCGAAAATGGTGATGCGGCCGGATTGTTGGCCAGCGGCGGCTTTATGCTGTTGTTCTGCCTGATGATGCTTTTCATCATCGCCCTCCTGTTCCTGACACCGGCGCTCCTGATTCAGTACGCCATCAAGGAGGACTTTGGCTCGCTCTTCCGCGTCGGCGAAATCATGGCGATTATCCGCAATAACCTGGCTGATATTCTCATTGTTTTTGCCGTGATGGTCGTGGCTGGCTTGGCCATCTCCCTGGTATCAAGCGTCTTGGCCCTAATCCCCTGCCTGGGATGGATCGCCGCTGTCGTCATCGGTCTGGCGGTCGGGCCCTATATCTCGTTCGTGAGCGGCCACCTTTACGGCCAGATCGCGAGCAAGGTTCTGGGCAACAAGGCTGGCGGCAAGCTGGAACTTTAATTTAGACAACTCAATCAAAATAACAAAAAGCCCGCCTCCGGCGATTCGGAGGCGGGCTTTTTTATTCGAGCGGTACGAAAAAAAGCTGCTGCGATTTCAGCAATTTGGCCGGTATTCAGTCACCCGCCGTCGGCAACGGCTCCGTTGCCTGAGCGATCATCTCAGGTTGGGACAGGGTCGCAGCCCCAAGCAATACTACCGCGATCCACAACAGGTCGGCCAGCAACAGATGGACCAGTTGCATCCAGATCGGCACATTCAGCAAAATGTTGACGACCCCGGCGATTAGCTGAAGGATAACAAGAACCTTGACAGCCTGTGAAAAGGCTAATGCCCCAATACCCGGCCGCGCGCTGGCGATAATCGGCGCTGTCATGAACAGGTAAATGCCCGTAAACACGGCCAGGATCGGATGATAGATTCTCAATCGCACCAGGAAGTGGGCTGTTGGCAGGAAGTCCTGGTCGATTCCCTCGCGCAATGTGCCCGACGGGAAGAGTGTATCGCCCAAAGCCGTTATCGCGCCGCTGGCCCCCAGAATAAGGAGCATCGTCAGACCGCCGGCGATCATCCATCCAATCCGGCCCTGACCGCGCAGACGCAGTGTAAAATTGCCGGAACCTTCGGCTCCGACGCTACCGGACCACCACGCGGTCATGGTGACGGCCGCCAACAGGAAGAATGTATTGATCAGATGAACGGCTATTGACACCGCTCGCCCCACCGATTCGTTATCGGCCACCCACTCGAACAGCACCAGCCCTGCCCCGACCAGCCCTTCAGTGATGATGAAGATTGTTGACCAGGCGGCCGCCTTGCGTACGATGTGACCTTTCGGATAGAGCCGGAAGGCCCACCAGAGCATCACAAGGACCAGAATGCCGGAGAAGGTGCTGGTGACGCGATGGGTGAACTCGATAAGCGTTTCGACCTGGGCCTCGCGCGGAACAACCACTCCATTGCACAGAGGCCAATGGCTGCCGCAACCCGCGCCGGAGCCGGTAGCCCGGACGAACGCGCCCCAAAGAATGACCAGGAGCAGATAAAAGAGAATAAACCACGCAAAGCGCGTGAAATTACTTTTGCTGTTGAGAAATGTGCGCATATGGGATTATAACCGTAGAGACGTTCCAGCGGAACGTCTCTACTACGAGTCTGACAGATAATCGCCGATGGGATCGTCGTCGTCCTCGCTGACATACGAGCGACGTGTCTTGCCGCCTGCCTTGGGGTCCTCGACCAGCCCCATTTCATGGAGATGTTCCATCAGGCGTGCGGCACGCGGATAGCCGAGTCGCAAACGCCGCTGGAGGAAGGAGACGGACAGATTGTCGTGTTTTTTGGCCAGTTCGACGGCCGATTCGAGCAGGCTATCGGTCTCATCCAGCAGGGCGTAACGCGCGATGAGCGGCTCCCACGGCGGCGGTTGGGGGATATGGCCGGGGACGGCGGCTCGCCAATGAGCGACGGTGCGTTCGATCTCCATATCGGTGACGTAGACGCCCTGGATGCGAGCGGGAGCGCCGGCATCGGGCGCCTGATAGAGCATGTCGCCCTTGCCCAGAAGATGTTCCGCGCCGATTGTGTCGAGGATGACGCGCGAATCGGTGCCGGAAGCTACGGCGAATGACAGGCGGGCCGGGAAATTGGCCTTGATGAGACCGGTGATGACATCGGTCGAAGGTCGTTGCGTGGCCACAACGAGATGGATGCCGGTGGCGCGAGCCATTTGCGCCAGCCGGCACAGGGTGCGTTCTACGTCGCCGGGATACATATGCATCAGATCGGCCAATTCGTCGATAAATACGGCGATGTAAGGCAGGCGCAGGTGAGCCTTGGCAGCGGCCGTAAATTTGCGATTGTAACCGCCGATATTGCGGGCGCTCACACTCTCGAACAACTCGTAGCGCCGGTCCATCTCCGCCGTTAGCCAGCGCAGCACGCCGATGGCCCGGTCTGCATCCACCTCAACGTTTCCGATGAGATGCGGCAGACCATTGAAGCGTACCAGTTCCACCTTCTTGGGATCCACCATAACCAGTTTTAGCTGTTCGGGAGTATTGTTGAATGCCAGACAGGTGATGAAGGCGTTGATGCAGACTGATTTACCCGAGCCGGTGGTACCCGCGATAAGCAGATGGGGCAACTTGGCCAGATCGGTCACGACGGGTTCGCCGGCTACGTCGCGGCCTAGAGCGACACCCAGGGACGATTTAAGCTTGGCGAAAGCCGGTGACTCCAGAATACCTCGTAATCGGACGACGCTGGTACGACTGTTGGGCACCTCGATGCCGACGACGCTGCGACCGGGCACGGGGGCCTCGATACGCAAGCGCGGCACAGCCAGGGCCAATGTCAGGTCGCGTTGCAGCCCGGCGATCTGGCTGACCCGCACTTTTTGCTGCTTCATCTCGCCGTCAGGGCCGGGGCGCTCGACAAAGCCCGGCTCCACGCCGAATTGGGTGACGGCTGGACCTCGACGAACCTCGACCACCTTGGCGGGCAAGCCGAAATCGAACAAAGTATCCTCGATGCGTTTGCTCTTCCACTCGATTTCGTCGTGCGCCTGGGTCAGTGACTCGCCCTGTTCCAGCATGTCAATGGGGGGTAGTCGTGAATCGCGACGAGGAGCGTCGTACTCCTCCGGATCGTCGATGATGGTCTGGAGAATCCCGGGCTTGGGTGTGGCCGTTTGATCCGCCAGAGGCAAGTCCGGGCCGGATCGCCCGGCTTCAGAGCGGCCGATGACGTCGATCCGATCGGGGTCGATCCGGTCTGCCCATGCGGCCAGCCTCGTCGACCCGGCCACCAATGCCCGGAGTACATCGTCCCAGGTCCGTTTGAAGATTAGCATGAAAGCCCAGGCCAGCAGCGCCAGATAGACCAGCGACGCAATCAGCGGCCCCAGAAAATCGAACAGCGGCTCGGAAATCGCCCAGCCAACCAGCCCCCCACCACGCCCGGCAAAGGCATCGCGCAGGGTGAAACCGCCGGCCAGATGGCCCAGACCCATGAAAACGACGATGAGGATGCCCAGGCCAAACACCTGGGATGATCGGATGGGGTAGGCGTGTGCCAGACGACCGATGAGCAGGTGCGCGCCAACGGCAGCCATGGCGACGCAAATAATGAATGACCCCCAGCCGAAAACCTGACGCAGCAGGCGGGCAAACCACGCCAGCCATCCGGCCTGAGTCAGACCGGCCAAGGTAAAAAGGGTGATTAGCGATAGCAGAATGAGGAGAATCCCGGCGATCTCGCGTCGCCTGACGACCATCTCGTCGACCATCCGCTCATCCCAGGAGATGGGGGTGGACTCTTTTGGCTTGGCGGCCCGTTTTTTGGAGGGCGAATCGGAAGGCGGATCCGAACGCGCCATAGTTGGGTTTAGTCCTCGGCTAAGGCCCTGTGTTGAGGCCGCGCAGCGAGAGGGCGATCCGCTTGCGCGGGGTCTCGACGCTTAGTACGCGAGCGACAACTTCTTCTCCCGTACGAACGACATCACGCGGATGCATAAAAGTGCCCTCGGCCAATTCAGAATAGTGGACGAGGCCTTCGAGTTCCGGTTCAAGAACGACAAACGCGCCAAAATGGGTGATATTGCCGACGATTCCCCGCACCTGCTGTCCGGGCTTGTATCGTTCCTCGGCCGTCAGCCAGGGATCGGCGTGGAGTTGCTTAATGCTGAGAGCGATGCGGGCCACGGTTGGATCGACGCCCAGGATGAGCACCTCAATCGATTGCCCCGGCTGCAAGACGTCGCCGGGATGCTGTACCCTGCTCCAGGATATTTCGGATTTATGAACCAATCCCTCCGCGCCACCCAGATCGATGAACGCGCCGAAATCGGTCAGATTGGTTACCATGCCGCGCCGTCGTTCGCCCGGCCGCATGGAGCCTAGCAGGCTTTCCTTTTGCTCGGCAGCTACCAATGTGGCCCGTTCGGAGAGGATGAGCCGGTTTTGCGGCTTGTCAACCTCGATGATCTTGAGTTGAAGATTTCGATCGTGCCATTCGGCCAATGACACCATGCGTTCGCGGGGGAGATGAAACTGGGGGAAGTCGACCAGTTGCGACGCGGGCACGAAGCCCGGGAGACCGTTCCAGTTAACGAGCAATCCCCCCTTGTTGTGACCGATCACGCGCAGTTGCAGCACGCGGTCCTCATCCATGTAGCCGCGCGCCACAACCCAGGGATCGGCCGAATCGGGCAAGGGATCGAGGGGGAGGGAGGTGTTGCCGGGAGCTTCCAGGGGCAGGGCATCGACGACAGAATCCGGCTCCGCCTGAACTGGGACTTCAACCGAGTCCGGCTCAGTTCCGTTCCCGAACGATTGCTCTGTCGCGAATAACGCCGCCCAATACGAATCATCGGTCGTTCGGTCAGTGCGGCTGTCTGTCCCTTTTTCCTCTCCCATCGCGTTATACCATTACTCTATCGAGGACAAATCGCAATTCCAGGCACGATTTGCCGGCGATACCACCTGTTTGTCGGCCGATCCTTGAATATCGGTCGTTGCGGACGCAGAAAAAATAATCCCGAACGCTTTACTACTCAGACTCTGGAAAGAATTATAGGGGCTGTATATGGGCTGTCAACCACCGGATGAAATGGGGTCCCAACGCAGCCGATCATCATACCGGACTTCAGGCACTCTGGTATAATAATTGCTTATATGATTCAACGAAAATCGCTCTATTTCGGTTTACTCGCCGTGCTGGCCGATGTCGCCACGTACATCGCTATCCAACTTGCCTCGCCTCGACTCGTGGGTGATTTTGGCGCGCCCAGCGGCTGGAACGCCCTGATCGTGGGGGGCGTATTTCTGCTGTTTATTGTCGGCGTGTTCCTGTTCCGGCGACTGGTGGCGACACCACAGGGTTCGGCTGAATGGTTGACCCGAGGAACACGCATCGCCCTGGCCCTGGCTTTCGCCTTTGTGATCAGCCTGTCGCTGGCCTGGCAGCTGGGCTTCTTCCACTCTTCCTCCCAGGTGGACGTGACCGAGATGGGGGAAGGGGGCGCGGCTTCCTACTTCGTCTTTGGGCCGGGGGCCTGGCTGGCTTTCTCGCTGATTTACGTGCTTGTATTTGGCTTCAAGGTGGAGCCGACGATCACGATGAGCCATCGCTACTGGGTGGCGTGCCTGATCGGACTATCGGCCACGGCGATGATGTTGGTTGTTTTCGCCATCCAGGCCCAAGTGATTATGCAGCAGATCATGGCCGGCTGGTGGCCGCTCGTCGCTTTTCTGGTTCTGACTCTGCTGTTTTTGCCGCCCCGATTGCTGTACCTGTCGCGGACGGTCGGGGTTCGCTCTCCGGTGGCCTACGGGGTCATCGCCGTCCTGTTACTGCTTCTGGCGACGATCGCCTGGCAGATGATGGCGCTATAACACCGATGTGCGGCCCTAACCGCCGGTATAGCCCTCGAACAAGGCGGAAAGATCCAGTGAAGGGGCCTTAATCTGGCTGGCCAGCGAGACGTAGGTCCGGGCTAACGAATCCTTGGCCGCGCCGAGAGCGGTGCTGGCCAGTCCCAGGGCCTCGGCCAATTCATCAGGTGGAGTATCCTGGACGATGTAATCCCACATGGCTTCTTCCAGCACATTGATGGCGATCTGGACTTCACGGATGGCGTAGCCGGCATGGTAACGTTCATCTGCCACCTGAGCCATGTAATCCACCACGGGGGCCAGATCACGATCGGCAATACCGGCTCGCACCAACCGATATAGCTCCATGAGGCGTTTGCGGCCGACCTCAAGCCCCGCTTGCTGATAATGCGGCAGAACTGAACGCTCCAGCGAGCGCGTGGCCTCATCCACAATCGAGGCCTCTTTCTCTCTGAGCAGGTTATTCAGATTCATCAAAAACCTCCGGCATTGGCTCCCGGCTCCGAACGGAGGCGGTATTGGATTATTGGAAACGGTTCCGATCAGTCGGCAATGAGGGTGAACTTCGTCTTAATCCCCGCTGCTTTTTCAAGCATGGCATGGACGGAGCAGTAGTTTTCGACGGACAACTGTATTGCGCGCTCAACGGCCGCCGGGTCGATATCGGTGCCATGCACGATGTATTCCAGTTCGAAATCGGTGAAGACCTTGGGGTAGGTCTCGGCGCGGTCGCCGTGAACACGAATCTGGAAGCCGGTCATATTTTGGCGTTTTTTGCGCAGGATGGAGACGACATCCATAGCCGTGCAACCGGCCAGACTGATCAGGAGCAGTTCCATGGGGCTGGCCCCGCGTCTCGGCTCGCCCTCGGCCGGGCTTGACTCGACATCAATCGTGAAGCCGCTCGTGGGAACGGCGGTGAAATACATGTTGTCCTGTAATGTAAGGGTTGCATCCATATAATATTGTACCTCTGGCAGGTTTGAGTTGACGGTAGTTTACTCGCAATTGTGACGGGACGCCATATGGGTGAGCGACAAGAGGCGGTGGGGATCAGGTATAAATCCGCGGGACGCGGGTGTTGATGTTGGTCAGGATCTCCCAGGGGATCGTCCCCGCCCAGCCGGCCAGCTCTTCGACGCTGATGGTCGTGCCGTCGTTTGCTTCGCCAATGAGAATGACCTCGTCGCCGTTATAGGCCGTCTCCCACTCGATGTTGATCATGATCTGATCCATGCATACGCGGCCGATGACCGGATAGCGCTTGCCTCGAATGATTACTTCCGCTCGGCCGCTCATGCTGCGAAAATAGCCGTCGCCATAGCCGACGGGGACGGTGACGACGCGAATCATGTGGTCGGTTTGCCAGGTGGAGCCGTAGCTGACCGGGTGATCCGGCTTGACGACCTTGAAGTAGACAACGCGGGATTTCCAGCTCAGGGCCGGGCGGACGATGACGGCGCGGGACGTCTCCGGTGTGGGGTAGACGCCATATAGCAGCAGCCCGGCCCGCACCATGTCCAAATGGCTGGCTGGAAAGCCGGCGATGGCCGCCGAGTTGGCTATATGACGCAATGGCGGCCGGGGCAAGCCACGCCTATCGAAGAAGTCGAGCACGCCGTTGAAACGCTCAAGCTGTAGCCGGGTGTACGACTGGTCGGTTGCGTCGGATTGGGCGAAGTGGGAGAAGATACCCTCGACCTCGAAATGTTTGCCCTCCAGCGAGGCCTCCAGCAAGCTCGCGGCGTTGTAGTAATGCACGCCGATGCGCTCCATGCCGGTATCGATCTTCAGATGGACTTTGGCCCGTACGCCCATCATTCGCGCTGCTTCCTCGATCTGGCCCAGCTTTTCAATGGATGAGGCGGTCAGCGTCAGGTCATGCGCCAGGAATGACGGCACCTGATTGCCGATGATGCCGCCCAGCACCAGGATCGGCGTCGTCACGCCCGCCTCACGCAGGAGAATGCCTTCCTCCAGGAAGGCCACACCGAGATAAGGCGCGCCTAACGATTGCATGTGTCGAGCCACCTCGACCAGTCCGTGGCCGTAGGCATTGGCCTTCAGGATGGGCATGACGGCCGCGGGGGCGACGTGGGCCTGGATGGCATGGTAGTTGGCGGTCAGACGGTTGAGATCGATCTCGACCTGAGTCGGCCGCAGGATACCGGTTGTGGCGATAATCGGACTATTGATCATCGACCAGGATTGTAGCGCAAGCCCCGAATTACCGGCAGATCTGTCGCGCAATCCTAACCATCGCCGCCAGGCTTCGCTCCACGTCGTCTTCCTTTGTCGCCCAGGAGGACACGCTGATGCGCATGGCCACACGCCCTTGCCAGACCGTCGGCCCGGCCCAGCACGTACCGTCGGCCTGGATGGCGGCGATAGTGCGGGCGGTCTCTCCGGCATCGCCAAAGGCGACCAGCACCTGATTGAGTACGACTTCGTTCAGAACTTCGTAGCCGGCCGCGTCCAGCCCCTCGGCAAATCGTTGCGCGTGGCGACAGGCCTGCCGGATCATATCCCGCACACCCTCCGCGCCTATAGAGCGTAATGCGGCCCACACCTCGACGCCACGTCCGCGCCGCGAAAACTCCGGTGTAAAGTCGGAAGGATTGCGAACAGGGCTGTCCGTGGGCAGATACTCGGCCGTGATCGCCATCGCTGCTCGCAGAGCATCGACATCCCGCGAGAGGGCTAGGCCGCTATCATAGGGTACGTTGAGCCATTTGTGAAAATCGGTGGCCCACGAATCGGCATCAGCCAGCCCGGCCGTTAGATGGGCCATCTCCGGTACGGCCGCAGCCCACATACCGAAAGCGCCGTCGACATGGACCCAGGCTCCGGCGGCATGGGCATGAGCGCAGATATCGACTAACGGATCGAACGCGCCGGTATTGACGTTGCCAGTCTGGGCGCAGACGATGGTCGGGCCGGCAATCTCCGGCAGCTTGTCTGCCCTCATCTGCCCCTGACCATCGACAGGCACGCGCGTAACCCGGCTGCGGCCCAACCCCAGCAGACCGAGTGATTTGAACAGGGTTGGATGGGCTTCTTCACCGACAACGACGGTAATTGGTGGCGCGCCGAATAATCCGTCGGCTTCAACGTTCCAGCCCGCTCGGCGCAGCACAGCATGACGGGCAGCGGCCAGTGCGGTGAAATTGGCGACGGACGCCCCGGTGACGAAACTGCCTCCGCATGCCACCGGCAAATTAAACAATTCCAATAGCCAGCCGAGGGACACTTTTTCCAGATGGGCGGTGGCCGGGGTAACGTTATAGAGCGGTGAGTTCTGATCCCAGGCTCCAGCCAGCCAGTTAGCGGCCAACGTTGCCGGTAACGCACCGCCGGTTACAAAACCAAAGAAACGCGGACCAGCCATGGCCATGGTGGCCGGGGAACAAACTTCGTCGAGTTGGCGCAGAACGGCTTCGGCCGGCATCGATCCTTCAGGCAAAGGTTCGTCGAGCGATTTCAGGTTTTGGATGGCTTCGAGGGAGGGAACCACTGAGCGCTCCGCCAGATTTTCCAGATAAACGATGGCTCGTTGCGCAGCGTCTTCCAACAGTTGTCGCATTATTATTAACTCCGGGTATGGGCGCATCTGCCGGTCGCGCCAAAGGGAAAGCGTACCAAGTTAACGCAGGCTTCGCAATCAGTTCTCGCCGATGCTTGACGCATCCCCCCCACCGATTACAATATGGTAATCAGTTGATGCAAACATGATAGGATGCATCGGCCGCGCGGGAGAGCATCCCCATAAGGGATCGCCGAAGGGGCAAGCGGGCGGGAAGCCTCGCCTTTGAATCTCTCAGGTATAAGGGACCGCGCGGTCGGGTTTCTTCTGGAAAGCGTCGGTTTGCGTGGCCGGCATCCGGCCCCTGCGAGCGTCGTCGTTCGCACCAAAATCGCAGCCGCCACCGAAGGGGCAAGCGGACCGGACATCGATTCATGGTTCCGTGAATCTCTCAGGTTAATGACAGAGGACGCCGGCGAAAACGACCCATCATTGGGACGAGTTCGGTCGGCGTCCTCGTTTGTAATCAGCAGTCAAATTTTGAATATCAAACCCAAGGAGATTTCTCATGAGTCTGAAAGTTGTGCCCGATCTGCGCTACGCCAAAACGGATGAGTGGGTTCGCGTCGAAGGCGACGAGGCCGTCATCGGCATCAGCGATTACGCCCAGGACGCCTTGTCCGATATCGTCTACGTCGAACTGCCCGGCGTTGGTGACACCATCGAGGCCGGCAATCCGTTCGGTGTGATCGAGTCGGTGAAGGCCGCGTCCGATGTGCTGATTCCGGTCAGCGGGGAAGTGGTCGCCGCCAATGACGCGGTCGTCGACTCGCCTGAATCCATCAACGGCGATCCGTTCGGCACCTGGCTGATTCGCGTTCGCATGAGCGATCCGTCGCAGGTTAACGCGCTGATGGACGCCGCCGCCTACGAGGCCTATTGCGCGACGCGCGAGCACTAATGTCGATCCTGTGAATGGCGGTGGATTTCGGCCCCTTCCAACGCTCCTTTCGATCGCCATTCCCAATTTCCCACTTCCCTGGAGGCTTTTCACATGTCATCCACCTCTTCTCACGCCAACTGGAAAGATCTGATCGAGGCGCCCGGCGACAACGACGGCCGCGCTCCATCCAATCGCGATTTGCTGTTGCCGGCCGATCGTTTTGTCAAGCGTCATATCGGTCCGCGCAGTCACGACGTCGTCGAGATGCTGAATACCCTGGGCCTTGATTCACTCGATGAACTGGTTGACCAGGCAATTCCGAGCAACATCCGCATGGACGGCACCCTGGCCATGGACCCGCCGCGCACCGAATCGGCCATCCTGGACGAATTGCGCCACCTGGCCGGCAAGAACAAGGTTTATCGCTCGTTCATCGGCATGGGCTATTACGGTACGATCACCCCGCCTGTCGTCCAGCGCAACGTGCTGGAGAATCCGGGCTGGTACACCGCCTATACCCCCTACCAACCCGAAATATCGCAAGGTCGCCTCGAGGCATTGATCAACTTTCAGACGATGATCTGCGATCTGACCGGCCTGGAGATCGCCAATGCGTCGCTGCTGGACGAAGCCACGGCCGCGGCCGAGGCGATGACCCTTTGCCACCGCGCTCTGCCGCGCAATTCCAGGGCCAATGTCTTCTTTGTGTCCGAGAAGGTACACCCACAGACTCTGGCCGTCGTTCAGACTCGCGCCGTGCCGTTTGGGTTCAAGGTTGTGGTCGGCGACCACGCCACCTACGACTTTGCCGAGGCGACCTTCGGTGTACTGGTGCAATACCCGGCGACCGACGGCGATATTCATGACTATCGCGCTTTTGCCGAGAAAGCCCACGCCAACGGCGCGCTCGTCGTGGCCGCCACGGATCTGCTGGCGCTGGTGTTACTGACCCCGCCGGGTGAATGGGGCGCCGACGTGGCTCTGGGCAATAGCCAGCGCTTCGGTGTACCCATGGGCTATGGCGGGCCGCATGCCGCCTTCTTCGCCACCAGGGATGAGTATAAGCGCATCATGCCCGGTCGCCTCGCCGGCGTGTCCATCGACGCCACCGGTAAACCGGGCTATCGACTGACGCTGACCACTCGCGAGCAGCATATCCGGCGCGAGAAGGCCACCAGCAACATATGCACCGCGCAGGTGCTGCTGGCGGTCATGGCTTCGATGTACGCCGTCTATCACGGCCCCGTAGGCTTGAAGCGCATCGCCACTCGCGTTCGACTATTGACCTTGGTGATGGCTGCCGGACTGAAGCAACTGGGTTATACGGTCAATGCCGAGCCGACCTTCGACACGCTCCGGATCAGCGGCGGCCGCCGGCAGGATATCGAACTGCGTGGCGCGGCCCTGACCCATGAGATCAACCTGCGCTATTACGATGATGGTTCGGTCGGCTTGTCACTCGATGAAACGGTGACGATGGGCGACCTGGAAGCGCTGTTTGCCGTCTTCGGGGCGCAGGACGATGAGATCAACATCGGTCAACTGGCCGACGGTGTAGAGCTGGAATACGACCAACCCCACACTCGTCAAAGCGACTTCATGACCCATCCCGTCTTTAACAGCTACCTGTCGGAGACGGAGATGATGCGCTACATCAAGCGGCTGGAGAATCGCGACATCTCGCTGGTGCATTCGATGATCCCGCTCGGCTCGTGCACGATGAAACTCAACGCCGCGGCCGAGATGCTGTCCATCACCCTGCCCGGTTTCGCCGCGCTGCATCCATTTGTGCCGCGTGACCAGGCTCAGGGTTATCAGGAGTTGTTCCATAACCTGGAATCGTGGCTGGAAGAGATCACCGGTTTTGCCGGCTGCTCGCTGCAACCCAACTCCGGGGCGCAGGGCGAATACACGGGCATGATGACCATCCGCGCCTATCAGGCCACACAAGGGGCGGGTGACCGCGACGTGTGCCTCATCCCCGCCAGTGCCCACGGCACCAATCCCGCCAGCGCGGCTATGGCCGGGATGGAGGTCGTCGTCGTGGCCAGCGACGAAAACGGCAATGTCAACGTCGATGACCTGCGGGCCAAGGCGGAACAGCATCGCGACCGGCTGGCCGCGTTGATGATCACCTACCCCTCTACCCACGGCGTGTATGAGGAATCCATCGGGGAGATTTGCAAGATCATCCACGACAACGGCGGGCAAGTCTACATGGATGGGGCGAACATGAACGCGCTGGTGGCTATCTGCCGGCCGGGAGATTTCGGGCCGGACGTGATTCACCTGAACCTGCACAAGACGTTCGCCATCCCTCACGGCGGCGGCGGACCGGGCATGGGGCCGATCTGTGTCGCCGAGCATCTGGTGCCCTTCCTGCCCGGCAGTCCGGTTGTGCCGGGTGTCGGCGGCAGCCAGTCGCTGGGGTCGGTCTCGGCCGCTCCCTGGGGCAGCGCCTCGATCCTGCCGATCCCCTACGCCTACATCGCCATGCTGGGCGAATGGGGGTTGCGCGTGTCGACGGAGGTCGCCATCCTGAATGCCAACTACATCGCCGAGAAGCTGGAGCCGCACTACCCGGTGCTCTACCGGGGGCTGAACGGCCGTATCGCTCATGAGTGCATCGTCGATCCGCGTCCCCTGAAAGATACGTCGGGCGTGACGGCCGAGGATATCACCAAGCGGCTGATGGACTTTGGTTTCCACGCGCCGACGATGTCGTTCCCGGTGCCGGGCACACTGATGATCGAGCCGACGGAGAGCGAGTCGAAGGCGGAGCTGGATCGCTTCATCGACGCCATGGTCATCATCCGCAAGGAGATTCAGGCCATCGAGGACGGCGAAATGGACCCGGAGAACAACCCGCTGAAGCATGCTCCCCACACGGCCGAGGTGGTGCTGGCCGCCGACTGGGATCGCCCCTACAGCCGCGAGCAGGCCGCCTACCCGGCCAATTGGATTCGCGACCGCAAGGTGTGGCCGTACTCCAGCCGGATCGATAATGTGTACGGCGATCGGAATTTGTTCTGCGTGTGTATTCCGATTGAGGAGTATGCTTAAAGAGAAGACAAGGTGTGACGCATT
>CAYXNH010000017.1:0-28210 GCA_964466135.1 uncultured Ardenticatenaceae bacterium | reverse complement strand
AGAGCAAGGTGCCGGCTAACGGCCGGGCGGGGTAACTCGACGGCAAGTGCAACAGAGAGGCATATTGCCGGAAGGGGCGACTCTTCCGGCGAGGGTGAAACGGTGGTGTAAGAGACCACCGGCGGCGGCAGCGATGTCGCCGGCCAGGCAAACCCCACCAGGAGCAAGGCCAAGCAGGGCGAAAGGCGGCCGTTCGGCTGCCTACGGAGTTGCTCGCTCCGTCTGACGTCCGGGTAGGCTGCACGAGGCTTTCAGCAATGAAAGTCCCAGATAGATGATCGCCAGCGCCACACGGTCCCGTGTGGTGTCCACAGAATGCGGCTTACAGGTCGACTTGCCCATCACGAGAACATGCGCAGTTCATGCCCTGTTCTCACTAATTATCGCGTGGAGAATCGATGATGGTTCGTGTGTTATTTATATGCCTTGGGAATATTTGCCGGTCGCCCATGGCCGAGGCCGTCTTTCAAAAGCTGGTCGATGATGCCGGGCTGACAGAAAAAATCTCGGTTGATTCAGCCGGTACCAGCGCCTACCACATCGGTGAACCGGCCCATCCGGGGACGCGCCGGGTGCTGGCCCATCATGATATCCCCTACGACGGCCGCGCCCGACAAGTCAACATTGAAGACACACAGAATGGCAAATCCTACCTGATCGCCATGGACAGCGACAACGTGGCTGAGCTAAACCGGCGATTCGGCGAGCTACCTTCCCTTCATCGATTGCTCGATTTCGCCAACCATGCCTCCATTCACGACGTACCCGATCCCTACTACAGCGATAACTTCGATTACGTTTATCGCCTCGTAGAGGACGGTTGCCGGGGCTTGCTCCAGACCATACGAACCAACGAAGCTATCTAGGCCCCACTCTTTCTTGCCACTTTGGGCGACAACAACATAAGATAGTATTTAATTTCACGAACAGCACCGACCCGAAGGGTGGATGATCCATGAGGAGTATCGACAACTATGCAGACCGCCAGCGAACATGATGTCATTGTGGTGGGAGCAGGGCCGGGAGGGGCCACCACGGCAACGGCACTCGCCCAACGGGGACATGATGTATTGTTGCTCGACCGGCAGGAGTTCCCGCGCGATAAAATATGTGGCGATGCGATCTCGCAGGGCTGCATCCGGATCATGAATGATCTGGGGATGGCCGACAAGGTGCGCGATGCCGTGGCCCGCGGCGAGTTCCATCAGTTGGATGGTTTGCGACTGATCGGCCCCAGCGGCCACCTGGTCGAGTCTGACTTCAGGAGTGGCCCGAACGGAGAGGAATCCTATGTCGCGCCACGGATCTACTACGACGCGGTGATCCAACAGCATGCCATAGACAGTGGCGCGCAATTCCTGCAGGCCGAAATGAAAGAGCCTGTCATCGAGAACGGCGCCGTTGTCGGCGTGACGGCGCGGGTTGATGGCGAGGTTAAGGCCTTTCGATCCCGCGTGGTCGTCGGCGCCGACGGCGTGACCTCAACGATTATGCGCACTCTCCGCCCCGAAGCCAAACAGCACGAGGACAAGCACCGCGCGGTCGCCCTCCGCGCCTACATCAAGGGATTGGATCTCTACCCGAACAAGGTCGAGTTCTTTCTCTATAATGACATTCTGCCGGGCTACGCCTGGATATTCCCGATCAGTGACAACGAAGCCAACATCGGATTGGGTATGCGACTCGACCGGTTTCGCAACCTGAAGAAAAACCTGAAGAAGATGCTCCAGCAATTTCTGGAGATGCCGGCCATCCGGGAGCGGGCGAAGAACGGCACCGACATTCGGGACATCGCCAGCTGGCAGCTCAGTTTCGGCTCGCAAAAGAACCTGCAGCACGCTTTCGATGGCGCCCTGCTCGTCGGGGACGCCGCCGGATTCATCAACCCTCTCACCGGCGGCGGCATTCACAACGCGCTCATCTCCGGCATCCTGGCGGCCGACACCATCACCGAAGCCCTGCGCAGCGGCGACACCTCCCGCGAAGGGTTGAAAATTTACGAGCAGCGTTGCCACAAGGAGATGTGGTCGGAAATGCGCAAGGCTTATTTCTACCAGCTTATCCTGCTCAATTACCCCGGCGTGGTTGACAACCTGATTAAATATCTGGGGCGGCACGGCGGCGTGGCCCAGACTTTCATCAGCAAGTTATAGGTTAGGCAGAATTATCGGGCGATCTAACTCGCTTCCGGCGGTGAGAGATGAGCCGACAGGAGCGCGGCTAAATCAAAGATAGAGACGCTTTTGCTGTAGAACAAATCGGCCCCGGCATCGAGACAGGCCTGGCGGGTTTCCGGCCGGGAATTAGCCGTATAGATTACGATTAGCGGTGGGGAAGACGGGCTTAAGTCGCGGATCCGGCGGCAAACCTCCACCCCGTCCATGCCGGGCATCATCACATCCAGCAGAACCACGTCGGGCCGATCGGCCGCGATGCTGTCAATGGCCTCCTGCCCCCCTCCAACCATGCTTGTTTGCCAGCCGCTCCGCTCGAAGACGATCTGATACAGATTGGCCAGAGATTGATTATCGTCAACGATCAACAAGGACGCGTTCATCATGCCGGTATCGGGCTAATCGCAACCCGTAATCGATTGTACGCCACTCATCAGATAATAAAAAGCCCGCCGAATGGCGGGCCTAACAATACAACACCTTGACCGGAATGGATTCCACTACTTGGCCGGCCGAACGAAAGCTATAGATGGCGGGCAACGACGTTCTGCGCCTGCGGACCTTTACCCTGGTCGATTAACTCATACTCGACCTGGTCACCCTCAAATAAATTCCGATACCCATCACCCCGGATCGCAGAATAATGCACAAAGACTTCCTTCTCGCCCTGATCCGGATTGATGAAGCCATAACCCTTCACCCGGCTAAACCACTTGACAATACCCGTCTCCCGAAACATTTCCATTACCTCCGAAGCGCGCTTACAGTAATTCAGTTGGGGTCGATAGACTCTAGAGGTGGCGCTCCAGATAAAGCACCATTCCGGAGGGACGGAAATGGTGCTTTATCTACAGCAACTTCCAATACGTGGTGTGTGTAACGAAGATCCAATACAAGTGAAGTTAGGGCCAGATTATCATATCTGACCGAGAAGGGTCAACGGGCGTGAACAAGAATTCACGCCTTCTTCACGCCCTGTGCACGGGATTTTCGAGTGGCCTGGATGAGGAGATCGCGCGCGCCTGTATCGACAAAGCCGAGGCTTTCCGCCAGATGGATCGAGGGGCCATTTTCTTCAGCCACAACATAAAGCGGGGTTCGGCCGCTCTCAATGACATGGTTGCACAGGGCCGAGACGACGCTTCGTCCCCAGCCCTTTCGGCGGTACTGCGATAGTGTGTTGACGGCTATTTCTGCAAAGTAAGGCGATTGCCAGTTCAGCGAGGCGCCGGCCACGACCTCATCCTCTCCCCTTTGCGATGAGCGGATGGTGTATCGCGGCAACCTCGACGGATCTTCGGAGCGCGTCACCAGGACGTTGATGACAGGCTCGAATTGCTCCAAATCAAGCACATACAGCCGAAGCTTTTCTTCCGAATGGATCTCGAACAATGCGTCAACGATCGGGCGGTAGCGAATCGGAACATCCAGGATAACCGGCCAATCGGGGGTGATGGCCAATTGCAGCAAGTCGGCCGCGGCCTGGGTGGTGTCGCTGTCGTTGCCCGACGGTGCGTGATCGATCGGCAGCCGCATGGTGACCAGCGGTCGAAACAGATCGATGCCCGTTCGCGACAGGGCGACGTAGCCGTCCGCGCGGCCGCCTACATGATTTTCCACCCCTTCCGGCCAGAGGATCAGCGTCGTCTTGGCATCCGAATGATGGAACGCGTAATAGGCTTCCATGGCATCTACCGGATCGCGCTCACGCAACAAATTCCGGATGGCCTGTCGCCTTGCCCTCAAGTCGCTCACTCGAATCCCTTCAACGTCTCCAAGGCGCATAGCGCGGCGATATCGACCGCTTGATGGACGATCTCTCTTCCGGGCGCATAGGTGTCCATGCTCTCGCTCGTTTCCACCACATTGCCGTCAACCACCAGCACGGCCGCCGTCGCTACATGGCGCATACTGCCGACCAGAAACAGAGCGGCACATTCCATCTCGACGGCCTGCACATTCGCCCGGCTCATCTCCTGGTAATCGGGAACGGCCGGCGCGACCACGCCGCCATAAAAGGCATCTCGCGTGAGAACAAAACCCCGTCTGCGGCCGAGACCCCTTTCCGCGGCTATCTCTTCCACAACACTCCACAAGCGGTGGGTCAAATCAAGGTCGGCCACGGCCGGGTAGCCGTCAGGCACTACTTCGCGGCCGTAGCCGGTGTTTTGCACCGCGGCCGTGGCGATGATGAGTTGGCCGGGCTGTATATTCGGCTGCAAGCCGCCACACGTGCCGACGCGAATAATATGCTCAGCTCCGGCGGCGATCAGCTCCTCGAAGGCTATAGCCGCCCCCGGTGCGCCAATACCGTGGGAGCAGACTGTGACGAGCTTTCCACCGTAGCTGCCGCGATAGGCCCAATATTCGCGCTTGCGGCTGAGGATCGCGCAACCTTCCAGGCGTTCGGCGATTCGTTCGGCCCGCGCGGGATCGCCACAGACGATGACGGACGGGCTTACTTCACCGGCGGGCAGGCCGGTAATAGGCAGGGTATCTGAGGTCACAGGTTCCGATCACAATGGGCGACGGCCATGCGTCGCCCGATAATATACACATCAACAAATTCCGACAGCTACTTTACCCGGATTTGCCCTCGTCGCCCAACACCTGATCGATGGCGAACATCACGTCATCGGTAAGTTGCGGCAAGAGGTCAAGCGCCTTAAGATTATCGTGAAGCTGCTCAACCCGCGACGCGCCAAGGATGACGGTGCTGACCTGCGGATTCTTGAGGCACCAGGCCAACGCCAGGCGGGTAATGCTGGTGCCCAAATCCGTGGCGATTCCGGTCAGCCAACGAACCTTGACAATGCGCCGCTGTCCTTCCTCGCCTTCGACAAACTCGCGGAGCCAGCTGTAATCAGGCAGGGTGGCGCGAGAATCGGCCGGGATGCCCTCGTTGTACTTGCCGGTCAGAAGGCCGGAAGCCAGCGGCGACCAGATGGTCGTCCCCAACCCGTAATTATCGATGAGATGGGCCAGTTCCTTCTCCACGCGAGCGCGACGGAACATGTTATATTCCGGCTGCTCCATCGTGGGGGGCACGAGGCCATACTGCCGCGCCACGCCATAAGCCTCCGTCAGCCGATCGGCCGTCCACTCCGACGTTCCCCAATAGAGTATCTTGCCCTGCTGAATCAGATCAGTCATCGTGCGAACGAGTTCCTCCATCGGCACGTTGGGATCATGGCGATGGCAGAAATAGAGGTCAAGATAATCAACCTGCAACCGGCGCAAGGCATCGTGGCAGGCCTCGAACACGTGTTTGCGGTGCAAGCCGCGCTGAGTCGGCTTGGGGTCCGACATCGATCCCCAAAACACCTTACTGGAAAGGATGTACGAGTCGCGTCGCCAGCCGGCTCGCTTCAAGGCCTCGCCCATAATCTCCTCCGACTTGCCCAGGGCATAAACCTCGGCATTATCGAAGAAGTTGATCCCGGCGTCGTAGGCGGCCGTCATGGTCTCCAGAGCCGCGTTGACGGCCATCTGATTGCTGAAGGTGACCCACGAACCATAGGAAAGGGCGCTGACAGGCAGACCCGATTGACCCAATCGGCGATATTCCATACTCATTGATTGCTACTCTCCTGGTGAAGCCGTTGCTCGGGCTGGTAGGGAAAAATGTGGGAGCGCACACCTTCCCGAATCAGCTCCTGTTCGTTCCGCCAATACTCGACCGTATAGAGGTCAGCATGGCGGTGTTCAAATTCGTCGCGCAAACGTCCTGAAACCCCTAAAAAGTTAGGGAACTCTTCAGGGAAGATATCGTTGGCGTTGATATGAAACCAAGGCTCGGAGGCCAGTTCATCCTCATAGCGACTTGAGGGCGGCACCCGGCGGAAGTTGCATTCTTCCAACAGACTGATCTCATCGTAGTCGTAGAAGACAACACGGCCGTGGCGGGTGACTCCGAAATTCTTCAACAGCATGTCGCCGGGGAATATATTGCTCGATGCCATATCCTTGATCGCCTGCCCGTAATCGCATATAGCCGCGCAAGCCGCCGGCTCATGGGCATCGCGAACAAAGATATCCAGCGGAACCACGCGCCGCTGGACATAGGAATGGGAAATAATGACCGACATCTCGGTGATCGTCACCGTCTGGGTGCAATCGGTCGCCAGAGCCTCCAGCACCTCCTCCGAAAACAGCTCGCGGCCGAACTCCAGATATTCAAAAGCCTGGGCATCGACCAGTCGACCGGCGCGATCCCGGCGATAGACCAGGTCATACTTGCCCATCACTTCCTTGCGCGTCGAATCCTTGGGGTAGTTAAAAAAGTCCTTGATGAGCTTGAAGACCATGTCGTAGCCCGGCATGGTGAAAACCAGCATCACCATGCCACGCTGCCCGCGAGCGATCTCGAACTTTTCGGTGGTATGGGCCAAATGATCCAGCAGGTCGCGGTAGAGATCCGTCTTGCCGTGCTTGTGATAGCCCAGCGAGATATAGAGTTCACCCGTGCGCTTGCGCGGCAACATGCTTTTCAGGAAGTGAACCAGATCGTACGGCCGCTCAACCTCAACATGGAAGTAAGAGTGGGCAAAGCTGAAGAGGATACTGATGCTGTTCTGGTCCAGCAAGACCGAATCGACGACGATGCCCCCCGGCGCGTGAATGAGCGCCATGGCAAATGGGATACGATGGGACCCGCTATAGATCCGACCGATCAGGTAAGCGCCCATCCCCCGGAAAAACGGCGAGCGAATCATCTCGATCCGATCGACTGTTTGCAACGCGCCGATGTTCTCCAGTTCGCCTCTGATGCGTTCAGCCGCCAGCTTCACATCCAGGTCCGCATCCCGGTAAGGGGTATCGAAACTGAAGTCCTTGAGGATGACCTTGAGCGTGCCGTCAATCGAACCGGCGCGATCATAGAGACGGTAGACGGGAGACCGTGGCCGGGTGGGAGGCGTCTCGTAATCGGTGGCGACGAACTCGATCTGATGATCGACACCGACGGTAGTAAAGATTCGTCGGGTCGTCGAATTGAAGAACGTCTCCGCCAGCTCCCAATCGTCTCGCTCAGCGATCAGGCTGGAGTAGACGGCCTTCATGCTGGCCCAGATCAGCTTGTTCTCCACCCTGTCGGCGAGCAGATCGCGGATAGCGCTTTCCACCAGATCGACGATGCGCCGATAGAGGCCCAGACGTTCGGCCGTGTCGGCCTGCAGCCCGGCCCAATCCTGCGCGTCGAACCGCCCTTTGGCCCGTCCGGTGATCGCCTGGAATTGGGTATGAAAGGTGACGTAGGCCGTCTGGATGGTTTTCGCGCCGATATTCGCCAGACGGCTGTCCGTCAGGCGTTGGCTCATTCGGTCGGCGGAAGCTCCCGGCCGCCGGTGGGCCTTTTGCGGCCGAGACCGATGATGAGCAACAAGAACAGGAAGATCGCCCCGACGGCGATCAGGATACGATAATCAGGCTCGCTGCTCTCAGCGGCTGGGTCGGAATCCACAGTGCGCGATGCGACGGGAGCCGGCTCACTCGCCGGAGGCGGCACCGGCAGATCGCTCACCGACGTATCCTTCCATTTGGCCCCTTCCTCCACAAGCATCACCGGGATGCCGTCACGAACCGGGTACTTATAACCGGTGTCGCTGGAAACCAGCCAGTAGCCGCCATGCACCAATTGCAGGTGACCGGGATCCGTACCGTGAACCGCGCCTTCCTGGATAGCTTGCGGGTCGCGCAAAATCTCGAGCAGATCGGGGCTAACGGGCGACGGGTTTACATGTTTATCCTTGGCCATTAGAATCACTCCCTATGCGTCCAACCGGGCTAGGAGATCGCCCGGAATATTTGTTAGTCGTTATACCAATGATACGCCTTTCAGGTTCAGCCTGTCAATCAGGCCTCTTTCATCAGCGTGTGGGGTCTTTCCGGTCGAAGTGACCGGTTCGCACCTATTCGTCGAGAAAATAAGCGACGGCCGGGTTGTCCTCGGTGCCATAGGCCGCCAGCGCGCTTCGCAGGTTCTCGTAGACGATGATCGGGCTGCTGCCGCCAATCCAGATGGAAACGTAATTCCGATCGGGATATTCCGCGCCCAAGGCCAGCACGTTGGATTCGTCCTCCGCAACTTTGCCGTTTCGGACAATAGCGAAGCGACGAAAACGGCCGAACAATTCCCGCTGAGCCTCCAGCAATTCAGGACTGATCATCGGCAACGTTGCCTGCAACTGGGCCGCCTCCTGACCCTTCGCGACGGCCCCGGCGGCCGCGCTGCCGATGGTAGCCAGTGCCGCCGCGCCCGCCCCCATTTGAATGAGGAATTGACGCCGATCGATGCCGGCCGGGACAAGCTCGTCGGAAGGTTGAGGAGCAGGGATTCTCGTTAATCGACCGAAGCTATAATCGATGATCAGCGCCCAGATGATGCCCCAGCCTACAAGCCAGGCCACAACGATGCCGGGGGACAAGGCCGAATCGCCCAGCGCCAGGCCGGCGAAAACAAACGGCGCGACAAACAACAAGCCAAAGAGTACGGTAACAAGGGGATTTGATCGGCCGCGACGCCGCATCAACCCATAAAACAAAATACCCACGATGAGGGCGAGCAAAAAGAACAACGTCACGCCCAATATCCATTGCGCCTGCATCGTCCTTCGCAAGAGATCGTCGGCGTTGATGGCCGTCGAACCGATTAAGGCATCGGTTATCCTCACCCAGGGCGCATACCCGGTCCGGTTGAGCCAGTTGACCAGCGTAAAGGGCGGGAAGGGGATTCCCAACCATGTATGGCCCAAATACAGGATAGCGAGCAACGGCGTGGAAACGAACAGGATGACCAGGATCGTCCTGCCGATGCCCGGCCGTGAAATGCCCGGAGGAGAAAGCGGCTCTTCGATGGACGGCGGTTCGAAATCGGACGGCGGCTCATATTCCGCAGCCGGCTCATCGGCGACATCCCATTCCAGGCCCGCTATTTCAATATCATCCGGTTGACTATCAATTGGATCATCCAGCATGGTCATTCTTATACCCGCTTTTGATTACAATGCTCCTAACGATACCTTATTGGCATACGCTCTCTCATTATAGTCAAATAATGCAATTCGATTCAGGCGATCACGGCACAAACATCTCACCCATGGTTGCCGAGAGTGCCGGAATCGCCGCAGGGTCGGCCAGAAGCCAGCGAGCCAGCTCGTCGTGGGGCAACTCGTTTCGCCACTGGCGATAAGTCTGTTGCGGCAGGTCGCGATAGAATAATACGACGATAACCGGAGCGGATTCCCCCCAACGATAGGCGTAATAAGCCGTTGTCAGCACGCCGGGAAGCGAGCCGTTTTTATAGCCCACATTGCTGAAAATCTCCTGATTGGCTGCAAACAGGTTGGTCCATTCCAGAATGCGCCGGGCCTGGTAGCTGCTGTCCGCGTTGCTGAGTCCGTTCTGGGCCAATCGAAGCATGAGTGCCGCGTATGCCCCGGCAGTTCCCTGTGGCGCCATCATGCCCGCGAAATAGCGCTGCGTCCCGATAGTCGGCCGTCGTGTCGTCGAACGCCAATCAAGCTCCGCCTCACGAAACGCCTCCTGATTAACATAGACATCGGCCAGCAAAGCGACTTCGCGGCCGTAAGCCTCCGCGGCCGACTGATCCCCGTTGGCAAAGCCTGAAAGGAAAGCCTGATCATTGTTCCCGTCTCGGGTATGGTTGCCCATCATGAGGAATTGACCGAGGAAGGTGCATGGCGCGCTGTGGCTGTGGGGCGAATCGTCAAGCCCAAGCGAGACGGCCGTCTCCTCGATACGGCGCTGTCCCAATCGCAGGTGAAGATAGTCGGATGCGGCATTGGAGCTATGACGGATCATCATCCAGGCGACATCATCAAGCGAGACGGTGGGGTTATCGCCGGGCGAGTGCACTCGATCCAGTTCTCGCAGTTCGGCCACCGCCCGACGATGCGCGCCCAGATCGAAATTGGGAAGATAGAAGCGATCCAGTTCGGCTAACGGAATTTGCTCCAGCGAGTCAAGTTCCCCGGTGGCGACCGCTTCGGCATAGGCCACCAGAACAATCAGCTTGGCGACCGACGCCAGCGGCATGGACACGCTCGCATTCAGGTAAACGCCCTCCGCCTCCCTGCCTGCCTGAAAGGCAACCAGCCCGACCGTATCAGGCGCATCCAGCATCCGTTGCAGCGCGGGCCGGGCGGCCGTCGGAACCAGTTGCCGCAATTCGCTCTCCACGGCATCGCTCACCTTAAAATCAGCCGACTCGCTCGCTATTCGGGTCGGCAACGGCTTGAGCAACAAGCCGCAGGGAGGCGAAAGCGGGCCGGTATAAATCGGCGTGGGCGCGCCAACGGAAGGTTCGGCTTCAACGGTGGCCGATATCTCGATTGACTCGACGTCCGATATGGGCGAAGCGAGTGATGAACTGCCGGGCGTGACTACAATCGGGTGAGGTTCGCTCGCAGATGTAACCGAGGGAACGACGGTCGCCGGGGGCGTGCTTCCCAAATCAGTGCATGCGACTATCGCGGCCGCCAATACAAGAAAAGCGATGAGGCGAGAGAAGGCCCAGGTCTTCCGCGTCAAATAGTCGTTACCCTTGTTTCTCTGATTTCCCTCTCCGGCGTTTCATGACGATCAGCGTCATGTCGTCGAATTGCGGCGTCTGCCCGGTGTGATCGCGGATGCCGTCATCGATATGCTTCACCATTTCAGACGAGGGTTGACCGGCGGCCGCGCGAGCCGCCACCTTTAGCCGTTCCAGACCGAACTCATCGAAATCCTCGTTCAGGGCCTCGGTGACACCGTCGGTATAGAGGATGATCGTCTCACCAGGCCTCAGGCGCACCGACCGGCTTTCCATATGTACCTCCGGCAGGACCCCCAGGGCGATGCCGTTCCCCGTCAGAACCCGGAATTCGCCATTTGTTTTGAGTAACAACGGCGGGTTATGTCCCGCATTGGCATAGGTGAACTGTTCCGTGGCCGGGTCCCAAATGCCATAGAACATGGTCACAAACAGATCGGCGCGCGCTTCACGACCGATGATCTCATTAGACCTCATCAGTACGTGGGCCGGATCTTCGCGATTAAAGGCCACGGTGCGCAGGATGGTACGGCTCAAAGCCATGAACAGCGCCGCCGGCACCCCCTTGTCGGCCACATCGGCGATGACGATGCCCCATTTGCCATCGTCAAGCGGCAGAAAATCATAGAAGTCGCCACCGACCTGGCGTGCCGCTTGCCAAAGGGTGGCCACGGAGCACCCCGGAATATCGGGGCTGCCGTCGGGCAGGAAGCTGGCCTGGATCGTGTGCGCCACATCAAGCTCCTGCTGCATCCGCACTCGCTCGGCCGACTCTTTATAGAGCTGGTTGTTGACCACCGCCGTCGCCGCTTGCTGGGCGATACCGTTGAGGATGCTGAATCGGCGAGGAGAGACCGATGCCCGTCCGTGACGATCCTGTTGCAGGCCGACGATCTGCGCTCCCACCAATTGGCCGCGGGCCACCAGCGGGAATCCATAAGCCACAGGGGTGCTCAACACCGTTTCCAGCCACACCGGCACGCGCAAGGGGTAATGGCCCGCGCCAGGTTGGCGCGACGAGTCGTACTCCTGCGCCAGTTGGGGCGACATCGCCATAAACTCGTCGCGATCGATCTCCAGCGTCTCCACTAGCCCGCGCCCCATCGTACTGACCCCATAGCTCGGTCCGACATTGAATACCTGGCGCTCGTCGTTCCAAATCAGAATAAAGACCGAGTCGACGCCAACGAGCAGGGGAACGAGACGGACGATCGTATCGAGTATTTCGTTGAGATCGGTGAGGCTGTTCACCGCCTCAGCCACTTGCAGCAGGGCCGTATTGACCCAGGCCTCCTCCTGCTGGGCCAGCCGCAGATAAGTCCTTTCCAGCGCTTGCCCGGTCTGACGGGCGATATTGAGGATCAATTCTTCCCGGGAGTTCGCGGCCGCCTCACTGGCGTGCTCCTTCACCTCGCTTTCGATGCAAGCATCCGCGGCATCCAGGCCAATGAACATCACCCCCAGGTTCTTGCCCTGGCTGCTGATCAGCGGATAAAGACGGAGGCAAGCGGGCTGCCATTTATTCAGCCAGATGGGAATTTGCGTCGTGGTAAGGGCCTCGCAACCCACATGGACGGCGTCCAGCGTGCTCCAATCGCCGATGCTCAACTCAAGCTGGGCGAATTGCTCATCCGCGCTCCCGACAGCATCCACCAGCGTCATGCCCAGATATCGTTCTTTGTCTTCATTCCATGCAAAAAAACCGCAAATTTCAACCCCGGCCAAAATGGGAGCCAGGCGAGCGACCGCCTCCAGCATTTCATCCCGGTCATCATGGCGTCCGATGGCCTCCGCCACCTGCAATTGGGCGGTGGTGACCCAGGCCTGCTCCTGCTCGCGCGCCCATTGCTGAGCCTTGTAGACAGCTCCGGCCACCTCAGCTGCCAGCGCCTCCAGCACCATCCGTTCCGTCGTTCCAAATGCGCCAACCTCGGGGCTTTGCACGTCCAAGACACCGAGGAATTCATTATTCACAATCAGTGGTATGGCGATCTCGGACCGGGTATCAGGAACAGACTCAGGAGCCATCCCGTCAAGCCTGAGGAGATATCGGTCGTCTTCGGCCGTACTATTGACCACGACCGTATGTCGCATCTCCGCCGCCGCACCCACGATGCCGTAACCGATGGGTAACCCCAGCAATCGCGTTGGTTCGGCCGAATCATCGGAGCGCTCCGGCCGAAGCTCAGGCATGCTGCTGGCCTGGACAACAACCATCCGGCTGTCAGGTTCCACGCGAAATACGCTAACCGGATGAAAGCCAAACGTGCTGTGGGTCAGGCTGACCACCTGCTCCATGATCCCTTCCGCATCCTCGGCCGTGTTGGCCTGCACCGCGATCCGGGACACCATCTCCAGATGAACAGCCCGGGTGCGCTCCTGGGCAAAGAGCTGGGCGTTGGCGATGGCCGCGGCCGCCTGGTTGGCCAGGATGGTCAATTGCCGCATATCCTGTTCGCCAAAGTGATAGGGACGCCGACTCTGGGCGGAGACGATGCCAAGGGTGCGGCCGCCGCTTATCAGGGGCAGAAACAGGGCCGAACGGGGTGGCGATTCGCTCTCATAATTCGGACGAGCCGGCAACTGGCCCATCTCGCGCTCGAAATCGCCCACCAGCAACGGCTGTTGGGAATCGCGCACCCAGCCCACCAGGCCACGGGCTTCCCCCATACTCGAATTTTGCGCCTCAAGATCAAACACTTGCGGGACCGACTGCGGCACGCCGTCGATGGTCCAGTAGCGGATATCGTAGTAACCCTCATCGAATAATCCCACCTGGAATGTGCGATTGTCGATGATCTGACCCGCCTGTTCGGCGATCAGATTGCAAAGGGCGTCAAGATTGAGCTCGGCGGCCACAAGGGCGCGGCCCGCGGCGATGAGCGCCTCCTGCTCCGCCACCCGCTCTTCCAGCAGCCTGCGCGTGCGTCGGCGACGAAGATAGATGAGCAACAAGCTGGCGACGAGCGCCGCCGCCATCATGGCGGTTATCAGGAGCAACAGGATTGCGCCGCGGTCATCTTCAGGGGAAAAGGGGAACATGGCCGGCGTGGTGACAAGGTTCAGGGCGATCACCATCCCCGAACGGAGATCCGACCCTAGGTGCGGGCCTTTGACTGGGCCTGGCTTCGCGCTGTCTCACAATCTTCATGAATGTCAAACACTTTATCAAAACCGACCATGGAGAAAATCTCTTGCAATCGGCCGTTCAGACCGCAAAGAGCCAACGAACCCTGATTGGTCTTGGCCCTTCGCCAGGCGCTCACCAGGCAACGCAACCCGCCGCTATTGATGTAACTGGTTTGGGAAAGGTCGACGACGAGATGATAATAGCCATCGTCGAGAAGCACCTTGAGTGTCTCCTCCAGTTTTGGAATCTGGGTTTGATCCAGCCGGTCGGTGATCGCGATCACCCAGGCATCGCTATGAGGAAGACGCTCTTGTCTGACAGTCATGAGGCTTCCTTGTCCGGTTTCGACTCCAACTTCTTGACCATGACTAACTCATTACCCTTTTGCCGATCGGACGTGAAATATACTTCGTCCATGAGGTTACGAATAAAATGCAGGCCCAGGCCGCCGATACGCAATTGATTGATTACCTCATCGAGGGAGTCTTCATCGGCATCGATCGTTGGAGGGGACGGTACCAGGCCTGGATCAAACGTCGCCCCTTGATCACGAATGACGATGGTAAAATCGTCCTCGCCGATCCGGTAGCTAATGGTGATGTCGCCGCCGTCTTCGCCACCATAGGCATGTTCGATGATATTGGTTGAGGCCTCATCACAGCAAAGTTCCAGGTGAAAAATTGCTTCCTCATCGAAACCAGCCTGTGCCGCCCCGGCAGCGACAAATTCACAGATCCGCTTGATCTCCTTGTAGCGCCCGGGAACTGTCAGACTTCGTTCACCACCCATGTCAATCGAAAAAACGGCCGACATATCGGTCGATATCAACGGCGTAAGCCGACCACGGCGTAAGCCGACCACGGCGTAAGCCGACCACGGCGTAAGCCGACCACGGCGTAAGCCGACAATGGTATCCAGCCGTCAACAGGCTTCAGCCACCCACGACATTCGACCGCCAACGTCATTCAGCCGATGGAGCGTCGTTAAAACTAAAAACTGCCGACGGCCGCGACTTCGGAATCATACACCTCAAACAAAGAATCCAGGCCGGCCAACTGCAACACCTCAACAACGCGTTCCGACGGCACGGCCAGACGTACATCGCCCCGTTGCTTCTTGACCTCGCGCAGCAAGGAGATCATCGCTCGCAAGCCCGCGCTGCTGATATAGTCGACGCCGCTCATATCCAACACAACGTTGGATTTGCGGCCGGCGACTTCCTTGAGGACGTTGTCGAACTGGGCAACGTTGCTGCTGTCGATGCGGCCGCTGACCTTGACCAACTCAACACGCTTTAGGTCTTCGACCTGGATAGTGACGATAGATTCAGCCATGTTCACCTTCCTCCTGTTTGTTGCGAGTAAGCAAATTTAGAGCGTCCGAATTATACCATACGATAGGGTGAAAGCGTCAATTACCGAACAGCTTACCCGAATATAATTGAAAAAGTACGATCGAATTCCCAGGCGTCGGCCCGGCTCCGTGGCCGGTTCGGTCGCTGATGGTAAGATAGCGGCATGGTAACGGCCGTCAATCCCTCTTCCGTCAAGTTGACCCTATCTCTCAGGGACGAAGCAATCAAACTTGGCTTCAACCGCGTGGGGGTCATCCCCGCCGGCCCGGCTCGTCGCCTCGATGCCTATATGCGCTGGATCGGCGACGGGATGCATGGCGAGATGGGCTACATGGCCCGACCGGACCGCATCATCCGTCGCCAGAACCCCGGCGTCATCCTGCCCGGTGTGCGCTCGGTCGTGATGGTCGGGCTGGATTATTACACCGCCGACCTCCCACCCCATATCGCCGGCGATCCGTCACGCGGCCGCGTCTCCAACTACGCCTGGGGGGTTGATTATCACGACATCATGACTCCACAGCTGGAGATACTGGCCGGTTGGTTACGCGAGCGGCTGGGCGTTGATGATGTCAGCAGCCGGGTCTACGTCGATACCGGGGCGATCCTGGAAAAGGGCCATGGCGAGACAGCCGGGTTGGGCTTCACCGGCAAGCACACCCTGCTCATCGACCCGCGCCGAGGTTCATGGTTCTTCCTCGGCGTGCTTCTGACCACGGCTACGCTGAACTATGATCCGACACTGGAAGAACAACCGCCGGTGGTGGGTTGCGGCAGTTGCTCGCGCTGCCAAACCGCCTGCCCCACGGCTGCCTTCCCCCAGCCGTATGTGCTGGACGCCCGGCGCTGCATCTCCTATCTAACTATCGAACTGAAGGGCTGGATTCCGCGAGAGCTACGGCCATTGATGGGCAACTGGGTCTACGGTTGCGACGTCTGTCAGGAAGTCTGCCCGTTCAACCGTTTCGCCCAGCCGACCGCCGAGCCGCGTTTTTACCCTGTCGATTGGCGCACGGCCGCGCCGCCGCTGCTGGAACTGTTGGCGCTGGATCAAGAGACGTTCGCCCAACGTTTCGCCGGCAGTCCCATCAAACGAATCAAACGCGGCCGCCTGGTTCGCAACGCCTGCGTGGCCGCGGGCAACTGGGGTAGCCACGAGGCTGTCCCGGCATTGACCTCATTGCTTGCTGATGCTGATCCGCTGGTACGTGGTCATGCAGCCTGGGCCTTGAATCGCATCGGCGGCAAGGCGGCTGACGCGGCGTTGGCGGCAGCGCTGGATAGCGAAACCGATGAGGACGTTCGCCGCGAACTCGCGTTGCCCTAAATCAGAACCATCAGGCAGCTACCCCGGTTTGATCGGCTCGCGATGGGCTTACTTCCCCCAGATATTCACTTTATTCGGGTGGAGCGTGACGACGACTCGCGATCCGTTAGTTCGCTCATCCATAGCCTTGAAGTCAACCGGACCATATTTAGCGACCATTTTGGGAACGAAAGCATAGTCGGGGTCCGGTGCAATCTCCACGCGACCGCGTAACTCCACCGTCTTGTATCCATTGGGCGGTTCGAGGATGAGGAACGAAGCTTCGTCCCGCGCCAGCAGGTTTTTAACTTTCTGCCGCGTGTTAGTGAGATAAAACTTGATGTAACCGTCGTCATCAAAGAGAAACCAGATCGCCGAGGCTTGCGGATAGCCGTCCGGCCCATTGGTGGCCAGAACACCAACGTCGGCCTTGAGAAGATCCTGATGTGATTCGGGAACGTTTACCATCGATTTACTCCTGTGTAAATGAAATAGGACCAGAGGTTCCCCCCGGCCATGTCGTTGAATGAATGGTCATGCTTGCTCAGCCGAAAAACCGCATCAAGTCATTGGCCCATATTCCGGCACATTAACCTGACATCGACGTGATTTGACCTGGCCATAATACGGTTAGCATACACATTCCACAATCATAATTTTATTTGACGAAGGAAGCTTGGCGACCCTCTCATTATCATCCATTGTCTATTTCAAGCGGGGGATCGAAGAGCGCCATTTCCTCATCGGTGGGCGCCTGAAATATCTCCGACCACAGAACGATGTCTTCCCATGTGATGGGAGGATTCTCCATTCCCCTGCGCTGAATCCGCTCAAAGAGGACCTCCAGCGGAGCAGAGACATATCGCAACTCAACCGCTGCCGCCAACTCGCGAGCGCCAAGTCGCAGCGCGTCACGCTCTTCCCTGGCCCAGGTGCCCCACTCGATGATGACGGTGTTGCCCAGCACGATCAACCGGCGGCCAAGTTCCCATTGCAGTGCCTCGATCTTCGCGCGACTATCCTCATCATAGATATCAATGGCCAGCGAGGCCATCCACTCATCGGGACACAGCCGAACCGCGCCCAGTTCGTATTCAAGCCGCTTCGCGAGGGTGGTCTTGCCCGCTCCGGGCAGCCCGCATATGACAATTAATCGACCGCCGGAGTTTTCCATAGATTCAGCCGCGGACGACATACCGCAGGGCCACCACACCGCTACCGAAGCGGCGCTCGTCGACCAGTTCCAGGTCGAGGTACACGCCTTCCGGGAAGAATGGCTTCCCGCCGCCGACGATCACGGGAAACACGTACATCTGAATCTCATCAACAAGCCCAGCCCTCAGGGCCTGGGCGGCGAGTTCCGGGCCATCAACGGTGATTTCATGTTCGGCCTCGACCTTGAGTTGTCGGACCGCATCGGGATTGAACTCCCGCTCGATTCGCGTCCGGGCGCTGCGGGGCTCGGTGAGGGTCCTGGAGTAAACGACCTTCTCGGCCGCCTGCCATTGCCTCGCCCAATCGAGTACAACCGGCGATTCATCGGGGATTGTGTGCGCGGTCTCCCAGTAGACCATCATCTCATACATCTTCCGCCCATAAAGATAAGTCCCGACCGAGGATGTGACCTTGTTGATATAGTCGTGCACCTCCTCATCAGGAGCGGCCCAGCCGAAATCACCACGCTCGTCCTCGATGTAACCGTCCAGCGACATGAGCATCCCGTAGATTAACTTAGCCATGCGTGTCTCCGCTCACCACGGCCCGGTCGCCTTACCGTCAAGCCACAAGGTATCGGACTCGTCCCGGTGCGATCCGGTCGAACCTACGTGCTTCGCGTCGATCTTTGGGCCGTTCTTAATGACATGCACCAGCGCCATCGCGTGTCCGCGCCCCAGACCGTAATCGGTCTTGAGCCACTCGACGATCCGGCCGGTCTTGACCGACGGATCGTCGAAGCCTTTCTGCTCGGCCAATTCGATGAACTGCCGCGGCGTCAGGCCCGTTTTCTCTTCGATATTATCCAGATATGCCTGGAACGACATTGATTGACCTCTCGTTGTGTTGGTATAGTTGTAACTGTCAGGTTGACTTTGCCCAAAATATGCTGGCAACCTATAAAATACATAAACTAATTGCTGTGTCACATAAAGAAGATAAATTCGCAGATTTGGCAGATTTGGCAGATTAAAGAAGAAATCTGTGTAATCTGCGAAATCTGCGGATAAGATTTCTTTCGTTACAGAGTACTAATACACTGTAATTTAAACAATCGTTATTTGTTCGTAGTGCGGTAATTTATTATCGCCTCTGAAGAACGCAACTAAAGTTGCGCACTATGAACTGAAGAAAATTTCCATTACAGAGTACTAAGATGCCCGGTAAGTTATCGGTTTTAGCTGAGACCGACAAGCCGCAAGACCGTCTCCACCACTTCGTCGAGCGGGGCACGGGTATCGATCTCGTGATCGGCAACCTGCCGTAATCGTGGCTCTACCGTCTCAAGATAGAACAGCGTATCAGCAAGTTCATCGGGATGCTTTCCGTATAGGTTGTTCGTTCTCTTAGCCAGTCTCTCGACTAAAACCTCGGTCGGCGCGCTGAGCAATATGATTGCATTGAACTGTGTATGGAAGCCTACCTGGTTTTCCGCGCAACCGCTTACGAAGAGCACTTCACCTTCTTCGACTGCCAGAAGGTCCTGAACGCGGGCATCGCACCACACCCAGTCTCCGTCTGGTGCGTACTCGGACCACCCCGGCTCATCCAAATCGACCGCTCTGTATCCGCGCGACGAGAGTTCACCGATCAGTGTCGATTTTCCGGTGCCTGACATCCCTGTTAACAGAACTCGCTTCATTGCTGCATTCCTTTTATTACCCTGCACAATGTACCGTCCGCTGCATCGTTTAACAATACCTCTATCGAAGGCATCAGACATGCCACGGTCTTGTATTGGGATGCACAGACGTAAAGAACATCAGTTGGATGATTACTTACCTGATGCCCCATTCATCACCCTCACAGGGCCGTGCGCAGGATACACTTGGGTAGCGCCTCGTTCCTGGAGACGTTTCCAGGTTGCCAGTGCAACGGGGTTGTCATAGGCATAGGTCTCAGGCGGAAGATCTCCGGTGAAGGCTGAGCCGTCATCGAGAAGGAGCGAGACACAATGATCGGAGTGTCCGGGTGTATGCAGGATTTCTCCGGCAATCCCGATCCGGCTGAGGAGCCGGCGGCTTTGCTCGAACGGGATGATGACGTTGCCGTCCCTGGTAATATCGACATAGTTATCCTCCGGCTTTGTCCAGGTCTTCATAATCGGGATGGCGTCAACCTGTAAATCGAGTACGAGGAGTGGAACACCTTCTCTCTTCAATTCCTCGGCAAGTCCTGCGTGGTCAATATGATAGTGGGTCGCAAGCGCGTAGCGGATCTCGCGCAGGGGGATGCCCATCTTCTTGAGGTTTGCCTTCATGGTTCCGAGGGTTCCCGGCCAGCCGATGTCAACCAGCAGGCGAGAAGTCCCTGCACTGACGACCCAGTAGTTGGTTGAATGGTAACCAACATTCACAATCGTTACAGATGTTCCCTTAGCCATGGTTCATTGAGTGCTGCTATATATCCTGTCAATCAGTCAACACCGCTTCCCGAAACGCCCGAATATTCCGCAACGGCGTCGTGGTCATGATCACGCAACCCGTGCTGAGCAGTAACCGACGGTCGCCGGTCTGTCGCCGCGCGTCGGCGACCTCGGCCAGCATCTCCTCCGGCCCTTCCTGATGGATCGTCCATTGCGAGACGCCGCCGCTGGCCGCCCCGCGGATCTGCGGCAACCCCTCAGCCAGCGGGAGGCTGGTGTCGCGATCATGCCAGTTGAGAAAGGCCGCCGGATAGTCTGCCACGAGATCGAACATCACCCGCGTGCCGTGCAGATGAACGACATTGCACCACAGATCGGCCGCGTTCTCCAGCACCTGCAGGTCGTAGAGACGGCCAAATGCCTCGAACTCATCGCGGCTCATCAGCGGGTAGGCGGCGTGTTGCACAGCGTAATAGATGCCCGCAATGCCCGTCGCTCGCGCCGCGCCGATGAAGCGCAGGATGCTCTCGGTCAGCATCTCCAACCCGTATCGGAAGGCGTCAGGATTATAGCGCATGTGACTGAGCATTGTCTCGTTGCCGGCCAGATGTTTGGCCATCGACAGAGGTGAAAAGACCGTGGCGATGAACGGTGTCGAGCCGCCTTGCGTCCCGCCACGCAGTCCTTCGCCGATCAGTCGCAGCGCCTCGATCTGTTTCGCCAACATGCCTCGACTCGGATCGAGCGGCCGCAATGCCTCCCAATCGGCCGGGGACTGGACGGGGTAGTGGATCGTCTTTCGTGTGCCTTCGATGTGGCCTTCCCAGCGATCGACCACGCCCCAATCGGCGACGGAGTAACTGCTGGCCGGGCCAACCTTCACGAGATCCCAATCATAGTCGGCCTGCCATTTGAGGTGCGCGGCGGCCAGCGCGGCCGCGTCCTGATCATCGCCCGGCCAGTGTCGCCATAAGGCCACCGGCAGTCGGTCGACCTTCTCGCCGGCGATAGTGGCTTCCAATCGTTTGCGTTTACTCCAGTCGGACATGGGTTTCCTCCGGGCTGTGACGCCGGTCGCTCAACCGGCTTGTCTGCTCGCGGTCATGAATGATCGCGCCACAACTACTTCTCGATTGTATCGACCGGCCCCAGGATCAACCGGTCGCCGATCAGATTGCCGGCCACATCAGTCATATGCAGGCGACGCTTACTGACCATCTCGTAGAGGCCAACCTCGATGTAATACCTCCCCGGCGGCAAATCGTCAGGCAGAACAAGGCGGTAGGGATCGAGCAGCCGCTGACCCGGCAGCCACTTGGGGATCCACAAGTGAGTCGGCGCGGAGCCGCCCAGTGGTGTGTAGTCGAGGGTCACGATCGGCCGATTGTCGACGTCGATGAGATGGACAAAGACTGTATAGCCTTCCTCGGCTTTGGCGATCGATTGCCATTGCAGAAGCAACTGAATCGTATCGCCGGGCCGCGCCGCCAGCGGCTCGCTCCAGACGGCCGAGCGCCACTCAATGCCGAGCCGCGCCGTCGCCGAGACCAACCCGACCCGCTGCCTGAAATTGGCCAGCAAGTAATCAAGGCGCGGCGGCGTGTCCCGACCGGTCACTGTCAGCTCGCCCAGCGAGTGCAGCAGGGTTGACTCCATATCCGTGCTCAGATTCCTGAAGCCAACCGACACCGGATAAGTGCCTCCCGGCAGGTCGTGGGGCAAAGCGAAATCAAACCTCTCGACAATGACCTCGCCCGGCAGCCAGTCCGGAGTGACCACATGGCTATCAGTCGTGAAGGCGAATTCCAGATCGCCGACGTGGACGACCGGCACGTAATAGTCGGCCGTGCCCGCCGGGGCGCGCATGGCCAGCGTCAGGGGAACATAATCTCCGGCGGCGACATCGCGTCGCGGCAAATCATAGGCGACGATCTCCACCGCCTCGTCGCCCGCGGCCGGCAGCGGCGTCAGACCGGCGGGGATGATCGTGTCGCCTGGCTCCACGACCTGATAGAGAGGGCCGTCGGGCCGCAGCCGGAATCCGGCATCCACGATCTCGCGCCGGTAATTGCTCAGAAAGACCGGCCCGCCGGGCAGGGTGGCAAAGACGCTCTCCAGCCACGGTTGGGCGGTGGAGACGAGCACCGGTCGCACGTCATCTTCATCCGGCCAACGCTCCTCCACAAACCGGGCATACCACAGCGGCGTCATATGCTCCCAGTCATTAAGCAGTGTCGCCCCCTCGCCGCTTCCCTCGAAACGATCAAAAACGGCCGTCACATAGTCGGCCGCCTCGGTATAGTGACGCAGCGACACGCGCGGCGCGTTGCGAGCCAGTTGCAGGCCGGGTCCCATCAGAAAGATCGCCGCCGCCAGCAAGGCCATAGCCGATGTCTTGGCTCGCAGCCGGGCAGAAGACATCATCAGCAGACCATACAGCCCGATACCGGCCAGCAACCCGATAATCAGGACGGGGCCAAGGATATAGGCCATGATGTCCTGCGCCCGCAAGCTCATGACAAAGACGTAATTGCACAGGAAGGCCGACACATAGAGCAAAATCGGCTTCCAGGCCGGGAGGGCCGTCGTTGTGGTGGCGCGAGTCGATCGCCTTTCGGCCAGCGGCCAGGCAATGCCCAACACAGCCAAAAAGATGACCGCCGGCGAATATTGCAGCCGCAAGATGGTCCAGAAGACGACGGCCCGGTTGGGGATGTCGGCCGCCCCGAAGAAGGGCAGGCTCTCGCTGAGACCGCGCGCCAGCACATGATCGAGGAAACCGTTGAGTGTGTTCATCGTCGACGGCCCAAATGCCGGTTCCATCGGGCTGCGCAGTGGGAAGTAGAGCCAGACAGCCAGCCCCACAAGCGCAAAGCCGACCATCGCCGCCACGACGCGCCATTCACGCCAAATGCGTGGCCGGACTACCAGGATGAACAAGGCATAGGCAGGTAAGGAGATAGCCGTCAGCGGGTGATGGGTGACGCCCAGGCCGGCCGACAGGGAAAAGGCGTAGAGCCAGCGGTTATCGGCCGCATCTCGCGTGGCCCAGCGCGTCAGGAAGAACAGGTTGGCCGACAGGAACGTGGCCGTGACGATGTGGGGGTTGGCATGGATGGCGTGTTGCCAGAAGTTGACCCCCAGCCCCACGGTCAGCGCGGCAAAGACCCCACTGACTAACCCCCAATCCGCGCCGGATAGGTTTTTGGCTAGTAAGCCATTGCCTTCCTTGCTCTTCTGCTCATCCACGAGCAAAGCCGCATGCCCGCCCGACATCCTGGCAAATAGAACCCGCGCCACGTCGCGAACAGTGCCGAAGACGAACAGGGTGGCCGTCGTCGCCGCCGCGGCCGACAACAGGTGCATGCGCCAGGGAATGTCGCCAATCGGGATGAGCGTCTGGAAGAGCTTGCCCACCAGCGTATAAAAGGCATAGCCCGGCGGATGAGCGATACCCAGGATATTGGCCACAAAGGTGTATTCGGTCGGATCGCCATAGACGATGGTCTGAGCCAAAGTCAGCACATAAGCCACGGGGATGACGAGCAGCAAGGCCAACAAGCCGATGCGCGCCAAGGAAATACGATTGAGCATTGGGCAATTCAGGATCGATTCAGCGCATTGGGCGCGACACGATTATACACCTGCTCCGTCTCGCGTGCCGCGCGCTCCCAACTGAAGCGAGCCGCCTGCCGCAGCCCCAACTCCCGGCGTTGCTCGTACTCATTGCGGTCAACCAGCAAGCGGCCGATCACCGCCGCCATCTCGTCCACGTCTTCCGGATCGAAGTAGGCGGCCGCTTTCCCGCCGACCTCCGGATGGCTGCTGCTGTTGCTGGCGGCCACAACCTGACCACAAGCCATATGCTCCAGGATGGGCAGGCCGAACCCCTCATAGAGGCTGGGCTGCACCGCCAGAGCCGCCGCACCGATCACCGCCGGCAAATCCTCGTCGGGAACCCAGCCAAGCGGCCGCACGGCCTCGCCCAGTCCCTCGGCTTCAATGCGGGCGAATAAGTCATCGTAGAGCCAGCCCCGTCCCCCGGCCAGGAGGAGGTGAAGATCTGGAAAGGATTGGCGTAGAATCTGGAAGGCATCGAGCAGACGCATGAGGTTTTTACGCGGCTCGATGGTGCTCAGGTGCAGGAGGAACCGCTCAGGCAGGTCGTACTGACGGCGAACGTGGTCGATCCCGGCCGGGGATGGGGGTTTGAAGTGGGTCGCGGCGGCCTCATACACAACCGTCACTTTAGCCGGATCGACCTGATAAAACCTGACGAGATCGTGCTTGGTAGCCTCCGACACAGCGATGATGGCCGAGGCCCGTTCAACATAGAGCGGCATGGCGCGGTTCAGATACCAGTAGTTGAGCCGCTTGTGGTAATCGGGAAAAAGCTTGTAAATCAGATCATGGACCGTCAAAACCGTCGGGACGCCACGTAAGGGCAGCAGTAAATGTTCGGTGCTGTGAAACACCCCGGCGTCGGGCACGAGCCGGTTGAACGAAACCCGGCCGAGATGCCCCAACAGAACGGCCATCCGCCACGGTTTGTAGCCCCAGTTGACCACCCGCCGCGACGCTCCGGCCGGAAGTGAGTCGGGATAGCGCCCCTCTCCGCCCTGGTTGTAAAAGAGGGCGTAACGGCTCGGATCGCGGGCGAGGAGAGCGCCGGCCAATCGCTCGCTGTAGCGCCCCAGCCCGGCCTTGCTGTGAACGGCGGCCGAGATGTCGATGTAGTTCACAAAAATATCTTCGTAGAGACGGCCCGGCGGGCCGTCTCTACTACAGCGCGGCCAATACCCGTCGTGTCAGCACGGCGGCCATCTCGGCCCGATAAGCGGCGTCGCCCCGAAAATCGCCCGGGTGGGTCGCCGCCGCCTGCGCTTGGGCCGCCGCCTCATCGATGGCCCGGCTGTCCAGCTTGCCGGACAGGGCAGCCTCGGCCGTAATCAGTCGTTGCGGCCGCGAACCGATGCCGGTCGCTGCCAGCCGGATCGCGCCATTGTCCGGCCGCCACGCGGTGACGGAGACGATCGGCTGATCGGCCGTTGTGCGGGCCACTCGGTCGGATGCGCCAGCACCGGCCGGCCATGACACCAGCAATTCCGCGATGAGGCCCGGCGGCCGTTCATTGTCCTGCAGATAGGCGGCCAGCGTCAGCGTCTCCGGCGCGGGCAGGCGCAAGCTGACGGCGGCATCCATCGCCAGCAGCGCGGCCAGCAATTCGCTATCGGGCAATCGGGAAGCGACGACGCCGCCGAGAGTGGCCATGTGACGGTAGGTGTTTGGTCCGGCGCGGTGGATCGCCTCTTTCAGCAGCGCTGCCGCGCCCTGCAACTCGGCCAGAGGCGACACCAGATTCTCCAGGTCGGCTAATCTGGCCATTGCGCCGATGCGCAACAGGCGGCCGTCGTCGGCCCAGACCAGTTGGTTAAGACCGGCGTCTTGCAGATCGACGACGGCCGAGTCAATGCCCTCTTCGGTCGCCAGCAGCGCGGTACCGCCGGCAAGAGGCACGGTATTCGGTTGGCCCAGAAATCGCAGCGCTTCATCCAGGCTTGAGGGTCGATAGTAATTCACGGGTTTTTGTGGCATAAGACAAAATCTCAGGGGGTAATCAAGCGACAATCATCGCCATATTAGCTCCACCGGGGTTCCGGCGCAAGTCTGAACGACCGGCATCCCTCAGCCAACAGGATGTGATTGCTCCGGTGGTCAAGTCATCCTATCGATCCGGGGACGCATCCATGCTACAATGTCGTCACTGGATGATATCGCAACCTTCCCTCCGGCAAGCCGGCAACCCTGATGCGCATCTATCGTATAGATCACGGAGTGCATCGGGAAAACTCCGATGGCTTGACAGGGTTTATTTTATTATACATTGGCCCGTTCTGTCGGAACGAGCCGGGAAGGAGCAGAACTCATTATGATTGAAGCGATAAGCGGCCTGAGCGCGGCCTTCGGTCTGTCGGGCAGCGCGGGATTGAACGCCTACATTCCCCTGCTGCTCGTGGCCCTTGCGGCTCGTTTTCCGCTCAACGATCCGCTGATCAAATTGCAGGCCCCCTATGACCTGATGAGCAGCTGGTGGATCATCGGCTTGCTGGTCGTGTTGCTGGTCGTTGAAGTCGTGGCCGACAAGGTTCCAGCGGTCGACACGGTCAATGACGGCATCCAGACCTTCGTTCGTCCCGCTGCCGGGGCCATTCTCTTTGCCGGCAGCACCGGCGCCACCACCAACATCAACCCCATGCTGGCCCTCGTCGCCGGACTTCTGGTGGCGGGGGGCGTGCATGCAACCAAGACGGCCGCCAGGCCGGTCGTCACCGTTTCCACCGCCGGCGTCGGCAATCCCATCGTCAGCACATTGGAAGATATTACCGCTTTCGTCGTCTCGCTGCTGGCCATCTTTTTGCCCATCATCGCCGCCATTCTGATGATCGCTTTCCTGATATTCGCGGTCGTCCTGATTCGCCGCTGGCGACGGAGGAAGATGGTTTTATAAAGGGGCCATGTGACGGAAATCTCATGAACAGGAGGTGGTACAATTTAATCGAAATTTCATCAACCCTGGTGCCGGAGACGTTTGTAAGGGCAGAACAGACGAGATAATTCTCGCACACCTGTCATCCCTCTTAATGTTTGACTGAAAACCTGGAGGCTTCAAATCATGGATAATAAAAATTTGTTCTTGTCCGGTCTGGTTGGCGCAGTTGTGATGGTATTGCTTTCAAACGTGCCGTTTCTTAGTCTAATCAACTGCTTGCTGTGCGCGGGTCTCTGGCTCGGCGGTATGGCGGCCGTGTGGTTCTATCGTCGTCAGACGGGAGGCCAAGTGGTCACTCCCGGACAAGGCGCTATATTGGGTGTTGTCGCCGGTCTGATCGGCGCTATTGTCAGCACGATCATCAGCTCGGTCTTTGGCGCCGATGCGATTCAGGCTGCCATTGATGCTGATCCAACCGGGCAGGTTGGCAGCATGCTGGGCGGCTTCGTCGGCGGCGGAGTCACATTTTTTATCAGCTTCATCTTCAACATTATTCTTTATCCGGTTTTTGGCGCGATTGGCGGTGCGATCTTCGCATTACTAACAAAGCCGAAGGCAGCTTAAATCAAATAAGCCCCACAAGGAGCCGGTTTTCGATGGGGTTTTAGGGTGGCCAGACTGCCGGTGAGCGATCTGACAAGAGATTAGCGAGGCAGCCGGCCGCTTTTTCCTATCGCCAGCAGGGCGGTTAACCCATTCCGTGCCTGTAGACGATCGTCATCCGAGATGCTTAGTGCAGCGAACTCTTCTTCGTCGAGTACACTTGCTTCTCCCGACGGAGAGACCCACAGATCCAGCGCCAGATCATCGCAACGCACGGCCGTTTCCGTGATCTCCGCCGGTCGGCAGATGTTGCAGTACCAGCCCTTCAACGCGCCGTCGTCGCGATCGTAGACGGCGAAGATGTTATACCAGCGGTCGCTGTAAAACGTCTCGATAAACCGGTCGCCATGCTTGAAGACGGCGTAGCCAAGCTCCATATCGTCGCGATTGAAGAAGGCTTCCAGACGGACATGGTTAGGGCCATGCTCCAGCACCCGCGCCGGATACCGCCAGACCTCATGACCGGTAGAGTCAAGTTTGTAGACGAGGATGTCCCTCATCCTTTCAACCCAATCGCCTGGTCAGGTCGCTAACCGTGGCCGACAGCCCTTGCAGCGACTGCTGCCGGGTCGTCAGCCGGTCGCGTTCGGAGCGCACGAAACGATCGAACGGGGCGATGGTATCTTCGATGCGCTGCGCGCTATTTCGCATCTCCCGCTCGAATTGCTGCTGCAGATTATCGACCAGCCGCCGACGCAGATCGTCCAGCTTCTCGGAGAACTCCTTCTTGGCCTTGCGCTTGCGCGCAGGCAAGACAAGTAACCCCAGCGCGGCCGCGGCCACCCCGGCGAATATGCCGGTGAAGTCCAGGAAGGCCGTGTGGGCAACGACGGCGATGATGACCCCGATGCTGGCTCCCACGCCCGCCAGCCCGGCGTTGACCACGGCCTGTCGCGCCGAAGCGGCAAGCTCGGCCGCCTCGCGGGTCTGGTCATAGCTCTCGACGGCCTGCCTTGTGGAGC
>CAYXNH010000016.1:0-28368 GCA_964466135.1 uncultured Ardenticatenaceae bacterium | reverse complement strand
CACCGGCAAGCGATTTTCAAAGGATGAGGAACAAAGCATGAGGGTGATATAATGGGGCCAACCAGATGAAGAGGTATAAATAATGCTCGATTTCACCGATCAAGTTGTCCTTATCACCGGGTCCTCGCGTGGCATCGGCCGCACCACTGCTCAACTATTCGCCTCTCGCGGGGCGCGGATCGCCGTGCACTATCACCGCAATCGGACTGCTGCCGAAGAAACCCTGAGTTCGCTCGACGAGGATAATACCCATCCACGAGGCCATATCATCACCCAGGGAGATATCGCCAACCCTGATGAAGTAGCTGCGCTGGTCGATGACGTCGTCGCCAGAATGGGCCGGATCGACGTGCTGGTGAACAACGCGGCGATCTACGAGGACCACCCGCTGGCTGATGTCTCATTCGAAGCGTGGCAGGCGAGCTGGCGAGCTGTCATCGACACCAACGTGTTGGGTACGGCCAATATGTGCTACTGCGTAGCTCGGCATATGATCGAGCGAGGAGGCGGCCGCATCGTCAATGTATCCTCACGGGGTGCGTTTCGAGGGGAGCCAACCGGCCCGGCCTATGGGGCCAGCAAGGCCGCCCTAAATTCGATGAGCCAGTCGCTGGCCAAATACCTGGCACCCTACAATATCTCGGTGGGCGTCGTCGCGCCGGGGTTTGTGGAAACAGAAATGGCCCGTGAGTCGCTGACCGGGCAAAGCGGCGTAGAAATACGCCGTCAAAGCCCGTTCAACCGGGTGGCGCGGCCGCATGAAGTCGCCTATGCCGTGTTGTTCCTGGCTTCGGAGGGAGCGGAGTTTATGACCGGCGCTATCATCGACGTCAATGGGGCATCGTATCTGCGAACGTGAGACCGACGCTTTGCGGAGGCGACAAGTTCAATCAGGCCAGCCGCCAGATAGTCACGCAGGCGACACCCAGGATGACCAACACCCCGCCGGCGAGACTCGGCATCGAGAGAACGGAGCCGAAAAGCAATAACGACCAGAGGATTGTGACCACCGGACTCAGAGTCAGGATGATCGTGTGGATACTCATTGGCATGCGTCGCAACGACAGATAGAAAAGCGAGCGGCTGATGACCACGTCCACCGTGGCAGCGGTGAAAACCGTCAGCCAGGCAACAGGCGATGGCCACACCATTTTGTTGCGAGCCAGCGCGAACAAGAACAGAAAGAAAGCAGTCGTGGCGACCCGGAACAGGAAGAAATCGCCGAAGTCGATCCCCTCGCCATACCGCTTGACGATAGCCGTATGCAACGCATAAAGGAAAGAGGACACCAGCACCAACACCGAGCCGAAACGCAAGAAATCGCCCGGCTGGAAGCTGATGATGGCGACGCCGACGATGGCCAGAACCGCCCCAAGCAGCTCGTTTGGCCGCAAACGCTCGCCTAACCACAATATGCCAAATCCCATAGAGAAGAGTACGGCCGTTCGACCCAACAGAGATGCCGTGCCCGGATCAATAAAGGCCACCGCGTTATAGTCAATCACAGTTGAGGCGGTGATCAGCAGGCCAATGGCCGAATAGAATCGCCAATGTTCGGTGAAAGCTCGCCATCGAACCTTGCCGCGAATGGCCTGGAAGGCACCCACCTGCACTGCGGCGATCCCCAGCATCAGAAACGACGACATTTCTGGCGGGAGCAGGGGCAACATAGCCCGAGCGAAGACAAGGTGAAGGCTGTCGACGACCAGGAGAACGGCGAACAAAGACGAAATGGTAGCGGTCGAGGCCGTCCTGCCGGAGGGATGCATAGTCATAATGTCGCCGAAAAAACAAATAACTACATGACTATGCGAATTGAATCGCCGACGATGACCGTCCCCGACTGCAACACCCGCGCATACGCTCGCGCCCACCCCGGGTTCGATTGCCATGAGATACGATCAATATTCTGGTCAATGAACGAATCGCGAATGGTCCGGCATGGCGTCGTGTATTTGGTGATTTCAAGCTCCACGGATTGACCAACTTGCAACCTCAGTCCCGGGATCACTAACGACCAGTCAAGCCCGGCGATCGTGATGTTCTCCCCTGTCGAACCGGGAAAAATTGGGTGGCCCTCGATCTGCAGTGTGCGGATCAATTCGAGCGAGTAGAGGCAGACAGCTTTATCCGGCCCGCCATGATTGACCTTGTTATTGTGATCATCAGCTATGATTCCCAGCGATCCAATCTCGGCCGAACGAAGAGGCAGCTTGGGAACACCGCCACTGGAGGCACTGATTTGAAAGACCTGGGCGAATTCGAGGGAGTTATCGAGCATAAGTTAATTCCAAATACGAGAACTATCCAATCATCTACGGATCTATCAGAATTACACCTAAAGGAACCGCATTATAGGCATTTGGTTTGTTGCCAAGGGGAAGTGTAGCCGGGGGTATGAAGCAGGTCAAAACGTTCGCATGCGACGATAACGCGTTGTGTCAGAGATTCCTGAGAACTATGCTGTTTCCCATGAGCCGCTCAGCTTGCCCAAATATAATCACGCCTGTGAGTTCATTATTGCGCAAAGGCTGTCTGAATCTGCTAATTGTCATCGCGATACTCGTCGCCGTGCCGCTGGTATGGCGTGCGGCCGTCAAGGTGTATTTCAACGGATCCATCTACAACCCAACGGAGGTAGTGGGAAAGCCGGTAGCGCTGGTTTTTGGCGCGGCCGTGTATGGAAACGGCCGACTAAGCCCCGTCTTGCGCGATCGGGTTGACACGGCCGTGGCTCTCTATCATGCCGGGGCAGTCGATGGTATCCTCATGAGTGGCGATAACCGCTCGGTCGATTACGATGAGCCGGGAGCAATGATGGAATACGCCATCGAGAACGGCGTCGACCCTGGCGACATCACCGTCGACCGCGCCGGTCATCGAACCTATGACACCTGCTATCGAGCCAAACGTGTATTCAACATCAGCGATGCAGTACTGGTGACTCAGGCATTCCACCTGCCCCGCGCGCTCCTGACCTGCGAAGGATTGGGGATTGACGCGGTGGGGGCCATCGCCGATCGCCGCGCTTATCGTGGCGCCACCTGGTACGAGTTACGGGAAACCGGGGCGACTCTTGTGGCAGCCTGGGATTTGGCGCGGAACGAACCGCCGCCGGTTTGGGGGACGGTCGAAGAGAGCAATATTCTTCGACCTGCGCAACTCGCCGGGGGCAACTAGCTTCTTGCACTCAGCGCTTCGAGCAAAGCATCGGCCGCCGCCATCCCGGATAGCGCCGCACCTTCCACACGCGGGCCATCAAACGCATCTCCGGCCAATATTAGTGGGGCAGAGGTTCGCAAGGCCAAGCATCTCTCCGGATACACGCTTAAGGGAACGGCATAGCGCCAGCGTTTGATCGCGACAGGCCGGAACGTGGCATCCCGAGACAACAATAATTCCAGTTCGGCCGTCATCCATGCCGACACGCTCTCGTCCGTCTCGGTCCACCATTTCGCGCTGGCAATCGGGTCAGCATGGACGGTTAGAATCTGCTCGGTTGAGGCTAACCCCTTGCGCCGATTGTCGGCCACCCAGGCGATCGGTCGACCCGGACGCTGGAGCGCCCCCGGTTCAGGAAGTTCTATATCGCCATCAACGGCAAAGATACCGCAAAGACACGCACCATACCGAATTGACGCCAGGGCTTCGCACGTCGTACCAGGCAGTTCAATCCCGCCGGCATTCAAGATACCAAGCGACTGTGGCACAGGCAGGGTTAGAATTAGTGAGCGACCATAAAGCAACTCGCCATCGGCGGTCGTCACACACCATCCATCGCTATCGGTTGTGACTACACGCAATTCGGTGGTGTAACGAATAGGCAGCCCGGTTGACAGGCGATCGGCCAAGCTGGCATATCCGCCGTCGGCGATATAGCGCGGATGACCATCCGATCGGTCGCCCAGCAATGAGCCATCGGACCAACCGCGCGACCACTCTTTCACCCAGCCGGCAGCTAACCATTGCTCGACGACCGCGTCGAATTCGGCCGTGCGGACGGTGAAAAATTGAGCACCGGTGTCGGCCCGATCGGAGCCGGAACGCCATGTCGCCAGACGCCCGCCCGCGACAAGCTCTCGCTCGATGATGATGGCGCTCAAGCCGGTATGAGCAAGCTGTCGCCCGGCCATCAGACCCGACAATCCTGCCCCCACGATCACGACGTCAGTGCGCCTGGCAACCGCGTTCATCGGGAATTACGATGACGAACAACAAATACCGCCAACACAAGTCCAAGCAGTAGGGCGAAGCCAATGAACAACCAGGACAGAACTGACTCTCCTACTCCTGGCCGGGTCGAACCGTCGCCTAGTCCGGAACCATCCGCGTCAATTTCCCCGGAAGCTGCTGTCGGAGTCGCCGTTGGCGAGGGGACAGACGTAGGGGTCATTGTCGGTGAGGGCGTCGGCGTCTCCGAGGGGATGGGTGTGGCTGTCGGCGTCGCCGTCCAGGCTACCTGAGTCGCCAACTCCGCTTCGGCCGTGGCTTGCTCGGCAGGACTGATCGTAATCCTCTCCATCGGCGTTGGCGTCGCTGTAGCCAGAATTGCCGTCTGCGGATCTATGGCCTCGATAGCTTGCACGTCGATAGGCTCGTCCATTGTCTCGACGATGAACACGGGTGGGCCACCGATATCACAAGCCGGCACACAACGAGCACCTTGCAAGTGAATGCGATAGTAACCTTCATCGGCTTCAATTGAGCGCTCGTGCCCCATAGCAGACACGAGAATAGCTTCAGCAGCCAGGGCCGGAACGCGGACGATTAAATCAGATACTTGGCGCGCCCAGAGGATGCGTGTGACGCCTTCCGGTCGTTGAAAAGCAAAGGCGTAGAAATTATTCTCTTTCTGGCGACCCACAGGGAAAGTGAAGCCGCTTAACTGCTTGATAGTTGTCCGATAGGCGTAGAAAGCCGGGCGACGGCTGCCGTCGGGCCGCAAGATGCCAAACGACTCACCACCCTCCGGCAACAGGATATCGAGCAGCTTGTAGATGCCGATACTGGCGCTGTCGGCTCCAAAGCCCAAGGCGTGAGCCTGAATGATATACCATGCCTGCTGCTCGAGATCGACCTGGAAATTCGGCCTTTCGACGGGCCAGAGAGGGTCGAGGTTAGGCGGGGCGTTGGTCTCGTTGATCCAAATGGGTTTGTCCAGGCCGTATCGCTTCTGAACGGCGCGCGTCTCCTCCACCAATTCCTCGACCGTTTCCACGCGAAAGTAGATGTGGAGGGTGATGGTATCAAAGAAGTAGTTATTGGCCGCGCCTTCCGGGTCCGCGGTGGCGACTTGCAGGAATTTGCCCAACCATTCCGGATCATGCCAGTAGGACCAACCGGCCAGATGAATGACAGCCTCCGGATCGTTGGCCTTGGCAACTTGATAAGCGACTTTCAACAATTGATAATAGTCGCTGGTTGAACCACTGAACTCATGCCCATAAACCCCGACTTCGATCTCCGGTTCGTTCCAGATAATCCAGTGATGGACGCCAAGAGGAGCGTAATATTCAACGACCTTCCGGACATATCCCGCCCACAGATTATTGGGATCATCGACCGGCAAGTAGAGGCCACGAGGCACACCGGAATACGGCTCAGCATCGGTAGCCCACGGCGGCGTATTCTTGAGCAATCCCATAACCATACGATTTCCGTCGCGGGCGTCCTGGAGCCACTCTTCGAGGACATGGAGAGTATTCCAGTCGTCGGGGCCGGTTGGCTGAATCTCGTTCCAGTAGAAGAGGATACGATCCCAACCGACACTCAACTCGGCGGCGTCATCCGGGTGCCAGAAGGCCTCGACGATTCCGAATCGAGGATCATTCAATTCATCATCGGCCTGAGGTTGCGGCTGATTGGGCTCGGCCTGTCCCAGCGCACTCATAGTCGGCTGGGCAATCACCAGCAACAACCAACCGGCCAACAAAATAATGGTTCGAAATTTCGCTTTTTTACCCATAACCAATGCAGAGGCCAACAGGCAGATGACGCATACTCCACAAGCCCGCCTCGCCGCTTTTCTTGCCGGCGTTTTGCGAAGCTTGTGATTTCTGTAATGCTTTCAGTGTGTAAGGAAAAGTCCCCGGGATGCGGGGGCATGAAAGCATGATTATAATGGATGTCGGTACACTTCTCCAAAATGAACGACTCAACGATAACCCCTCGCTTAAGATTACGTCCGGCTCAGGAAGAAGTCCTGGCTTACAGTGGCGGCCGCATGGCCGTCAGCGCCGTGCCCGGCAGCGGCAAAACTTTCACCTTGTCGTTGCTGGCGGCCAGGCTCATCGCCGACGGCCGCATCGATTCCGAAGCAGGACAGCAGGTGTTGGTTGTCACCTTCCTCAATACCAGCGTGGATACATTTCGTGCGCGTATCCGCAGACGATTGCTGGATATGGAGTTGCCCGATACAGGCTATGATGTACGCACCTTGCATAGCTTGGCTCTCGAGATCGTTCGTTGGGCCGGAGAGACATCAGGAGATGAATTAGCTGTTATAGATGAAGTTCTGAGCCAGCAGATCCTGGAGGGAAGCGTTGACGGCTGGATAAATGACAACCCTCGCCTCTGGGAGGCGTTTTTACCCGAATCAAATCGGCAGCTCAGCCCGCAAACGATCACTCGCCGGCGCGACACCTTTGCCAACACAGCGGCTACTTTTATCCGCGCCGCCAAAAACGAACGCTTCACGCCCGATTCAATCCTGGCCACCATCCGCGAAGGGTATGACAAGTTTGAAGGGGCTGATGATGAGCCGAATATCGCTCGCTCCCCTTTGATGATCATGATGGCCGGCATCTACAGTCGTTACCAGGCAGCGCTGTCGCGTCAAGGCGGCCTGGACTACAACGATCTCATCTGGCGCGCGGCCGATCTGCTGGACTATCGACCTGATCTGGTTGAGGGTCTGCGGGAACGCTGGCCGTTCATCCTGGAGGATGAAGCTCAGGACAGTGTCCCGCTGCAAGAGACTTTGCTGGACCAACTGACCGGGCCGCAAGGGAATTGGGTGCGAGTCGGCGATCCAAACCAAGCCATTACCAGCACCTTTACGGCCGCCCATCCACGATTCTTCGCGAAGTTCATCGACCGGCCGGATGTGACGGCCAAGACCTTGCCCAACAGCGGCCGCTCGGCCCCACTCATTATTGGCGCAGCTAATGCCCTGCTGAATTGGGCCATCGATAGCCACCCCGTGCCTGAAGTACGGCATGACGCCTTTCGGCGACAGGATATTTTGCCCACTCCACCGGGCGACAGCCAGCCCAACCCGCCTGACACCGAAGCGAATATACAAATTCGCGTCTATAAACATCGCGAAGACGAAGAGGTGCCGACCGTGGCCCAACTGGCGGCGGAATACGCTCGGCAACAACCTGAGCACACCATCGCCATCCTCGTGCCAACAAATCAGGTCGGATTCGCAATTGCCCAACGCCTGGACGCGCTCAAAGCCGATTACGATAACCTGTTGCGGGGCAGCAGCCGCGAGCGTGAGGTGGCGGCGGCGATCCACGCGGTCCTCTCGGTGCTGGCCGACCCTCTGGATACCAAAGCGTTGATGGCGGCCGAAAGCGGCCTGGCGGAGTTGCGCGAGACCGGGCCTGATTACGAGATCGATGCGGGAGATTCCTCTCGCTTTCAGACTTTACTGCGAAGTGTCCAGCCCGAGATACTCCTCTTTCCTGAAGAGGATGATAAATCAATAAATGATTCCTTGCCGGTTGGCGTAGCCACTGAGGAGGATATCGATCGGCTGGAGCGACTGGCCGGGTTCCTTCGCAATAATTTCGATCTGCGCACGCTACCGATCGACGACCTGACACTTGCTCTGGCTGATGAGTTATTCGCATCTCAATCCGGAGCGGCCGATAACGACGATACCGGCCAGGAGCAAAACCTGGCTATCGCCTATCAAATTGCCACTTTGCTGCGACAATGGCGAGAAGCGCAACCGGATTGGCGATTACCCGAACTGGTGGCACAACTTAAATCGGTAGCGAATGGGCGGCGAACGCTCAATGTCATGCGAGATGATTCGGGCTATGAACCCGGAAAAGGGCGTATCACGCTGGTAACGCAACACAAAGGAAAAGGATTGGAGTGGGACGCTGTCTTTCTGGTCGGGATCGATGGATTATGGATTCCCGGTAGCCTGGAAGGCCCCTTCCTGGGCATCCAGGACTTTCTGGGGGGAGACCCAAACGCCGAAGTGACGGCCCAACTGTATTACTTGATGCGTGGCGAGGCGGGCATCTATCCCGGTCGGACAGCGACGGAATCAGCCCATATTGAGACGATCTGCGAGCGGCTGCGACTACTTTATGTCGGCGTGACGCGAGCGCGTCGGTTTTTGCAAATCAGCCGCAGCCGAGCTACTCGACGGCAGCGGAGCGATCAGGAGGCGGAACCGGCCACGGCGCTCGGGGTATTGTATCGCTATTTGCAGGAACGTAAGCCAGACGACGACCGTTCCTAACCATAGCGGATCCAGCTTTAACTATTACCATCGCAACATTGTGCCCAGTGATATCCATTGTGGGCGATCAGTCGATCAGCCTCGCTCGGGCCCCATGTGCCCGACTCATAAAAATACAGCGGCGGGGCACTCGGTAGTTCCCACCCGGCGATGATCGGATCAACCAGTTTCCATGATAACTCGATGGCATCGCTACGGGTAAAGAGGGAGGCATCGCCCTTGATCACATCCAGCAGCAGACGCTCATAAGCCTCGGGGATAGATTGGGCGCCGAACGTGTCCTTGTAGTTAAACTGCATCTCCACCGAACGCATCTCGGCCGCGGTGTCCGGAACCTTGGCCTGAAAGGTAAAATCGATGCCTTCGTCGGGCTGGATGCAGATAGACAGGCGATTGGGTTCAGGCTTGCTGCCCGGTGTCATGGGAAACATGACATGGGGCGGCCGCTTGAAGAAAATGGAAATCTCCGTCACCTTGGCCGCCAAGGCTTTGCCGGAGCGCATGTAGAAAGGCACGCCTTGCCACCGCCAATTATCAACATAGAAACGAGCGGCCGCATAGGTGGGCGTGTTGGATCCGGGGGCAACGCCCTTGGTATCCCGATATTGCCGGTATTGACCGTGTACGGTGCAATCCTCAACATCTTCCGGCTTAATGGGGCGAATCGCGCTAAGTACCTTGGATTTTTCGTTACGGATCGCTTCGGCATCAAACGAAGAGGGTGGCTCGGCCGCCACCAGAGAGAATAACTGCATCATGTGGTTCTGCATCATGTCGCGCACAACACCGACGGAATCATAAAAATTCGCCCGCTGGCTGACATCGACCGTCTCCGCCACAGTGATCTGCACATGATCGATGTAGTTACGATTCCACACCGGTTCATAGAGCGAGTTAGCAAAACGAAAGACGAGGAGGTTCTGCACTGTTTCCTTGCCCAGATAGTGGTCAATACGATAGATTTGTGATTCATCCAGAACCTGATGGATGGCTTGATTGAGGTGTTGCGCGGAAGCCAGGTCATGGCCAAATGGCTTTTCGATGACGACCCGTCGCCAACCTTGTGTCTCTACAACCATATCGGCTGCACCCAGATTGGCGATGGCCTTCTCATACAACTGCGGTCCAATTGCCAGATAATAAACCCGATTACCGGGTTGCCCCTCCTCCATTTCACAGAGGACCTTGTCGATGGCTTGCATCTCTTCCGGCTTGGTCAAATCGCCCTGAATATATTTGAAGACTGGGGCAAACTTCTGCCAGGTACCCTGGTCATAGGTATCCTTGGCAAACTCTTTCACGCCGGATTCCACATAATCACGATAGGTTTCATCGGTATAGTCAGTGCGGGCTACACCGACGATCCGGATTTTCTCCGGCAGCTTGCCTTTACGAAACAAATCATAGAGGGACGGAACGAGTTTACGATGGGTGAGATCGCCCGACGCCCCAAAAATAACAATTGTGTACATTTCACTCATCGAAGTTCGCCTCTTGTTTCATGATGACAATTACATTATAGATAATTTATCCAATAAAAACCGGCCACAAATAGTGGCCGGTACAAGAGATATCAATAATCGACCGGCCAGGCGGTCAGATGGGGCCGTTAATTCTGACGGAGCACATCCAGTACATCGGCGACAAGATCGTAGCGGCCGAATGCGGGCATGAAGTAATAGCCATGCACATACGGCCGTAATGTCTGGGCGATCTCGCGGGCGATCTCGACCCCTTCTGCCTGAGGCGCCTGAGCCAGGCGCATTCGCTCTCGCTGCTCCTTAGGGATATAGAGTCCCGGCACCTCATTGTGCAGGAAATCAGCGTTGCGACTGTTGTACAGCGGCTTGATGCCCGCCAGGATGGGCGGCGGTGGTTCGCCGTAGGTTCGCTCATAAGCCGACAGAAACTCAATCGCTGCCTGAGGATCAAACACCGGTTGCGTCAGGGCGAAGTCCGCGCCATGCTCGGCCTTCTTGCGCAGCAGCTTTAGCTCCGCCTCGACGTCCTTGGGAGTCAGGCTCAGCGCGCAACCGACCACAAATGAAGTAGGTTGGTCAATGGACTGTCCCGCTTTATCCAGCCCCTGATTGAACTTGCTTTTGATCAACTCGATAAGGCCTGTCGGCACGATATCATAGGAGTCGGTCGCCTCGGGAAAATCGCCGATACGAGTCGGGTCGCCCATCGCGACAAACAGGTTGCGGATTCCCATGGCATGGGCGGCCAGCAAGTCGCCTTGAATGCGGAGGAGGTTGCGGCCGCGCGTAGGAAAGTGAAGGACCGTCTCCACGCCGATATCCTTCTGCACCAGATAGGCGGCCGCCCAGGCGCTCATACGCATGCGAGCCAATGGGCTATCGGCAATGTTTAGGAAATTAGCCCCGGCGTCGCAGAGCATGCGTGCCCCGGCCAGCAAGCGCTCGGGAGCGACACCCTTGGGAGGGTTCATCTCGACCGTCAGTATGAGTTGCTTCTGTTCCAGATGCTGCGCCAGTTGGGTCGGCCGATCGCTCACAGCGACAGTCGCCTTACCCGGGCGGCTCACCAAACGTACTTCACCAATGGTATAGGGACTATCACCGGGGGTGTCGATTGCCTCGCGCATGGCCTGAATATGGGCTGAAGTGGTCCCGCAACACCCACCGATCAGGTTGACCCCGGCCTCGATGAACGCACGAGCGTATCCGCCAAAATAATCAGGGGTGGCCGGATAGACGACACGCCCGCCTCCCATTTGCTCCGGCCAGCCGGCATTGGGCGAAGCCGAAACCGGCATCTCCGGAGCCATCTGGCGGACGATGCTGATGAGGCGCAGAACCTGGGCCGGGCCACCGGAACAGTTGATACCCACGACATCGACATCGAGTTTGGTCAGATCGGTGGCGATGGCATCGGGCGGATATCCAAGGATAGTCTTGTCATCCCGCGTGAAAGTCATTTCGACGATGATGGGGATATCGACGCTGACCGAGCGAGCGGCCGCAACGGCGGCTTCGATCTCCTTGACATCGGACATGGTCTCGATGATGAGCACATCGATCCCTTGGGGCTCGGCCCTAACCAGAGCGCTAATCTGCTCGGCAAAAGCCTCGACCGCCTCGGCGAATGTGACCCGGCCGAGCGGGGCCAGGCGCACACCAAGCGGGCCGACAGATCCAGCCAGCAGGACTTCCCGATGTGAGTCGGCGATGACCCCGCGAGCGATGGAGACGGCCGTGCGGTTGACTTCCCCTACCTTGTCCTGCAGGCCGAATTCAGCCAACTTGTACCGATTAGCCCCAAAGGAATTGGTTTCAATAAGGTCAGACCCAGCATCGATATATGACTGATGGATCTCGGCTACAAGAGCGGGATTACTGAGATTGACGGAATCAAATGACTGATCGATGGCCACCCCGCGGTCATGGAGAACCGTACCGAATGCGCCATCCATCAGGATCGGGCCTTGTTGCAGGCGTTCTTTGAACTGGATGTGATTCATTATGTTGCTGCTTAAAAACGAAATAAACTCTTCGAATGCCCCCTAATATGGGCGACTGATCTTAAGAATCCTCTGAAGCTCGCTTGAAACGAGGTCTCCAGGGCGATCGAGATCAAACCAATAGTATACGATCAATTGCCAAACAGCGTGCGGATCATCGGCAGAGCCGTTTCGGTATTAAGAAGCAACACAGAGGCGCCACCGGGCGTGCGGAAACTGGTCACATAATCCTGATCGAGCACAGCGCTCTGCAAGCTATCCGCGGGGATGTCTCCCACCGTTTTTGCCAGTCGCAGTAGTTCCTCCAGACTAAAGTCGGTGCGGATCCCGCCCTCCAGGTCACGATAGAGCGATGGCGCGCGCATCAGCAATTCACCCAGACCCAGGCTTCGAGCCTTGTTGCGGGCGGCAAAAAGCAGTTGTTGCTGACGGTAAGCCCGATTGAAATCACTATCGGCATGGCGCGTGCGCGCATACTTCAAAGCCAGCGTCCCGTCAAAATGATTCATCCCGGCGGGAATGTAAAGAGGATCATAGCCGTAATCCATATCCGGATACATGGAATCATTAATATCATAAGGGACTTCTATGTCGACACCGCCGAGGGTGTCGATGAAACGAGTGAACGCGCCAAAGTCCACCATAACAAAGTGATGGATCGGTATATTGAGATTGTACGAGATGGTCTGCATAGCCAGTACCGCACCGTCGAGGTAATCGCCCTCACGCGCCCCATAGACAAGCGCGGTGTTGATTCGATCCTGGCCATAGCCGGGAATCTGGACGTATAGGTCGCGGGGTATGGAGAGCACCGAAGCCGAATCACTCTTCGGATCGACGGAGATAACCATCATCGAGTCGGTCCGCGAAACAAAAGCCTCTCCTGGCCGTCTGTCGATCCCCAGCAACAGGATATTGACGCGATCATCCCCTTCCCACGCGGCCGGCGTCGGCAGCGGGGTCGGCGCTATCGATATAGCTCCTTCGACGATCGGGACCGGAGCCAACGCGCCACCGCCTTCTGAAGATATCTCACCCTGTTGCTCCACATTCTCGGCCGTGTCAGAGGGTTGGCTAAGGAGATGTTGGACTGTGAGATAGGCAAAAAACAACACGGCGCCGGCCGATATCACAAATGCGATCGATAGCAGGGCGCTTAGCCAGCCCGGCAATATGGATTGTCTATTCAACTTGACACTCTAACCTTATCATAGAGGGCGCATGCCTCATGATTGCATTCATATTATATTATTTTGATGCATAATTCGTCGTTTCTGTTCCCGCCGGATAGCCGCCGATTAGACTACTTCTCATACGCCATTTTTTATGATAATATTGATAATTATTCAACCGAGGATTAATTGACCTCGTAATCCATCTCGGATAGATTCACCCGAGCGGGGCAGGCATGACCATTCCCGCAAACTCAGAGCAAGGTAAGTTACCCCATGGCCCCCGATCGCTTCGGCCGAAATATCAATTATCTTCGAATTTCTCTCACCGATCGCTGTAATCTCCGATGCGTCTATTGCATGCCCGAAAATATGATTTTTCGGCCGCATAGCGAACTTCTTCAGGATGATGAAATCCTGCGGTTGGTTAATCTATTCACCAAAATCGGGTTCCGAAAATTCCGACTGACGGGGGGAGAGCCGACAGTTCGGGCTAATCTGGTCAAGATAGTCCAAGGCATGCAGGCGACACCCGGCGTGGACATGATCGCCATGACGACGAACGGAATATTGCTAGGTCGTCTTGCGGAGCCGCTGGCCAGAGCAGGATTACGACGCGTCAACATAAGCATCGATTCCCTTGACCCCGACAAGTTCAAGAAGATGACCCGGTGGGGCAAGGTCGAGGATGTATGGGAAGGGATTGAGGCGGCCGAGAAAGCCGGCCTGGAGATCAAGCTCAACGCCGTCGTTGTCCGCAATTATAATGACACGGATGATGTCATCGAGCTGGCACGCCTGAGTCTGAATCGGCCGTGGCAGATCCGCTTCATCGAAATGATGCCGTTTGGTGACGTGGCTGATTTCCAATTGGCGGGCGTCGTGACTGAGAATGAGCTAATCAGAACAATCGAAGATAAGCTAGGGCCACTGACACCAGTAGACCCCGGCAAGCTGGATGGCGAGGCACGCCTGTTCAGCCTTGAGGGGGCGCCGGGGCGAATCGGATTCATCAGTTCCGTCAGCCATCCATTTTGTGCCAGCTGCAACCGGACACGACTGACGGCCGACGGCCGCCTGCGCCTTTGTCTGTTGAGCGAGAAAGAGGTCGATTTACTGACACCACTCCGGGCAGGAGCGACCGACAACGAGATGATCGACATCCTCAGGAAAGGGATCTGGTGGAAGCCTTGGGGCCATCAATTGGATAAAGATATCATCCCCATGAATCGTGTGATGTCGGAGATCGGCGGCTGATCTTCAAGGTCATTATCCGGTGACGTTGTTGATATCCATTGGCGGGTCAAATCGGCCAAGCGGCGACTCATCCAACCCCCAGCTATCCTGAATCAGATAGAGCGGGCGGCCCTTGACCTCATCGTAGATGCGGCCAAGGTACTCACCGATAATACCCAGGCTGATGAGTTGCACACTCCCCAGAAACAGGACGACGACCAGTGTGGTAGCCTGACCCAAGAGCGGTTCGTGCGGAGCTAATAAGCGAATCAGGATCACCGCCAGGATGCTGATGACACTGACCGCCGCGGTGATGAAACCAAGAATCGTCGCCAACTGAAGTGGAAAGTAGGAGAAGCTGGTGATGGCATCGAGAGCGAAGGGCAGCATTTTCTTCACGCTGGTGAATTTGGCCTCTCCGGCGTAGCGGGCCTCCCGATGATACTCCACCCCAATTTGCCTGAATCCGATCCACGGGATCATGCCACGCAGAAAGCGATTGCGCTCGTTCATGCCACGTAACGAGTTGATGACGCGGCGATCCATTAGCCGAAAATCGCCGGTATCGAGAGGGATGTTGATGCTAGTGATGCGATGGATGAGGCGGTAGAAGAGCTTGGCTGTAGCCAGTTTAAACCATGTCTCCCCTTCCCGACTGGCCCTGACGCCGTAAACCACATCATAGCCTGCACGCCACTGCGCAAGCATCGCCGGATAAACCTCGGGTGGATCCTGCAGATCGGCGTCGGTCAGGATCACCGCATCGCCTCTGGAGAAATCCAAACCGGCGGTTGCGGCGATCTGGAAACCAAAATTCCGGGAGAAGTTAATGCCCTTGACCCGCGGATCACGCTCGTGCAATCGGGCAATTACCTCGGCCGACTTATCACGACTGCCGTCATTAACCAGGACAAGCTCCCATTCTTCTCCAGCGCCAACCATAACGGCCTTAACCCTCTCATAGAGAGTATCGAGGACGACCTCCTCGTTATAGACCGGCGCGACAACTGAGATTAACTCTTTACGCTTTTCCACTCGTTATCTAAACCTCCAGGCCAACCATCAGACCAACGTGGTCGGAGGGATATAGTTTATCATCATCAACGGCCGATTTGTCGCCAAAAATGGTGGCGGTCGTCACGCTGTGCACCGCGGGCGAGATAAACACATAGTCCAGGCATTCCGCCGGGATAGGCTGCGGTTGCAGCAGGTTTGTCGGATATGTCGCCAAAGGATCGCGGCCATGTACTTCGGCATAGACGGACCGATACGACTGACGCATATAGGCGGCGGCTTGTTTGTCCGAAGCTCCGCCAAAATCTCCGGCGATCACCTGTAACGGTACCCGTCGTTTTTCATTTAACCAGCCGACAAGATCCATTGCTTCCTCAAGTCGGGTTTGGTCGCCACCGGCACCATGATGCAAGCGAACGGAGACAAAGTCAAGTGACTGGCGTCTCGAACCGGCAGCTCCCGCCGGTAACTCGATGTTGGCTCTAATAGCGACTTGACCGTTGATGCCGAGCGTCAACGAATCGTGATAAATAATAGGCAGGCATGACATGATGCCCACCCCGGTAAAAAAGTGGCGAAGTTGGGAATGGCGATACTGTATGATGCGGTAGGGACGGCGGGAATCACCCGTCAAACGAATATTGACCTGTCGCGCCAGCCACACTCCCTGACCAATAGAGAGACTAATTTCTTGCAGAGCGACGATATCGGGCGCCGCATCGACCAGTTGGCCGACCAGCAAATGGCGGCGCGCCGGCCACCGGTTGGATCGGCCGCTCAGGTTAATGGTGGCCGCTGTAAAGCCATACATAGAAATCGGGAGATGTCCCTACCAGCGATGGCGGGTCTTATTCCAGTGAAAGTTCAAGATCGCCGGCCGGCACGGCCATCTGGACGACATCCTGGCCCTGGTAAACCGTAAAGGTGAATGGGACATCGGTGCTAATGTGAACAGTCTCCCCATCGCCCAGCAGATCCACCGTTCCCTCGTTGCCAAGCGGCAAGTTTGTCACGCCATACGTCTGTTCACGCTCAAGATAACGCCGCCATGTGACTTGCCGCAACGGCCAATCAACTGATACCCCCAGGACATCCTCCAGCAGCATGGCGATAACGGCCGACGGGGTCTTGCCGGTCTGATCAACAATGGCGGGTTCAGCCGGTCCGGGTGCTTCGGGCAGATAATTCTCCCAGAAATTACCTGTGCTTTCGAACACGCGGCAAACAGTATCAACATGATTGAGTGCCAGTTGGTGGGCCAGCATATGATTCTCAGTGGTCTTGAGGCCGCGCAGGGTCATATAAGTCAGCGACGGCCACACCGCCCCACGCCATCCGTTCCCCGTGCGGCCGTTATATGCTTCGCTATCAGCCGCCAGGCTGGGAAGGACGTGAGGGACGCGAAAAGACCAGGAATCCCGCAGGTTCTGGACGAACTCCGCGACCCGTTCTTTGAGGACAAGTTGACCATCCATCAGGGCCCAATAGGCAGCGATGCTCTTGACCGAACTGAAGCGGCCATTGCGGTCGACGTCATGATAAAAAGAGGTCGCTGAATTCCACATGTCGGCGTTGATCGCGCGATGCAGAATGGCTCGTTCGGCAGCGACTTCCTCAGCCAGATCTTGCTCACCCAACAAAATAGCCATCCGTTCGAGCAGTGTGCAACTGAGCGCTGCCTGGGCGCTGGCATCGATCCAAGCCCAATGTCGATGGTGATAACGGCCGCCGGGCACGCGCGGCTGATTGATGAGTGAAGAAGCGTAACCGGTTGTCCAGTATAAACCATTTGGCCAGGTACGATTTGCCCGACACCAGCAATGATAGGCAATCAATGGCCAGAAGACCTCAGCAATACGCTCCTTATCACCGGTCAACCGAAAGTGTCTCCATTCAGCAAAGGCGAGAAGGTTAGGGCCAGTGCTGTTTGGCTCAAAGGGATAGAAAAGATCCGCACCTGTCTCCGAGTCCAACTCGCGACATATGAAGCCGTCATCATGCTGAACAGCATAGAAGTTGTCCAGAAAGTCGATGAGGTTAAAAGTGCCGGGGATGTAGCCGGACAACTGCGTGACCAGCGTGGCGGTCGACATCTCGATATTGCCGCCGGGCTTAGGCAGGGTAAATCCGGCGATCAGGGAGGAGCCTTCAAGGGGCAAGCGGAACCGGCCCCATAGGTCATCCCAGGCCGACCAGTAAAGTTTCTCCCAGCCGGGATCTTCGGGGAACAAAGGAACAGGCAGGCGCGGCCGAACTTCCTCGAAATCGGGGATTTGGCTTTGGATTCGACCGCCCTGCCGGTATTGATTTCGCTCGACTAACGGCTCAGTCGGGGACAACGACCGTCGAGTCATCTGAGCATCCTTTTTTTAATGCTAGGCCAGTCGGGGTAATCCGACTGGTGCCAAGAGAATTACTACGGCAGAATCTCCTCGATAGTGATGGTCGATATCAGATCGCCCGCCGGTGCGTTAGGATTACGCTGCGGATCCCGGGGCGTGATTGCCTCGACGACGTCCATCCCCTCGATGACACGGCCGAAGATCGTGTATGAACCATCCAGCTGGCTCACATCGCCATAGGTAATGTACCACTGACTGCCGTTGGTATTGGGACCGGCGTTAGCCATGGCGACGACACCCTTGGAATTATGCGAAAGGCCTCGATCGATCTCATTGGGAATGTAATAGCCGGGGCCGCCTCGGCCGGTGCCGCTGGGGTCGCCCGTCTGGGCCACAAAGCCGGGGATGACCCGATGGAATGCGACGTTATCAAACCACCCGTTACGAGCCAGGAAGACGAAGCTGTTGACCGTCTGAGGTGCTGATTTGGGCAATAGTTCGATGGTGAATGTCTTGCCGGAAGCCATCTTGACGTGAGCAAGGTATTGCGCGTCCTTGTTGATGGTCATCTCCGGCGCGTTCTTGTACTGGCGAGCCGCCAAATCTTTCATAGTAATTTCCTCGTTTATAAATTGTTCCCAGGTTTCCAAATCCCGGGGCAGACTCTCGCCCGGAACGGGACGGCCGTTGACAATTGCCGATGGTGTGCCGGGCAGCCCCAGGCCGATGGCCTCTTGCTCCAGACTGGAGACGTACCCGGCATAGGTTCCATCATCCAATTCAGTGGTGAAGCGGTCGGCATCGAGGCCAAGTTCCTTGGCCAGGGCGATAAAATAGTCGCGTGCGGAGGCGGCATCCAGGCCGCTCCATTCATTCTGGCGCTGAAATAGCAGGTCGTGGTAGTCCCAGAATTTTCCCTGCGTGCCGGCAGCTTCGGCCGCCTCGGACGACTTTTGAGCATTGGGATGGATGCTCGTCAGGGGAAAATGGCGGAATATCACCTGCACATCATCGGGATGCGCGTCGGCTAATTGCTTCAGAAGGGGAGCGAATCCGGCGCAACCGGGACATTGGAAATCGCCGTATTCGATAATCGTTACCACGGGATCGACCACATTGCCGAGTTTCCAGTCGCGCTCGCGGGGCAGCGTCGGATCGCCGGTTTCAGTCTCCCCTAAGGCAGCTCCGGATTCAATGGCCGCTGTCTCGCCGACCCCATTGGAATCGGCGGGCGTAGTCGCCTGTGTCGAAGGGCCTTCAAGCCCCTCCTGCTCCACCAACCCCGATTGGGTTGAGCTGCACGCCGCGGCGATTATCAGCGTCAACGGTAGCAGTAGCAAGAGGAACAATCCAAATTTTTTCATTAGTTGGTGCTCCTGACCCAAAGGAGAACTAAAGGGATAACGAGCACCGCCCGTTATCCCCTTCGGTTCAGACTTTCAGATTAGCGACGTTGAGAACGGCCGCCACGATCGCCACCACGGTCGCCGCCACGGCGGTCACCACCACCACGGCGGTCGCCATTGCCACTGCGCGGGCCACTGCCCTTGCGAACAGCGTCCTGGGCGCGGGCCTCATCCAAAGACCAGCCCTCAAGCACGGCGCGGCGAGACAGACGAATTTTGCCCTCCCCGCTGACGTCGGTAACCATGACCATAATTTCATCGCCCATCTTCACAGCATCTTCTACGCGTTGCAGATGCTCGGATGCCAGCTGGGAAATGTGAACCATGCCGTCCTGGCCGGGGGCCAGTTCAACGAATACGCCAAAATCGGTGATGCGGACGACCTTGCCGGTGAAGATTTCGCCGAGATCGGGATCGTGAGTCAGCATATGAATGCGCTCAAGAGCCGCCTCGGCCTTCTGACCGTCAACGCCGGCAACGAAGACCGTGCCGTCTTCCTGGATATCGACGGAGACTTCGAATTCCTCTTCCAGGCCTCGAATGGTCGCGCCGCCCTTGCCGATGACCGCACCGATTTTCTCGGGGTCAATCTTGATGGTCAGCATGCGCGGAGCATAGAGGCTAAGCTCCTTGCGAGGGGCGGAGATTGTCTTCCGCATCGAATCCAGAATCTCAAGGCGGCCAACGTGAGCCTGACCCAGAGCTTCCTTCATAATGCCCATGTCGAGGCCGCTGATCTTGATGTCCATCTGCAAGGCAGTGATACCTTCGCTGGTGCCGGCGACCTTGAAGTCCATATCGCCCAGATGATCTTCCAGGCCCTGGATATCGGTGAGAACGGCGTACTTGTTGCCGTCAGTGATCAGCCCCATGGCTACGCCGCCAACCGGTCTTTTGATCGGCACACCGGCGTCCATTAGAGCCAGGCTGGAAGCACAAACGCTGGCCTGACTGGTGCTGCCGTTCGAGGACAAAACCTCGGACACGACCCGGATGGTATAGGGGAACTCATCTTCCGACGGAATCATCGGCAGGAGGGCATTCTCGGCCAACGCCCCATGACCGATCTCGCGGCGACGGGGGCCACGCATGGGCCACGTCTCACCGGTGGAGAACGGCGGGAAATTGTAATGGTGCATATAGCGACGGCTGTCTTCGGGCGACAGCCCATCGAGCTTCTGTGCCTCGCGCGGAGTGCCCAGAGCGACGATGGACAAGACCTGGGTCTGCCCGCGCTGAAACAGACCGGAGCCATGAGCGCGCGGACTGATCCCGACTTCCGAGGAAAGCGGGCGAATGGTCGTGTAATCGCGGCCGTCGGGCCGGATACCGTCGTAGAGGATGCGATGACGAACGGCCTTCTTAATCTCATCAGAGAAGACCTCACGCACGCTCTTGGGATCGATCGACTCATCCTCCTCTATAAAGCTGTTGACAACTTCCTCGCGCAGCTGGTCGAGTGATTCGTTACGATCCTCACGCTCGGTCGTATTGGCGATGACCTTGGCGATACGATTATCGATACGGTTTTTGGTCGCTTCGACGATGGCCGGATCGATCTCGGAGATGGTCGGCTGGCGCTTTTCCTTGCCGACGGCGGCGCGCATTTCCTCCAGCAGGGTAATGATCGGCTGGAGGGCCTGGTGGCCGAAAGCCAACGCTTCGACAATGAGGTCTTCGGGGATCTCATCTGCGGCCGCTTCGACCATGATGATGGCGTCGCGCGTGCCGGCGATACGCAGGTCAAGCGTGCTGTTGGCCATCTCGGGGATGGTTGGATCGGCGACAAGCTCGCCATCGATGTAGCCGACGCGAACCGCCCCAACCGGACCGTTCCAGGGCACATCGGAGACGGTTAACGCGGCACTGGCGGCGTTGACCGACATGATATCCAGGTGATGGATGCTGTCCGAAGACAGGGTTGTGACGATGACCTGCACCTCATTGCGCATGCTGTCGGGAAACAACGGCCGCAGTGGGCGATCAGTCAGGCGGGAGGTCAACACGGCCTCGGTGGTTGGCTTACCCTCGCGGCGGAAGAACCCTCCCGGGATGCGCCCGGCCGCGTACATCTTCTCCTCGAAGTCAACGCTAAGCGGAAAAAAGTCCAGCCCCTCGCGGATATTCTTCGACATTGTAGCCGTGGCCAGGAGCATCGACTCGCCGACTTGCAGGGTGATCGCGCCGCCGGCCTGTTCAGCCAGTTTACCGGTCGCGATGGTCAGCTTGTGCCCCCCCACAGTTGTTGTAAATACAGAATCTTGGTTCATTCCAACTTTCCTCAATGCAATTCGCGGTGCCGGCCAAACCCAAGCAGCAGAAACGACGAACAGGCAGCCAAATCGGCGCTGCCGTTCATCGCACTGCGGATGCTCTTGTCAGGATAGGCGATCCCGCATAAGTTGATAGAGGAGTAGATCGTGAGTTAGGGACTGGGGATTGGCTCTTACACCCTACCATAGGGTAAGAGACAATACCCAATTCCTAAACCTTGCCGGTGATCTACTCCGATAAAAAGGGCGAATTTGACTTCGCCCTTTTCACATTTCCAGTTTTAAATTAACGGCGCAGGCCCAGTCGGCCGATGATCTCGCGATAACGATCCGGGTGTTCCTTGCGCAAATATGCCAGCATGCGCCGACGCTTGCCCACCAGCTTAAGCAACCCGCGCCGGGAGCTTTCATCATGCTTGTGGACGTTCAGGTGCTCCTGGAGCTGGCGAATTCGCTTGTCCATGAGCGCGATTTGTACCTCAGGCGAACCGGTGTCACCTTCATGCGTTGCAAAATTGCCAATTAATTCGGCTTTCTCTGCCACAGTCAAGGGCATCTCTATCCTCCGTAAATTAATGTCGTTCGATTGAGAGATATATTACCTCAGCCGAAAGGCCGTCGTGCCGATAACGTCGTACCTTTCCGCCAAGGAAGTATTATAGCCAAGGATCGCCGGGTGACAAGTGCGCCACGAACGCAAACAGCCAACGCTCAGATAGCGCTGATGTCTTGACATCCGGTCTAAGCAGGCCAGCGCGAGGGTTGATACCATATGCGACCCGCCGGAAAGACATTCCCTCTTCCGCGATCACCCTCATATTACGCTACCAGAATCTCGGAGTTCACCCCAACTTCCTTCAACATTCCGCCAATCTCCTCGCGGTAATTGGCGTTCATGATGATGACGAAATCGGGTTGGATTTCAGCCAACTGGCTGGGCGGGATAATTTGCTGGCCCGTACCGGCGACGAACTTTCCCTGCTTGCGCGGGTTGATGTCGACGACGGCAACGATCTCATCGCCTGCGTTCATCGCATTGAGGAACGTCACGCCTTTGGATCCGGCGCCCCAGACGACGCCACGCTTGCCGGCAGTCGCCAGAGACTGGAGCCGAGTCTGCCATTCGTCGCGTTTGGCGCGATAGTTCTCGGCGAAGACGCGGGCGTCGGCCGCCAATGCATCCAGTTCGTCGTGGAACTCGCTTCCGCTCCCCTGCTCCCTCGCTCCCCTGCCCTCCTGTTCCGGCTCAACCTCGATGGTCAGGAATTGCCCGCCGAATACTTCATTGACGGCCAGCACGCGGAAGCCATGCTTGCGAAAGAGATAGGCCAGAGAGAGAGGGCTGAAGTAGGAGCAATGCTCATAGATGATGTCCCAGATGCCACCCTGCCTAAGGGTCCACAAAGAGTTGGGCACTTCAAAGAAGACGACCGATTGCTGATCGCCGACAGCTCGACGCACCTGATCGATAAAGCCATCGGGATCCTCGATATGCTCCAGTACATGGCGGCAAACGATGAGATCAGCCCGCTGATGTGTGTATTTCTCACCGTAGAAATCCTGGACGAAGGTTACGTTTGGCGCAGTATAGCCCTCCTCCGGCACATAGCTCGGGTCATAACCCCAGCCGCGGTTCCCCCCCATTTCCGACAACATGATTAGGAAGTCGCCTTTCCCCGCACCAATCTCGACGATATCCTTGTCGTGCAAATCGTATTTATCGATCAGGTTGTGGGCCAGAGCAGTGGCATATTCCTGGAAACGGGGCGAGAAATGAAGTGAGTTCTCGTACTCCTGGGTGTACTCCATCAGGGACGGGTTGAAGGCCAGATTATAGGTATGACCACAGCCAGCCAGGTAAGCCAGATGAAGGTCACCGCGAGGGGCATCAATGGCCGCCTCGCGCGTGGGCCAGAGCACATTGCAATGAACAGGCAGTCGGCTCATCTCAATGAGAGGTATGACCTCAGAGCCGGGACAAATGGGGAGTGATTTTTTCATAGCTGGTAATTGACAGTCGCGGTCGCCTACAAGGTTCGGATTTCCGGCGAGAGACCCATAGCCGCAAGGTCGCGGCTGATTTCTTCACGATAGATGGGGTTCATGATGATGACCACATCCGGGCGATATGTCTTCAGAAACAACGGCGCAACGATCTCCTGTCCGGTTCCGGCCATGAAGGTGCCGGTCTTGATGGGATTGATATCGACGGCACAGGCGATATCCTCCAGAGTCTGGTTGAGGGTCGTCAGGAAGGCAACCCCCTTGGAGCCACCACCCCATAGCACTGCCTTCCGGCCGGCCGACTTGATGCGCGCCAATTCGTGCCGCCATTCGTCACGCTTAACTTCATAGCGCTCAACAAAATACTCGACCAACTCCATCGTCTGCACCGGGGTTTCCTCATCGGGGAGCAGTTCGTCGACCGACGCGCCGTTCGTGGGGCGCGCCTCAATCATCAGATATTGATCGTCGTAGGCTGTCCACAAATCTCTGACTTCGAATCCGTTGGCTCTGAAGAGACGAGCCAGCGAGCCTTTAGTGAAGTAGGAACAATGTTCGTAATAGATATCCCAGAAGGCGATGTCGCCCAGGACATAACGAGCGTTAGGGATCTGGAAGAAGACGATCGTGTCGCCGCGCTCGCCGATCGAACGACGGACTGTGGCGATGAAGTCACCCACATCAGGGATATGTTCCAAGGTCATCTTGCAACAGATGAAATCGGCATGGTAGTTGGCGTATTTCTCCGAATAGAAATCAGGGATGAAGGTCAGGCGGTCTGCCGCGGGGCTGGGATGGCGGCCGGGGACATAAGCCGGGTCGAACCCTGTCCCGCGATTGTCACCCATCTCACACAACATGGTGATGAAATCGCCTTTGTCGCAACCGATCTCGATGATGTCCTTGCCATGCAGGTCGTAACGATCGATGAGGTCCTGAGCCAGCTCCCGATGGAATTTATTGAAAGTGGGCGAATACCCCTGGGTGGCCTCATATCGGGCCGTATATTGAGTCAACACCTCGTCAAAAGTGATATTGGAGATGAAGCCGCAGGCCGGGCAAACAGCCAGGGTGATGTCACCAGTCTGGAAATTCAATGCCTCTTCACGGCTCGTCACCAGCAACACGCTATTGACCGGGACATTGGCCACTTTGTAGAAAACATGCATCTCGGCTGAACCGCAAGCCGGGCATGCGTGATTAACGCTTATCATGAGCGAACCTCTCGATGGGATGGAAACAAAGCAACGCAGACAGATGCAGGCTGCCGGGGCTAATCTTCTCCCAACTTTAACACCGCCATAAATGCTTCCTGGGGCACTTCAACATTGCCGATCATCTTCATGCGCTTCTTACCCTTCTTTTGCTTCTCCAGGAGTTTCTTCTTCCGGGTAATATCGCCACCATAGCATTTTGCCAGAACGTCCTTTCGTAACGCCTTAACATTGGCCCGACTGATCACCCGCTTGCCCGTCGCCGCCTGAATCGGCACCTCATACATCTGGCGAGGGATGAGGTTTTTCAATTCGGTGACGAGACGCTGCCCGCGGTGGTAGGCGTCATCGGCATGAACGATCATCGCCAGCGCGTCGACCGGCGTCTTGGCCACCAGCACTTCCAGCTTGACCAAATCGGAGGCACGATAGCTATCGAATTCATAATCCATCGAGGCATAGCCTCGGGTTCCGCTCTTTAGCTTGTCGTAAAAATCGATGATCATCTCGGCCAACGGCAGGTAGTAATGAAGCACCACACGGCCGGGAGCCGGATTTTCCTGCTTGATGAACTCGCCACGCCGCTTGCGAGCCAGGTCCATGACCGTGCCGTAGAACTCTTCGGGAGTGAAGATCTGGACGCGCATCCACGGCTCGCGAATCTCGGCAATGGCGGATTCATCGGGCAGATCCGCCGGACTCTCGATGAAACGAACTTCGTCGGTGCCGGCCATGACGACTTCATACTCCACGCTAGGCGCTGTGGCTACGAGGTCCAAATCATACTCACGTTCAAGCCGTTCCTGGACTATTTCCATATGAAACAGGCCTAAAAAGCCACAGCGAAAGCCGAAGTTGAGCGCGCTGGATGTCTCCGGCTCATAAACCAGCGAGGCATCATTCAGTTGCAAGCGTTCGAGAGCCTCTTTCAAAAGAGGATAATCCTCGCCATCGCTGGGGTAGAGGCCGGCATAGACCATCGGCTTGACGGCCTTATAGCCGTGGAGAGGCTCGGTAGCCGGTTTGTCACGTGTGGTGATGGTGTCGCCCACACGGCATTCGCGGACTGTCTTCAAGCCGGTAGCGATATAACCAACTTCCCCGGCGGTCAATTCGTCCACAGGAATCATGCCGGGGTTAAAGATGCCGATCTCGATGGGTTCAACAACCACATCATTGGACATCATCTTGATCAACTGCCGGTTGCGCATAGCGCCCTCGAACACGCGAACATAAGCGATGACGCCCTTGTAGGAATCATAATGAGAATCGAAGACAAGCGCTCTCAAGGGCGCGTTGCGATCGCCTTTGGGCGGCGGGACTTTACGCACAATGGCCTCAAGCACCTCTTCGATGTTGACGCCGGTCTTGGCGCTGATCGGGATGACGTCCTCAGCGGGGATACCGGTGATATTCTCCACTTCCTCGGCTACATCCTCCGGCGCGGCCGCGGGCAAATCGATCTTGTTGACGACGGGCAACAACTCCAAGTCGGCTTCCACAGCCATGTAAAGGTTGGCCAGGGTCTGGGCCTCGATTCCCTGCGTGGCATCGACCACGAGGATGGCTCCCTCGCAACCCTGCAATGCCCGGCTAACCTCATAGGCGAAGTCAACGTGGCCGGGGGTATCGATCAGGTTCATCTCATAAGTCTCGCCGTCATTGGCGCGATAGTTCATTCGTACGGCCGAAGCCTTGATTGTGACGCCCTTCTCCCGCTCGATGTCCATGCTGTCGAGCACCTGTGCCTGCATCTCGCGATCGGAAATGGTCCCGGTCGCTTGCAACAGGCGATCAGCCAGGGTCGACTTGCCGTGGTCGATATGGGCGATGATACAAAAATTGCGTATCCTGCTTTGATCCATGGGCCTAAGTATAACAAAATGGAGGATTTGAGTAACGGGACTGGTGGGTGTCGGTTTGTTTCGGGGAACGAGTGGCTGTCAAGGTAACAACGCACCGATATCTAGCGCATCGCCTCATCAATCAGGTCGGATAACAGCCGCGTTTGCTCCCCTCGCTGCAACCGGACAAGAAATTCGGTATTGCCGTCCGCACCCTGAATGGGAGAAGAAATCAGCCCTGTGACACGCCAGCCCTCGGCAACGGACCAACCTGACACGTCGGTCAATACCATGCGGTGGACGGCCGGATCACGGATGACGCCGCCCTTGCCGACGGACTCCGGTCCAGCCTCGAATTGGGGCTTGATCAGAGCGATGACATCGGCCGCTGGCGCAAGCCACTTTCGCACCGCCGGAAGGATGAGCCTCAGCGAAATGAACGACACATCGATGACAACCAGATCGACAGGATCGGCCAGCGTATCCAGATAGCGGGCATTCGTGCGTTCCATGACGGTCACCCGCTCATCCTGGCGCAGTTTCCAATCGAGTTGACCCTGACCGACATCGATGGCGAAAACTCGTGCCGCTCCTCTCTGGAGCAGGACATCGGTAAAACCACCCGTACACGCGCCAACATCAGCGCATGTCAGACCCTCAACCTCGATGCCGAAAGCATCAAGCGCCCCGGCAAGCTTGTAGCCTCCACGGCCGACATAGGGCATGGGTGTTTTTAGTTCGATCCGGGCGTCGCGGAGCACGGCCGTGCCCGCCTTGTCGATTAATCGGCCGTCGACGGTTACTTCACCGGCCATGATGTAGGCCCGAGCGCGGGTCCGTGTTTCGGCCAAACCGCGCTCCACCAGAAGGATATCGAGCCGTTCCTTATCTTTGGCCACGACAGGTTCAGGAGTTGTGCAGGCGGGCTTCCCAATCTGCCAGAGCATCGGTCAGCGATTGCCGCAGGGAAATCTGTGGTCGCCAGCCGGTATCGGCCTCGATCTTCCCGTAGCTACCATAGAGGCAAGGAATATCGCTGGGATTCACGCGCCGCTCGTCGATGGCGACTTCCACATCGACACCATTGATGATGATGAGTGTCTCCAGTAAAGTACGCACGGAGATTGGGCGGCCGGAGCAGATGAGATAAGGCTCGCCCGGTCGCCCAGCCTCGGCTAACTTCAGATAGGCGGCGGCCACATCGCGCACATCGGTGAAGTCACGCTGAGGTTCCAGGTTGCCGACGCGGATGACAGGGGCGCTCTGCCCCAATCGGATGGCGACGAGTTGGGAGGCGAAATCAGGAACGACAAAGCCGGGCGCCTGCCGCGGACCAATATGATTAAATGGTCGCGCCTCAACGACCGGTAACCCATATCGCTCCCAATAGGCTCGGGTCAGTTCTCCAGCGGCCAGCTTGCTGACGCCATACGGATGGCGCGGGTGCGCTTCCGTCCTCTCCGTCAGCGGCAGATCTTCGGAGGAGATAGGGCCATAGATCTCCGCACTTGTGACAACAACAACCCGAGGCCGGCCATATTCAGCAGCGGCACGCAACAGGTTTGCCGTGCCGCCGGTGTTGACGGCAATAGTCTGCGCCGGTTCCAGCCACGAGCGAGCCGGATAAGCCTGCCCGGCCAAATGAAAGATGACATCCGGGCGGGCCTGACTCACGGTCGTGGCCAGTCCATCGGGATCCAGCAGATCGCCGATAACCGGTCGCACCCGTTCGTGCTGCGGCAATCCCTGATGACTGGTGGCCTCATGCACCAGAGCCAGGACGTCATGACCACCAGCCAGCAAAAGATCGACCAGATGTGAACCGGCAAAACCTGTCGCACCGGTGATGAATACTCGCATTAGCACTCTCCGTAGGCGACGAACCCAGCCCGGC
>CAYXNH010000015.1:0-28420 GCA_964466135.1 uncultured Ardenticatenaceae bacterium | reverse complement strand
AGCTCGGCCGCCTCGCGGGTCTGGTCATAGCTCTCGACGGCCTGCCTTGTGGAGCGGCCGATCGAGTCGATCAATCGCCCGCGATCCCAGGCCAGCGTACCCTCACGCGGCGAGTCGCCGACGATGCGCCCCTGATAGGCGTCGCGCCGCCGGCCCAGATGATCGGCCACGGCCGTCCATTGACGCAAGTCCTGCTGAACCATCCAGTCGACCAGTTCGTTCACGCGATCTTCGATCTGGCGCGGCGTGTCGGCAACCACCTCATCCTGGAAGTCCTGCTCCAGTTGTTTGGAACGTAACAGGTCGGGGATTCGGCCGATGCGCAGCCGATCCTCGAAGAAGTCGTTGCCGCGCTTCTCCATGGCATAGAGCAGGCTATCGATCTCGGCGATGCGCGCCTTGAAATTGCGCTGCATGTCCTCGTCGTAGTAGGTCATCTGCCCGCGAACGTCATCGAGCAACGAGCTGTCCTCGGCCAGCGTGGCCAGATCGGCATTCAGGTCGTCCAGTTGCTCTCGTATCAGGCGGCCGCCGACCCCGAGCGGGTTAAGCAGCTTCAGACGGAAGCGTCCCTCGTCATCCAGCGTATCGCGGATATAGCTTTCCAGCGGCTCGAAGCGACTGGCGGCCCACTTGTCGGGTTGGCCGCTCTTGGCTGCCTGCGCCAGTCGGGCCGAGACGGGAAAGACGGCGGCCACATCACCGACGAGCGACCGGGCTGCCTCGCCAACAAAGTTGATGACCTGGCTCAGTTCGGCCTCGTTGTCGAAGATATCGATCTTGTTGATGACCAGGACGATCTTCTTGCCCCAGTTGCGGATTTGATCCAGGAAGGCGCGCTCGCTCTCGGTGAACGGGCGATCGGCCGAGGTGATGAACAGCACCAGATCGCTGCGGGGGATGAACTCGGAGGTCAGCGCCTCGTGCTCGCGGACGATGGCATTGGTCCCCGGCGTATCGACGACAGTCAGCTTGCTGAGCAGTTCGACCGGCGCGGTCTGAATCCAGACCCCGTTTTCGCCCGGCATGCGCTGGGACGTCTCGCCATAGCGCAGGAGATAAATCTGGTCGGTGGTGGGCGTCACGCCTTCAGGCTGCAACTTCTGGCCGAGCAAGGCGTTGATGAAGGCCGATTTGCCGGCGTTGAACTCCCCGGCGATAACCAGGAGGAACAGCTCGTCCAGTTGGCGGATCGATTCGGCCAAGGCGGCGCGCCCGGCGGGATCGGTCCCTCCAGCAGCCAGCACATCGCGCAATCGGCCGAGAGCGTCGCGCGTTTCTTTCAACAAGGCCTCTTGCGCCTTGGTCAAAATTACATCCATAGGCATCCGGTCGGGCAGTTCTGCCGCTCGATCTTGAGCGATTATACCCCGAATCAATCCATCGTTGCGAACCGCATTACGACGTGAAGAACCTCACCAATAGCCAACCGCCACGGCGACGGGTAAAATCAATCGACCACCATGACCACCTACCGCTCGCCACAAAGCCTCATCGCCATGATCAGGCGAGTCCACAGCGTGCGCGGCCGTCGCCAGGCCGGCGTTTACTCCATCGAGGGGACGCGCCTGGTGGAGCGGGCGTTGCGCGCTGGGGCGCCATTGGAGGCAGTCCTGGTCGCCGAAGCGTTGGCTCACGGCACCGATCCACGCCCTCGGCGGCTGCTCGATGAACTGGCTGCCGCCGACTGCCCCGTGTTGACCGCCCCGGATAACACCCTGGCCGAATTGACTGAAGGGCGCGACCTCGGACGGATCCTGGGATTGGTGAAACTGCCGCCGCGCATTGGATTGTCCGATTTGCCTGCGTCACATCTCCCGACAGTCGATACGCATCAGCCCGTCTCCCCCGCCAGGCTGTTACTCGCCGCCGTCGATATCGCTGACCCGGGTAATGTGGGGGCGTTGACGCGCACAGCCCACGCCGGAGGAGCGACCGCCTTGCTGGCCGTGGGCGATGGCGATCCCTACCACCCGCGAGCGACACGAATCAGCCGAGGGAGCATCTTCAAGCTGCCGGTCATTCAGTATGAGACGGCCGCGGAGATGATAGCCGACTTGCGCGACCACGCTGTGGCCGTCGTCGGCACGGCCGCCGGGGAGGCTGCCGACGGCGAAACCCTCATGGGCGGCCCCAATCCTCTGCAGAAATTCAACTGGCCAGGGCGAGACACAGCTATCCTGATGGGCAACGAGGCCGGCGGGCTGCCGCCCGACATCCAGGCAACCCTCGACCACACCGTCACCATCCCCATGCCCGCCGGCGTGGATTCCTACTCGGTCAACGCCGCGGCGGCGATCATCCTCTACGTCGCGTCCCAATCGTTAGCGACACAAACGGCCGGTGGCGACGGCCGCGCCCAAATTTCGCCGCCAGATTGACCGGTGACGTTCGACTATGTACTATATACCACGCTACAGGATGTCCGAACTCTTCTCCATAGTCCGGCCGGGTTTATCATATGCCGGTCGGGCCACACACATCAACAGTCCGGGAGGCGATACAAATGGAAATAACCACTTGGCATGAAAAAGGGGCAAAACCGGTCACAATACTGGAACTACGGGGCGATCTGACCGCTAATGAACCTCTGGAAAGCCTGGCTCAGGACCAGTTTCAGAGCGGCATGCGGGATTTGGTACTCGATTTGAGCCACGTCAACTACATCAGCAGCGCGGGTTTGCGCGTCATCCACACGGTCTATATGATGCTGCGCAGCGCTGACCCGGCCGACGAGGCTTCGGCCGTCCGCGATATCGCTCGCGGCGTTTATAAATCGCCCCACCTCAAACTGGTGCAGCCATCCAAAAACGGCATGAAGGCCCTGTCCACGGCCGGTTACGACATCTTCCTCGACGTTTTCGACACCGCTTCTGAGGCCGTTAATTCGTTCAAATGAAATCGCTATCGATCGCTTACTCGTCCGCCACGGTACGGGATTTGAACGATATCCGCGAATTTCTGGAGCGAGCCACCCTGGCGCTGGGCGGTGACGAGGACGTGGCCGGAGATTTTGTGCTGGCCGTCAACGAGGCCGTCACCAATACCCTCCTTCACGGTTATGATGACCGGCCGGGTTATGTGGTCGTCAGCGTTGAAGCGGAGGGCGAGGACCTGCTGGTTCGCCTGATCGATGGCGCGCCCCACTTCGATCCGACGACCGTTCCCCCGCCCGACATCAGCTTGCCGTTGGAGGAGCGGCCGCTTGGCGGGCTTGGCGTCCATATGATGCGACGGTTGACTGACGAACTCAACTACTCCGTTTCCAAAGATGGCTTCAACGAGCTGACATTTCTCAAGCGCGGCGTGCTTGGGATTCCCCAACCCTGACGCCGACGATCCCATGACCGACACGTCATCCTCCTCAGCGCTTTCCTCTCTGCACCTCACTCCCGGTGAACGAGCGCTCTTCTTTTCCGAGACGAGACGTGTAACGGTACCGGCGGGCACGGAGATCGTGCGTGAGGGCGAGCCGGGCGACGAAATGTTCGTCCTGCTCGAGGGCGAGCTGGCCATCACCGTCCAGGGTCGGTATATCGACACGCTCAGCCCAGGGATGATTATGGGTGAGATGGCGATGGTCGATGACCAGCCGCGCAGCGCCACAGTTATCGCAACTACAGAATCCAGCCTCATTCGCCTGAACCGCGCGGACTTCCGGGACCTCATCAGCCGCTCGCCGGAATTCGCCTTGCGCGTGATGAACATCATGTCGGTCCGGACCCGCCGCCTGATGGAGGAGGAGGTCCAGCGGCAACGCATGGAGGAAGAGCTGGCGATCGGACGCCGAATCCAGCTTAGCCTCTTGCCCCGCGACTGCCCCGCCGTTCCCGGCTATGAGTTCGCCGCCGGCTACCGCGCCGCGCGCGAGGTGGGCGGCGACCTGTATGATTTCATCCTCCAGCCCGACAGCTCCGGCCGCCTCCATATCGTCATCGCCGATGTCACGGGCAAGGGCGTCCCGGCCGCGCTCTATATGGCCGTCTCGCGCACCTTGCTGCATACCTACGCTCTGGACGGCTGCGATCCGTCGCGAGCCTTGCAGCGAGTCAATCATTTCATCCGCGAGGACGAAACATCACCGCTGTTCCTCAGCGCCTTCTATGCCGTGCTCGACCCGGCCATACACTGCCTGATCTATGCCAACGCCGGCCATAACCCGCCCATCTGGTTGCAACAAAGCACCGGAGACATCGAACTGCTCCAGGCGCGCGGGATCGTGCTCGGCGCGTTCGACAGCTTCGTTCCCGAAGAAAAGCTCTGCTTCCTGCAACCGGGTGACTTCGTCATCTTCTTCACGGACGGTATCACCGAGGCGCGCAATGTCCACGGCGATTTCCTCGACGACGAAGGACTGGAGGCCATTCTGGCCGGACGACAATGGTCCAACGCCGACGAATTGCTGGACGCCATCTTCAAGGCCGTCAATGAATTTTCGGCCGGCGCGGCCCAGGCCGATGATTACACCGTCATCGTCCTGCGTCGCCTGCCGCTCGATTGACGCTCGATTCCCTCCAATTTCCGCCCAGGCTATTCATGACATTGATAAGCCGATCGAGTGACAAACGTCACTCATCAGATCGGCCGTCGAATCGTATAGTATTAATTGAAACGGCAACGACCGTTTCATTCGATCAAATGCTCAACGGCAAGCAAAATGGCTGCCGATAGGGTCGCCGCCATGCATGAACTATCCGTCACCGAGAGCCTGTTGGAGATCGCCCTGCGCCACAGTCGGGCAGCCGGCGCATCAGCAGTGACCGATCTCTATTTGGTCATCGGAGACCTGTCAACCATCGTCGATGAGTCCGTGCAGTTCTATTGGGACATCCTCACTGATGGCACCCCGGCTGCCGGGTCGAGGCTCCATTTCCGGCGAATCCCCGGCCGACTGGGCTGTCGGACGTGTGGCCACACCTATAGCCCTCGCGAGGACCTGCCTTGCCCGGCTTGTGGCGGGATTGAGATCGATATCCTCGCCGGTGATGAGTTCTATCTGGAGTCGATCGAGGTCACCACAGAAGAACATGCGGCGCTTCCCATCGGCGAAACATAGAGGCAACGAGATATGATGACTGAACGCGTACCAGTTGTAGAGAGAATCATGGGCGCTAACGAGCGTCTGGCGGCCGACAATCGCGCCCGTCTGGATGCCGCCGGCGTCTTCAGCCTGAACTTCATGGCCTCACCCGGCGCGGGAAAGACGAGCCTGGTGGAACAAACCGTGAGCCGGCTGGCGGACAGGTTCCGGCTGGCGGCCATCGATGGCGACATCGCCACCAGCCTTGACGCCGACCGCGCCGCGGCCGCCGGAGCCAGAGCCGTGCAAATCAACACCGGCGGCGATTGTCATCTGGACGCCGTCATGCTGCAGGGCGCGCTCGACCAGCTCGACCTTGCAGACACCGACCTGCTCATCGTCGAAAACGTCGGCAATCTGGTTTGCCCGATCAACTTTGCCCTTGGCACCCATCTGAGCGTCCTTGTGGCATCCGTGCCCGAAGGGGACGACAAACCCTATAAATACCCCGGCGCCTATCGCGGCGTCGATGTGCTGGTCATCAACAAGATCGACCTGTTGCCCTACGTCGAGTTCGACATGGACTATTTTCGGCGCGGGGCGGCCGCGCTCAACCCGGGGTTAACCACGTTCCCGCTCTCTTGCCGCACGGGCGAGGGAGTGGAAGCCTGGATCGACTGGGTTGCGGCGCAGGTTGAAGCGTTCGCGGAGGCGCGCTGAAAGCCGCGAGGGGCGCCCATGAACGCAATCGATGCGAGGCCGCATAAGGACGGCGAACGACAAGGGTTGCGGGTTCATGTCTCCGGCGTTGTGCAGGGGGTTGGCTTTCGGCCGTTTATCTACGGTTTGGCCCAACGCTACGGCCTTAGCGGTTGGGTGCGCAACTCCTCCTCGGGGGTGGATATCGAAGTGGATGGCCCCGATGCCGACCTGACCCGCTTCCGCGAGGCGCTGACGGCCGAGTTGCCGCCCCTGGCCCGCATCGACCATCTGGAAGCAAGCCGTCGCCCGCCGAACGGCTTTGAGCGCTTTGACATCCTGTCCTCCATGCCCGAAGAGGGCGCATTTCAGCCCATCTCGCCGGACATGGCCATTTGCCCCGACTGCCTGCGCGAGTTATTCAATCCGGCCGACCGCCGCTATCGCTATCCGTTCATCAACTGCACCCATTGCGGCCCGCGCTATACCATCATCCGCGACATCCCCTACGACCGGCCGCTGACGACGATGGCCGGCTTCCCGCTGTGCGAACAGTGCGCGGCCGAATATCGCAATCCACTGGACCGGCGCTTTCATGCCCAGCCCATTGCCTGCCCCGAATGCGGCCCGCATCTATGGCTGGAAAAGCCCGGATCACACCCCGACCTGGCGTGCCAGGGGGAGGACGCGCTCCAGGCCACCCGCAAGCTCCTGCGCGACGGCGGGATCGTGGCTATCAAGGGCTTGGGTGGCTTCCATCTGGCCTGCGACGCGAGCGATCCGGCGGCGGTGGACGAGTTGCGCCGGCGCAAGCTGCGGGTCGACAAGCCCTTCGCGGTCATGATGCCCGACATGGCGGCCGTCCGGCGCCATTGCCGGGTGACGGCCGCCGAAGCGGAGTTGCTGCAATCCGGCGCGCGGCCGATCGTCTTGCTGGCACGCCGACACGACTCCATCCTCGCCCACGATATCGCGCCGGGACAAAACAACATTGGCGTCATGCTGCCCTACACCCCCCTCCACTACCTGCTCATGGAGCGAGCGGACGGCTTCCCCGACGCCTTGGTCATGACCAGCGGCAACCTGAGCGAGGAGCCAATCGCCTGCGCTAATGACGATGCCCGCGAGCGACTGGCGGCCCTGGCTGATGCGATCCTGCTCCATGACCGGGACATCCACACCCGCTGCGATGATTCCGTGATGCGCGTCGTCGTCACGGGGGATGACCGTGATGAGGGCGGTTGTGTCCTGATGATGCCTCTACGTCGCTCACGAGGTTACGCCCCTTATCCGGTGCGCCTGCCGCGGCCCACGCGGCCAATCCTGGCCACCGGCGGCGAACTGAAGAACACTTTCTGCATCACCCGGGACGATTACGCCTTCCTGAGCCAGCATATCGGCGACATGGAGAACTACGAGACGTTATGCTCCTTCGAGGAAGGCGTGGCCCACATGGAGCGACTGTTCCACGTGCACCCGGAGGCGCTGGCCTGCGACCTGCACCCGGATTATCTGGCGTCTCGTTATGCCCGCGAGCGTGCCGAACGGGAAGGACGGCCGCTTATCGAGGTGCAACACCACCATGCCCACATCGCCGCGTGCATGGCCGAGCATGGACTTAATAACCGCCCTCCGGTTATCGGCGTCGCCTTCGACGGCACCGGCTACGGCGACGACGGAGCCATCTGGGGTGGCGAATTCCTGATCGCCGATTATGCCGGTTACGAGCGGGCCGCCCATTTGCGCTATGTCTCTCTGCCCGGCGGCGATCGCGCCATCCGCGAGCCGTGGCGCATGGCCCTGGCCCACCTGTCGGCCGCGGGCATCACCTGGGAGGAAGATTTCGCCCCGGTCAGCTACGGCCGTCGGCTGGGGGATAATCATCTCACCGCCTTGCAAAGCCAGATCGCGCGCGGCCTGAACGCTCCGCCGACATCGAGCATGGGGCGCCTGTTCGACGCCGCGGCCGCGCTGGCGGGCATTCGGCCTATCGTCAACTATGAAGCCCAGGCGGCGATTGAATTCGAGGCGCTGGTCGATGGCCACGAGGCCGCATCTTATTTGTTAGATTATGCGAAGGGTATCATCGATCCCGCTCCGGCATGGACGGCGTTATTGGCCGATATACGGGCAGGTGTCGATGTCGGCCGCGTGGCCGCCCGCTTCCACAACGGCGTCGCCCGACTGGTGCGCGACGTCTGCCACGACTTGCGCCGCGAGCGCGGATTGAATGACGTCGTGCTCAGCGGCGGCGTGTGGCAAAACGTCACCCTGCTCCGCAAGAGCCTCGCCCTGCTGGAAGCCGATCATTTCAATGTCCTTGTCCACCGTCTCGTGCCGCCCAACGACGGCGGTCTGGCGCTTGGTCAGGCGGCCGTCGCCGCAGCCCGCGTGGCCAAAGGCGAGATCGGAAAACAGGGCGTCCTATAAATCTGAATACATTGATTATCGTACAGCGACTGAAAGGTGAATCATGTGCCTGGGCGTACCCGGAAAAATAACTGAAATTTATGAGTCCGAAGGGTTGAAGATGGGTCGGATCGACTTCGGCGGCATGCAGCGCGAGGCGTGCCTGGCCTATGTGCCTGAAGCCGTCGTGGGCGATTACACCGTCATTCACGTCGGCTTTGCCATCAGCTTGCTCAGCGAGGAGGAAGCCCGCCTGACGCTGGAAACCTTGCGCGAGATGGTCGATATCGAAGAGGAATTTGGGCCTGAAGGGGCGTGGTCGTAACCCGTCCTCATAATCGGCGGATTTGCAACCCGCCTCAACCAAAGGTCAAATCATGAAATACGTCACCGAATACCGCGATGCTGAACTGGTGAGCGCGGCCATCCGCGAAATACGTCGCACCGTCACCCGACCGTGGACGATTATGGAGATCTGCGGCGGCCAGACCCACGCCATCATCCGGCACGGCATCGACCAACTGCTGCCACCGGAGATCGAGCTGGTGCATGGCCCCGGCTGTCCCGTCTGCGTCACGCCGCTGGAACTGATCGACAAGGCGCTCGAGATCGCCACGCGGCCGGGCGTCATCTTCACCTCCTACGGCGACATGCTGCGCGTGCCGGGCAGCGACGGGGATTTGTTTTCCGTGCGCGCCAGAGGCGGCGACGTGCGCGTCGTCTATTCGCCGCTCGACGCGGTCAAGATCGCCCAGGCCAATCCCGACAAGGAAGTCGTCTTCTTCGCCATCGGCTTCGAGACCACCGCCCCGGCCAACGCCATGAGCGTGCTGCAGGCCAAATCGCTGGGGCTGACCAATTACAGCGTGCTCACCTCCCATGTTTGCGTGCCGCCGGCCATGCACGCCATCCTGAGCGCGCCTGCCAATCGGGTGCAGGGCTTTCTGGCCGCCGGGCACGTCAACGCCGTCATGGGTTATTGGGAGTACCCGGTCATCGCCGAGAGGTATCACGTGCCCATCGTCATCACCGGCTTCGAACCGCTCGACATCGCCACCGGCATTCTGGCCGTCGTCCGCCAGCTTGAGGCCGAGCGCGCCGAGGTCGTGAACGCCTACGGCCGCGCCGTCACCTTCGCCGGCAATGCCCCGGCCCAAAAAGCCATCGAGCAGGTCTTCGAGATTCGCGACCGGAGTTGGCGCGGCATCGGGTCGATCCCTTCCAGCGGCTGGGGATTGCGGGCCGAGTACGCCGCCTTCGACGCCGAGACGCGCTTCAACGTAGGCGAGATCCATACCCATGAATCGCCGCTGTGCATCGCCGGGCAAATCCTGCAAGGGCTGAAGAAACCCCATGACTGCCCCGCCTTCGGGCAGCAGTGCACCCCGGAGTCGCCGCTCGGCGCGACAATGGTTTCGGCCGAGGGGGCTTGCGCCGCCTACTATCGCTACGGCCGGCATCTGACCAATGACGAATTACGAGTGACGAGTGACGAATGGAATCCTCTACCCGGGAAACCTCTCGGCGTTTCTCATTCATAACTATCAGACCATGAACGACGAACCCACTTTACACATGGAAGGCCCCGTCTGCCCCGTGCCATTGCGCCATGACGAGAAGATCGTCCTGGGGCACGGCAGTGGCGGCAGGATGAGCCACGACCTGATCGGCCGCATCTTCCAGCGGCCGTTCGACAACCCCGCGCTGCGCGCTGCCAATGACGCCGGAGTTGTCACCGTCCCGCCCGGGCGACTGGCCATCAGTACCGACTCCCACGTTGTCACGCCACTATTCTTCCCCGGCGGCGACATTGGGCGGCTGGCCGTTTGCGGCACGGTGAACGACCTGGCGATGATGGGCGCGACGCCCCTCTATCTGACCGCCGGGTTTATCCTGGAGGAAGGTCTGGATGTGGCCGTGCTGGCGCGCGTAGTGGAATCGATCCAGGCCGCCGCGGCCGAGGCGGGGGTGCAGATCGTCGCCGGGGACACGAAAGTCGTCCAGCGCGGCAAGGCCGACGGCCTGTACATCAATACCGCCGGCGTCGGCGTCATCGCCCACGATTACACGATCGGCGGGGCGGAGGCGCGACCGGGCGACGTCGTCATCCTCTCCGGCCCGATGGGGGACCATGGCATCGCGGTGCTGGCCGCCCGCGGCGAACTGGGCTTCGAAGCCGACGTGGTCAGTGACGTGGCCCCGCTCAACCATCTGGTGTCGGCCATGCTGACCGCGGGCAGCGGCGTCCACGTACTGCGCGATCCGACTCGCGGGGGCGTGGCGACGACCCTGAACGAGATCGCCCGACAATCGGACGTGGCCATCGTGCTCGATGAGAACGCCATCCCGGTACGGCCGCCCGTGGCCGCGGCCTGCGAAATGCTGGGCTTCGATTCGCTCTACATCGCCAACGAGGGCAAACTGTTAGCCATCGTCGCCGCGGAAGAGGCCGAGGCGGTGCTGGCGGCCATGCGCGCCACCCATTACGGCGAAGAGGCGGTGATCATCGGCCGCGTGCAGAGCGCTCCCGCCGGTCGCGTGTTGCTGCGAACGAGCATCGGCAGCACCCGGGTGGTAGATATGCTGGCGGGGGAGATTTTGCCGCGCATCTGCTGAAACTTCCTTCCCGACAAGACAAGTCAACGACGGCAAACTAACGGCCGCGAGCGAGAAGCAGCAGCCCCGCGCCAAGTCCAATCAGACCGCCTGCTCCGCCCCAGACGGGCAACTGGTTCCAGACCCACATGATGTCAGCGGGTGTATATTCCGGCCCGTGGGCATGCAGGCCGGTCTTGAGGGCCATGAGGAAAATCGTCAGCAAGGCGACCCCGACCCCGCACAACAGCCCCACGCCAATGAACAAAGCCACCCCTCTGGCGGGCGGCAACGTCCGCCCTCCCCAGCGCCGAACAATGAAGGCCGCCGCGCCCAGCGCCAGCCCCGCCACGGCCAACGCGATGTCGCGCCAGAGTTCCCCTTCCAGGATCATCCAGGCGGCCGCGTAGATACCAACGATGGCGACGATGAGTTTGAAATAAGGGATGGATGGGGGAATCTTCATAGGCCAACGACCGCGCCCGTTGATCGTTCCGTCCAATTGATCGTCTGCGGGGGCGAGCTTGAAGCCCGCCCCACAACGATTATGGTGCAGTCGGCGTGGCCGTTGGCAACAGGAAATACCCCTTGGGGATCTCCTGTTGGAACGGCTCGGCCGGGGGCGGGGTGTCGGGGGTGAAGATAATCTCCGTGAAACCCAGGCCGGACAGGAAGTTGCGCATGTAGGTCTGCGCGTTGAGGTTGGCCCGATCCAGGATATCGCTGCTTTGGGCCGCTTCACGGATGGAGGCTTCGGCCGCCTGGCGAACCTGTGTCTCCAGTTTGGGATCGGCTTTGGTCAGCAGCCCTGTGTCGCGGTCGGCCACGAAAGAGCGGTCGTTATCGAGCACGGGGATATCGGCGAAAATCTCTGCCGCGGGCAGGTGAACCATGACCGTGTCAGGGTCAACCACCACCAGGTCGGCCGCTTGCATCCGGGCGAAATCGACCCCGGCATAAACCTTGCCGTAGGCGATGAAGATCATCGATTCGCCCAGGAAATAGCTCAGGAACCCCTTCTGCTCCGAATCGGCGGTGATCACCTTCTCCATCTCATAGGAGGCCGTCTCCAGACGGGACATATCGTTGATCTGCTTCACGACTGTCGCCGGGTTGGGCAGGATGACCGGCGTCGCCGGCACGAACAACGACTGGAACTGCTCCGTCAGTGGCTGGGTGACGGCCGCGGCCCCGTCGTTAACGGTATTCACCAATCGAACCACCGAAAACGCCAGAAAAGCCATCGCCACCAAAAACAGGATAAGTAACCCCAGCACAACAGTGCGGGCTTTTGAGCGTGGAGGGTTTACCTCCGCCGGCTCACTATCATATTTCGACTTCAACTCAATCTCTCGATCGTCCATAAGGCAATAAATCCACCCACAATATGATAATGTCACCAATATACCAGATAATCGTTTATATAACCTTGACACTCTACGCGCCTCGGCTTGCCGAAGGTTCAAATCGCGCCTCCGGACTCACCTGATCCTCATTTGCCGCGACACGCCGAGTGTGGACAATTGTCCGTATGTTCATTGCCACGTGCCTGATAACGCTGGAGCTGGACGGTATTCGCTCTCTGAAGGAGAAGCGCAGCATCGTTAAATCCATCACGACCCGGCTCCACCACGAGTTTAATCTGTCGGTAGCCGAAGTGGACGGCCAGGATGTTTGGGGCACGGCCGTTATCGGCATGGCCGCCGTCGGCAACGATAAAGCCTATCTCCATCGGGTCATGGAGAAGTCCGTCGCCTGGGTCGAGGCCCATCGCCCCGACGCACCAATCGCCGCCTATAGCATCGAATTCATCTAGCCTATGTCTTTGCCGATCCTGTTCATCTGGTTGTTCGCCTTGTTCGTCTCGCCGCCCTCTCAGGAAGGGAGGCCGGAGCTGGACGCGCGGGCCGGATTTGACGGGCTTTACAAGCCGTCATCAGCCATCCCGGTGATCGTCACCGTACGCAACGACGGTCGGCCGATCGAGGGAACCATCCTGGTATCGGCCTCCGCCAACGCCTCCGACAACATGCCGGTCTACAGCGCTCCTGTCTCATTGCCCACCGGCTCCGTCAAACAAGTTCCGCTGGTGGTTTATCCTTCCTCAATAAGCAGCGGGGTGACCATCCAGCTGGTCAGCGATGGAACGGCCGCGGCGCAGAGCATCACCAAACGATTGAGGAGTGTCCGGCGCGACGACCGGCGGGATGGCGTCCTCACTCCCGAAGCGGGCCGGTTAGCGTTCCTGGAAGCCATCACCGGCGGCGGGCCCAATGGCGAAGTCGCTTTCCTCGCTCTGGATGATCTGTCCGAGGTATCGGCCGCCTGGAACGCCCTGGATATACTCATCATCGACGACACCGACACCAGCCGCCTGACGGCCGGGCAACTGGCGGCCATGCGGGCCTGGATCGACAGCGGCGGCCAATTGGTCGTCACCGGCGGACCGGGTGGGCCACAAACGGCCGCCGGAGTCGCCGATCTGCTGCCCGTGTCGGTCAGCGCGGTCGAATCCGTCGCCGATCTCTCCTCGCTCGGCGAGTACGCCGGGGAACCCCTCGCCGTAGCCGGACCTTTCCCGGTCACGGTTAGCAATCTAACCGGCGGCAAAAGCCTCATCCATCAGGATGGCCTGCCCCTGCTGGCGGTTCGCACCCACGGCCGTGGCGCGGTCACCTTCCTTGCGCTCGATCCCAAGGCGGCTCCTCTGGTCGGTTGGGCAGGCGCAGACCTCTTGTGGGGAAATATCGCCGCCGGCGCGCCACTCCTTCCGCCTTGGGCAAGCGGCATTCAGGACGGCTACGCAGCCGTGCAGTCAGTTTCCTACATACCCGGCCTGCGCTTGCCGTCCGTTTGGCAGCTCATCTTCTTTTTATTCCTCTATACGATCATCATCGGGCCTGTCAATTATTTGGTCCTGCGTCGTATCAACCGGCGGGAACTGGCCTGGGTCACAATCCCTGCGCTGGTGTTGCTGTTCAGCGCCATCACTTTCTTCACCGGCTTTCGCACGCGGGGCATGGCCACGACGCTCAATACCATGACCGTCGCCTTCGGTTCCGTCGATGGCGAATATCTCCGATCGCAATCTGTCTTAGGCTTGTACTCGCCACGACGCGCGGACTATGACATCACCCTGCCCTACAATTCGGCCGCGTACCCGATCGGGCAGAACGGCTCATTACTCGGCAGCGGCAATCTGAATACGATCCAACGGACGAACGAACTCACGCTGAGCGGCGTCCGCACCGATACAAGCCAGGTGGCCGCCTTCATCGTCGATGCCCACCAGCCGCGGCCGGACTTCTCAGCCACGGCAACATTGTCGGCCGAGGGCGACGAGATCGAAGTCACGATACGAAACGGAACCGGCGAGACACTGGAGAACGCCGTTCTGATCTACGGTCAAATGCAGGAAAGCCTGGGGAATCTGCCGCCGGGAGAGGAGCGTTCCGTAGGGTTGAGGCTGCCCACAGCCACGATCACAACCACGACGATGTTTCCTTCCGGCACATCTTATTATCTTAATCCGCTCGTCAACGAACCCCAACACATATTGGGGGCATTTGATTATTATTCCGATCCGGTCGCCTGGCCGCGGTGGCAGCTTATTCAGTCCTATTTCACGGATATGATCTCCCCTGCATCCATTCCCGACCCGACGGAAATCATAACCCTCGGCGGCTGGCTCCCGGAAAGCGCGCAGGAGGCGGCCGTGACGGGCAACACCAATCAATTGGGGCAAACTCTGCTCCTGTTGGAAATTCCGGTGCGATAAATTATGACGGCGATCATCGAACTGCGGGGACTGACCAAACGATACGGCGATTTGACGGCCGTCGAAGACCTCGACCTGACGATCGAGGCGGGCGGCGTTTTCGGCTTCATCGGCCCCAATGGCGCGGGCAAGACGACGACCATGCGCATGATGACCACCCTGCTGCGGCCGACCTCGGGCGAGGCGCGCATCGCCGGACATTCGGTCATCGACAACCCGCAGGCCGTTCGCCGGGTCATCGGCTACATGCCCGACTTCTTCGGCGTCTATGAGGACATGAAAGTCTGGGAATATCTGGACTTCTTCGCCGCCTGCTATGACATCCCGGCGGCGACACGGCCGGGGATGATCGATGATCTGCTGTCGTTGGTTGACCTGGGACACAAGCGAGAGGCCTACGTCGAGACGCTCAGCCGGGGCATGAAGCAGCGTCTCTGTCTGGCGCGGACACTGACCCACGACCCGCAAGTGCTTATCCTCGATGAACCGGCCAGCGGCCTCGACCCACGAGCGCGAATCGAAATGCGTGAACTGCTGCGGGAATTGCAGCAAATGGGCAAGACGATCTTCTTCTCGTCCCACATTCTGTCCGAGGTGGCCGACATCTGCACCAGCATCGGCGTCATCGAGAACGGCCGTCTGGTGGCCTCGGGCAATGTTGCGGAAATGATGAGCCGGTTGCGCGCCCACCGGCTGATCACCGTTCGCTTTATGCCCGGCGACGCATTCGATTTGACCGAGGCCGAAGTCTGGCTGCGCGGTCAGCCGGATGTTTTATCGGTGACCGCCGCCGGCGACACCCCCCTGCCGGATACCGTCCAGCTCGATTTCGGCGGCGATGATGCCGGGATGAGCACGCTGCTGGCCCGCATGGTCGGTCGCGGGCTGCCCGTCGTCTCTTTTAGTGAAGAGCGCGGCGACCTGGAAGATGTGTTCATGTTGGTGACGCGCGGATTGGCCGATGAGAATCACCCTGCCGCCTGACCGGGCCGGGTATAATTGGAGAGTGTGATGGCTGAGATAACGACGCTCAATCCCACAACGCCAGGCCGCAAACGATTGGCGAGCCTGTTCAATAACCCGATGGCGATGAAGGAACTGCGCAGTCGAATGCGCGGCCGTCGCGCCTTCGCGTTGCTGTCGCTCTACCTGCTCGCCCTCAGCGGCGTCATCACTCTCGTCTATCTGACCTATACCACCAGTGTCGGCATGCCCGGCAGCACTGCGGGCTACACCGCCGGCAAGGGCTTGTTCGCCGCTGTGCTCAGCGTGCAAGTGGTGCTGGTGACCTTCGTCGGGCCAATCCTTACCGCCGGAGCCATCAGCGGCGAACGCGACCGGCAGACCTTCGACCTGCTGCGCACGACGCTGCTGTCGGCCGATTCCCTTGTGCTGGGCAAGCTGGTCTCGGCCCTGAGTTATATCTTCCTGCTTGTGCTGGTCTCCATCCCCTTGCAAAGCATCGCCTTTCTGGTAGGCGGGCTTTCTCTGGTCGAATTGGCTCTCTCGCAATTGCTGATCATCGTCACGGCCGTTACTTACGCCATCTATGGCCTGTGGTGCTCGGCGACGATGCGCTCCACCCTCGCGGCCACGGTGGCGACGCTCGCCGGGACGCTTTTCATCACCTTCGGTCTCCCAATCCTGGCCTTCATGGGCGTCTTCGTCCTGGGCACCACCTGGGGGATGTCCGGTTCGACCAACCCCATCCTTGAGATCATCATGATCTATGCGGGACTTGTCGCAGCCGCCGTTAATCTGCCGGCGACGCTGATCGTGAGCGAGGTTTTCCTGCTTGACCGGAACACCCTGTTCTTCACCTCTCAATACGTTAGCGGAACCTCTCAATACGTTGGCGTTAGCGGACAGAATATAGTGCTCTTCTCACCCTGGCTATTATTCATCATCCTTCACATACTGGCAGCCGTCTTTTTCTACAGGCGCACGGTGCGACGCGTGCGACAAATCAATGACGTATGATCCCCGATGAACTCCGCCTCCTCATCTATAGCCTGAACCGCTGGGATGGTCGGCGACGTCAACAGCAACTTTTACGCGGTATTCCGCGCGGGCTGCTGGCCGGGCTGCTGCTCGCGCTGGGCGCGGCGCTGCTCAGCCGGACGCGGCCGCTGCTGACGCGGAGTGAGTTGGGATTGCTGGCCGTGGCGCTGGCCCTCATTGGGCTGGCGGTCGCCGGGCTGGTTATCATGCTGCGCCGGCGGTCGCCAACCGACAAGGCGCGCTTCGCCGACCGGCAGTTCAATCTGCGCGAGCGCATGACGGCCGCCGTCGAGATCCAATCCGGGCGGCTTGTTGTCGAGGAAGAGATCGCCATACGACAACTGCGGGACGCCGCCCATGCCGCCGCCGCCGTTGACACGACGCGCGATCTTCCCCTGAAAGTACAACCGGCTGACTGGCTGCCGGTGTTGGCCGCTCTGGCCCTGTTGATCATCATGCTTTGGCTGCCCAACCCCCAGGAGACGATCCTGCTGGAGCAGCGCGCCGTGGCCGAGACGGTCGCCGAGCAGGCGCAATCGCTGGAGGAGCTGGCGGCCGAGATCGCCGCCAACGACAGCCTGACCGCCGAGCAGCAGGCGGCCTTGCAGCGGCCGCTCGATGAGGCGCTGGCCGCGCTGGAACAGCCGGGCATCAATCGGGAGGAGGCCGTGGCCGCGCTCTCCGAGGCCGAGGCAGAGCTGCGCGGGCTGAGTCAGGAGTTCGACAACGCAGAATTGCGGCAGGCTCTGGCCGAAGCTGCGACCGATCTGGAGGGAGGCGCGTTGACGTCCGATCTGGCCGGGGCGTTGCAATCCGGGCAAATGGGGCAAGCCGCCGCGGCCGCCGGAGCGCTGGCCGATTCGCTCGATTCATTGAGCGCGGAGGAACAAGCGTCGCTGGCCGAACAGTTGGCCCAGGCCGCGGCTGGCCTGCAAGCGGTCGATCCCCAACTGGCCGATGCCCTGGAGCGCGCGGCCGAGGCGCTGGCTGAGGGCGATAGTGCCGCCGCGCAGGATGCCATGAACGACGTGGCTTCGACTCTGGGCGAGCGGGGGCAGTCGGCCGCCGCCGCCGAGCAAGCCGGAAGCGCCGCCGATCGACTCGCCCAATCGCGTGGCGAGACGGCCCAGAGTGGATCGGGTGGGCAACAACCCGGCAGCGGTGGGGGCAGCACGCCGGGCAACAGCCAAAGCGGCGGCAGCCAGGGTGGCAACCAGGGCGGCCAAGGTGGCGCCCAGGGCAGCGTGGGTGGCCCCAGCCAGGGTGGCGGCCATGTGGAAAACGTCTTCGTGCCTGGAGCGGCCGACCTTAGCGGCGAGGGACAGGACCTCGAACTGGAGGCGCTCTGCCTCGCCAACCCCGAAGCATGCGGCCCGCTTGGCAATCAGAGGCCTTCGGGCATCGGTCAAAACAGGCCCGGCGGCAGCCAGGTCCCCTACGATCAGGTGTTCGGCGACTATCGCGACGCGGCTTTTGAGGCGCTGGGCGGCGGGAACATCCCCGTCAACCTGCAAAGCATCATCCGCGACTACTTCTCGGCTCTCGAACCCTGAACCCTGAAGCGTCCACGATACCCGCAAATTACCGCTGAAAACATCAGGCGGATGAAGCAAACCCGTTCGGTCTGCCTCATCCGCCAATAGCTACTCTATGATGGAGAAATCCGGCGAATCTAGTAACGCAATATAGCCCCGATTCGGCCCGCGGCTTCGAGGGCCGGATTCTCGGCAATGACCTCCACATGCCCGCCCTGGAACACTGTTTGAGCCACGGCCGCCTCGACGACGTCGGCCGTTTCCGCCAGTTCCGATTCGGTCAGCGGACTGAGGGCCAGATTGGCCACCAGAAAGCCGGACGAGTTTTGAACGTAACCGGGGGTCTTGAATCCGTCGCTGATGATCAGCGTATCCACCCGTTTGTCGGAGATCGCCTGGAGCGACTTGTCCAGGCCCACGACAGCGTTCGCTCCCTGAGCGTTCAAGGTGACCAGGCGCTCAACCAGTTTCGCCTCCCGTTCCGCGTTCACCTCGCGCAACAGGTTCAGCGCGCGCTGGCGCACCTCCGCCTCCCCTGCATCACGCTCGATGGAAAAGGCACCGACCAGACAGCTTTGCAATTGCTTGGGTAATACCTCGCGGAATTGAGCGACGTTTTCGCTCGTCCCCCCCAGGAACAACCGGCGAATTGGACGCGCCGCGAAAAACGCTTGCGCCTTGGCCGCACATTCGCGCATGTTGCGCGCGGCCACATCATCCTCATGCTTGCCGCCCTTCGCTCCAACGCCGGGGTCACCTCCGCGACGACCCACGGCCGATGAGCCGGTGCCGTCCTTGAGCCGCCGCACTTCCTCGCCACTGAAGCCGTCAGAGGCCTGAAGCTCACCCAGATGGTACTCAAAAAAGCGGCCGCCCACCCGGTCGACCAGGATGACGCCGAAATGGGCGTAATGGTCCAGCAAGTGGGCCAGGGGTTTGACATACGGCCGCGCAGTCAGCCGAATGCGATTCCGAAAGGCCACGGGCGAGCGGTAGGCGCGAAAGAACTCGCCTCCCTTGCCGCAGAACAAGGCCAACCCCGGCTTGGACCAGTCATAGCTATGGTCCAGATAGCGCTCGATGGTTTGGGCATCCTTCTCTTGCTGGGGCGGGACTTCCTTCAGGAGGCCCCGGGCGGTTAACTTGATCGCCTCCACGGATTGGCGCGTGCTGTCGGTATCGAGATAGATACTGATGACACCGTGGCCATTTTCCTCATATGAAACCAGCTCTTGCATCTGCTCCTGGCTAAACATGAAAACCTCCTATCTGCTATGTCGCCTTTGAACCGGACAACCCGTCGGCCGCCGGCTCGGGTGTGATTAGAGACTTCCAGAGCGCAATCGCCCTCGCGGGCCATTCGGCCTCACGGCCGTTGGCCCAATGTGAGAGGCAGTTCCATTTGACCGCCGTCACGGATTATCGTTAGCATGATGGTCTGGCCGACCTCGGTCTTGAATACGAGATAGTTGATCAGCGCATCGGGATCGGCGATCGGCTGTCCATCCACAGCGATGATCAGATCGCCGCCGGCCAATGTCCCCTCGCTGTCATTAAAGCCGCTGGCCCGCAAGCCGGCCGCTGCCGCGGGGCTACCGGGTATCATATTCGTGATATAAGCGCCCGTTGACTGCGGCAAACCCAACTCCTGCTGGGCCAACAGATCGAGGGCTGTCATGCTGATCCCCATGTAGGAATAATGGTAGACTCCTTCGGCGATGAGCGTCGGAATGATGCGATGAACGGCGTTGACAGGGATGGAGAACCCAACCCCGGAGTTGGAGCCGGTGCTGGTGCTGATGGCGCTATTGACTCCGATGACCTCTCCGGCCAGATTCAGGAGCGGCCCGCCCGAGTTGCCGGGGTTGATGGCCGCGTCGGTCTGGATCACGGAGGGCAGGGAATAGCGGCCGCCGCCATCGGCGATTCGGTTGGAGGCCAGGGAGCGGCCAAGGCCGCTAACGATACCAAGCGACAATGAGCCGGCTTCGCCGAACGGATTGCCGATGGCCACAACGAATTGGCCAACCCGCACGTCATCGGAATCACCCAACGGGATGGGCTGTACGCCATCGGGCAGGGAATCGACCTTGATCACAGCCAGGTCGCTGTCAACGTCGGTGCCGATCACCTCGGCCGAACGTCGCTCGCCATTGGCAAAGACCACCTCCAGCCCGCTCGCCCCGGTTACGACATGATTGTTGGTGACGATGTGACCCTGAGCGTCATAGACAAAGCCGCTGCCGGTGCCGAGAGCGAAAGATTGCTCATCCAGAACATAGATATGGACGACGGCCGGATTCACTCGCTGGTATAGATCGACCATCGACGCTTCCAGATCAGTATTGATCGGCGCTTCGGATACGGCGGTTGGCGTTGCCGCGGCTGCTTGCGCATTGACCTGAGCCATCACCGTGGCGACGGCTTGATCGACTATCACCTTTTGGTCGAGGGGCGGCTCGGTTGTACTCGATGGGGTTGCCGATTGGCCGAATATCTCGGCCCGGCATGCAAGCGTTGTTAGAACAAGTAAAGCGATGAACAGCAGGAGGGGTGAGCGTTGGAAACGATACATTGGCAAAGTTTTACCCACACTTTTTCCGTTAACAAGATTCGCAGGGCCGGGTTTCCACTTTGAATGGATACACCTATTCTAATGAGACGGCAACCATACCGTCAAGTCACAGATAGCGTGACTTAGCTACCTATCAGCCAACCGGCCGCCCATCCCTTACCGGTCTTATTGTTGGACGGGGAAGACGCAACGGGAATGTCACGCCTTCCCCACTCCTGTCGTCGACAGAACGGCCGCGGAAAGCTCGCGATCATCGAGTGATTCCGCGGCCGGCTTTCGGCCTAATCAATAAAGGAACATCGGCTTGCCGAGGACGTGGCGAACCTTCGGCCGGTAGTTTTTGGCGTCGTAAAGCTCGTCAACGTCGACGCGCTTGACGCCACTGGTGACGACGCTCATGGCGACGTGGGTATACGCCCCGTCGCGCAAGGCCACCATGCGGCCGCTCGACCCGCCGACGATTAGATCGACCGCCAGCTGGGCGTAATTCGTGCCCACCATCAGGTCAAGAGCATCCGGCGCGCCCGAACGCATCAAATAGGCGATGCGCTGGGTGATGATGTTCTCGCCCGTCAACTTCTTCAGCGCCTCGCCGGTGATCTCGCCGATGCCGCCCAGCTTTCGATGGCCATAGGCGTCGGTCTCGCCATATTCGACGACCTTTCCGCCGGCCATGTGCGCGCCCTCGCTGACGGTGACCATGGCGTAATTGCTGGGATTGCTGAGCTTGTCTTTCATGACCAGGTCGGCCAGAACCTCCGGGTCAAACGGCACCTCAGAGATGACCGCCCGGTCAACCCCGGCCAAATAGGAACTGATCAGGCTTGTCTCGCCGGAGTTGCGGCCGAAAAGCTCGATCACCGCGATACGCTCATGGGAACCGGCGCTGGTGCGCAACTGGTGGATGAACTGCACGCTGCGCGTGACGGCCGTGCTGAAGCCGATGCAGTAGTCCGTGCCATAGACGTCGTTATCCATCGTCTTGGGGATGGCCACCACCGGGAAACCCTCGCGGTGCAGGCGTTCGCCATAGCTGAGCGTGTCATCGCCGCCGATTGGGATCAGTCGATCGATGTTCAGAAACTCCAGATTCTTGAGCACGTGAGGCGTGAAGTCGCGTTGGGATTCGTCGGCCGTTTCCGCCTCGAGGTGGTTCGGGTCCTTCAGGAAATCGGGGACATTGCCGGGGCGGACCTTGCCGGGATTCGTGCGGCTGGTGTGCAGCATCGTTCCACCGGTACGGTCGATCGTGCGCACGACGCTGTTATTGAGCGGCTGGATATATTTCTGCACGGTCTCCGGATCGTCGCGATTGATCAGCAGCAGGCCGGCCCAGCCACGGCGAATGCCCACGACCTCATGACCGGCATCAACGGCCCTATTGACGACCGCTTTGATGCAAGGATTCAGGCCCGGCACGTCGCCGCCGCCTGTCAGAATTCCAATTCTCATGATAATTAATCTCCTAAAAGAAACATCTAAAACTGTTTTATTCCGCAAATGAGTGCGTTACCCTTGCCCACTGTCGCCGGGGAGGGATATCTCCTTTTTGGCCAGGAGTCGGGCCATCGGTCTCAACTCCATCCACCATTGTTTTATGGGGCGGCTGTGTTCGAAATCCATCAGTTTGGGGATTCTTTCCAGATCAGTGAAAACGATCTCGCCCTGTTGCTGGCCGATGCACGCCCCCACGGGCGATTCATCGAGGATATGCTCAATGAGATATTCGATGCAAGCCACGCCCAGGCGGGTGCTGAATATGCGATCGAATGGAGAAGGCGTCCCGCCCTGCTGCATGTGCCCCAGAATGGCCTGGCGGACGTCGAAAAGATCGCCGCCTTCTTCCTCGAACAGGGTGCGCATGAAGTTCGTCGTGTACACCTCATTGGCCATCTCATTGCGAATAATCAGGCCAAGGCGCTTGCCTCGCTCAAAGCCCCTCCGAAAATCATCCACATCCTCCACCAAATCGCGCATGGTCACGCCTTCTTCGTGAAGGTACACCCGCTCGGCGCCAGTGGCCAGCGCGCTCATCAGGGCCAGATAGCCGCAATAGTACCCCATGACTTCGACAATGAAGGTACGCTGCGAGGCGACGGCCGATTGCTTGATCTTGTCGACCGCCATGATGATGCTGTTCAGCGCCGTATCGGCCCCTACGCTCAACTCCGTCCCCGGCAGGTTATTATTAATAGTCGCCGGCAGGCAGGCCATGGGGATATCGAAAGCGGGATAGTGCCGTCGCTGGTTATACAGCTCCAGCATGGACGCATAACCCGACCAGCCTCCGATCATCAGGATGCCGTCGACCTGGTTCTCCTCAAGATGGCGAGCAATCGAATAGAGATCGCGCCCTTTGGGAATATAGCGGTTCGTGCCCAGTTCCGAGCCGCCCCGGCTGGCCCAGCCGTTGACGCCCATCCAGTCAATCTCGGCGATCTCATTATTGATCAAGCCACGAAAAGCGTTGCGAACCCCCAGCATGACGTGGCCGCGATCGAGACCGATACGAATGGCGGCACGCGCGGCCGTATTCATGCCCGGCGCGGGACCGCCGCCGTGCATGATGGCGATGCGCAGGCGACGCTGGTCGGGGGTCGGCGGATGCGGCTTGGCCCGGACGAGCGTCTGCATCACCTCGAAGGATCTCTTGAAAGTTGTGCCGCGCAAGCTTAAGGCCTCGCTATATTTTTTGGCAGCCACGGCCGCGGCCACGGCTCTGGTTTTTTCCAGCGCGACAGCCAGGGTGGTGCGAGTCAGTTTATTGCCCTGCATACCCACGATCAGCGGTTCGTCATTCGGCTTCATGGACATGAGCGCCTCAACCGCCTCAACACCCAGCATCGTGCTGAGATTGCGGTCGAAGGCGCTGGGCGCTCCTCCACGCTGCACGTGACCAAGCACGGTGATGCGCACATCCTCACCCAGTCGTTCCTCGATCACTTCTTTGACGTGCCGACTGGTGATGTGATTGCCTTTGCGGTCGCGCGCGCCTTCGGCGACGATGACCATGCTGTCGCGACGGCCCATCATGCGGCCGTTTCGCAACTTCTCGCACATCTTCGTCTCCCAATCATCCACGTCAGGTGGGGATTCGGGGATGAGAACCCAGTCGGCCCCGGAAGAGATGGCCGACATGAGCGCCAGATAGCCGCAATTGCGCCCCATGACCTCAACAACAAAACTGCGTTGGTGGCTGGCGGCCGTGCTGGAGATGGCGTCGGTGGCGTCGATGATGCGGTGCAAGGCAGTGTCCGCGCCGGTCGTGATGTCGGAGCCGAACATGTCGTTATCGATCGATCCGATGATGCCCACGACGGGCAGGGATTTGGTTCGCCCCGCCGCTTTCTTGGTCACCTGGCCTCTGTCGACCAGTTCCTGAACAAGCCCTTCCCACTCGGCATGCAACACGCCCGCGCCCGACAGGCTGCCGTCACCACCGATGACGATCAACCCCTCGATCTCGTTCAGCAACAGATTGCGCGCGGCATTCAGACGACCTGACCGGTCGTGAAACTCAAGGCAGCGGGCCGAGCCGATCACCGTGCCGCCCAGATGCAAAATACCGCCGACATCGTTCCAGTGCATGGGCTTGATCCGTTCGCCGCCCGCCACCATGCCCGAGTATCCCTCGTGGATGGCGTAAACTTCCAGCCCACGATTGATCCCCATGCGCACCACCGCGCGCAGGGCGGCATTCATGCCCTGGGCATCGCCCCCGCTGGTTAGGACTCCAATTCGTTTCATTCAACAAGCACCATTGATCTATGCATGATTCTTCGGATGCATTCCCATCGATCGATGAGTATGGTTATATGGGTCCGCCCACCTCGAATTGATCGATAAACAGAGGCCGGCTCGGAGGCGGACGCGATCGTTTTCTTAAATGACCAGGGTCTTTCGTCTATCCGCGCGCAGTGGAGTGGGAATAAAAACTACTTAATACTACCGGGATCGGCGTACAAGGCAACTTTTTCCGGCCTCATGATCGACCCTCTCATTCGGAGGTCGGCTAGTCATGCAGGCGATGATTGGCTAGAATTAGTTGACCGTCCTCGTAGCTCAATGGATAGAGCAATCGCCTCCTAAGCGATAGATCACGGTTCGAGTCCGTGCGGGGACATTCGGGTTGTCCGGGCAGGCTTGTGCGCCTGCCTCTGGCCGCCGTTCGTGATCCCCTAAAGCGTGCTCTCCGGATCGATATCGACAACCCACTGCTGCGGAATGGGTACATCCTGCAACAGACGATGTGGGTCGGGGGTGTGGATGACGATATGCCAGCGGTAACGACCGTCCAGGCGGGTGAAAAACGCCGGCGTCGGCCCCAACACATCCGTGGCAGCCAGCGCCCGCTCGCGGATGACGTGCCGCAACACATTGCCCATCTCAACGGCCATCCGCTCCGCCCGCTCGTTCACCGGATCCGTCACCAGCAGCCGCACCATGCGGCGGATCGGCGGCAAGGCTTGCCGGGTGCGAAAGCGCATCTCCTCCACGTAAAACCCGGCGTAGTCATGGTCGGCCGCGGCCTTGATGGCATAATGGTCGGGATTATAGGCCTGAATGATCACCCGCCCGCCCAGCAAACCCCGCCCCGCCCGCCCGGCCACCTGGGCCAGCACCTGGAAGACGCGCTCGCCCGTATTATAGTCCGGCAAACCCAGCGCTATATCGGCCGAGATCACCCCCACCATCGTCACAAACGGCAGGTCAAGCCCCTTGGCGATCATCTGCGTGCCGACCAGGATATCGGATTCGCGATTGATGAACCCGGACAGCAAGGCTTCGTGGGAACCTTCCTCGACGGTCGTGTCGCGATCCCAGCGCACCAGGCGCGCTTCGGGCCAGCGCTCGCGCACCAGCGTCTCCAGCTGTTCCGTGCCCAGGCCGAAGTAACGGATGCGTTCCGATCCGCAGTTGGGGCAAACCCGGGGCTGTGGCTCGCGGCGGCCGCATTGATGGCAGGTGAGCATCATTTGTGACTGGTGGTAAGTCAGAGGGATGCCGCAGCGCGGACAGGTCATCACATGACCGCAGTCCCGGCAGCTGACGAAGGTCGATGAGCCGCGACGGTTCAGGAAGAGGATGCTCTGCTCGCCGCGAGCAAGGGTCTCGGAGACGGCCGAATCCAGCGCGCGGCTGAAAACCGAGCGATTGCCCGCCCGCAGCTCCTGCCGCATGTCCACGACCTGGATGGGGGGCAAAGGTATCGTCAGCGCCTCATCCATTCGCATGACATCCGCGCTCTCGCCGGCATCCAGCGGGCGGTAGCGACTTTCCAGGTGGAGGCGTTCAGCCTGGCCCTCGATGCGGCGGCGATGGCCCATGATGCGCTTGGGCAGTTCCAGCAACTGGTAGCGACCCGATCGGGCGCGGTGGTAGGTAACGACGTCCGGCGTGGCGCTACCCATCATGACGATCGCACCCGTCAGCCCGCCCAGGGCGATAGCCGCTTCGCGCGCGTGATAATAAGGCGGCGGCACGGGAGGCGTTTGCTTGTAGCTGCCGTCATGCTCCTCATCGATGACGATCACCCCCAGATTGGGCAAGGGCGAGAACAAAGCGCTGCGAGGGCCGATGACGATATCGACAAGGCCGCGACGCGCGCGACGCCAGGTATCGTATCGCTCGCCATCGCTGAGGCCGCTGTGGAGCACGGCCACCCGACCGGGGAAACGCGCCGCAAAACGGCGAACGGTCTGTGGCGTCAGGGCGATCTCCGGCACCAGCACGATGGCCTGTTGCCCGCGTTCCAGCGCGAAGGCGATGGCCCGCATATAGATCTCGGTCTTGCCGCTGCCGGTGACGCCATGAAGCAGGAAGGGCGTGGCGGAATCCATCGGATCGTGAGCGGCGAGGCCGTCGCCATCGGGAGCATGACCCTCTACGCCGATTTGTTCTGTCGCGGCCACCGCCTCATCTGCCCACTCATCATCCTCGTCGGCCGCTTCCCCCTCGATCATGGCCATTTTGACCCGCCCCCAGACACGAGCCTGATCCAGCGTCAATTCGGGCGGATCGGCCGGGGTGAAGTCGCGGTCGGCCAATGAGTCACGCCAGACGTGGACATCACCCAGCCGAACCAGTTCCAGTTCGGCCAGACGTCGCAGATGATTCAGATTGGCCCCCGTCGCCGCATACAGGTCGCTGACGGATACCGCACGCGCCTCCTCAGTCAGATAATCGAGGATTCGACCATAGACCTCCGCGTGTCGCAGTCGCAAGACCCAGCCCATCACCCGACGGGCGGGAATGGCCAGACTCACCGCAGCGGGTTGTTCCTCAAGTCGCGCCACCCCCTCGTCCAGCCATGTCTGAAGTAGCGTCGGATCGGGCAGATCCCGTAGCGCGAGCGGCAATTGGGCCAATACAGCCGCCTGCTCCACCGGCAACCCCTCCCCCGGCACGGGCACGACGATGGCCGCGGCCGGGATGCGCGTCACCAGCCTCTCCCTGGCCAGCAAATCAAGGTGTCCCGGCTCGGCTCCGGTCGCCTCCAGCACAGCGGTCTCGGTCGGGAGCGGATCGGCCAGGTCATGCAGATATTGCAGGATATCGGCCGCCTTGTTGGCCCGGCCAAGCTGAGGCACAGCAGCGCGGATGAGCGACGGCCCGGCCATGAGTTCGGCCGTGCGTATGTGCTTGGGTCGCGCGCGAGGCGGATCGAGCACCGAAGCACGCCGCAGGATATTCCGGTTCACGAGCTGCGTGGCGGCGGCCGCCCATCTCTTGTCCTTGACGGCGCGTGAGATCTGCCTGCCGCGCAGGACGCCACGCTCGCGCAATAGTTCGACAAGTTGTCGTTGCAGCTCCGTCAGCCGCCCGTCGCCATTCCAATAGGGATTGACATCATAGGTGGCATCCGACCAGCGCGTCAGTCCCGGCGGCAGCAGCAGGCGAAAACAGGCGTTGAGGGGGGCCAGATAGCGATAGCTCAACCAGCGGGCCAGCTCGATCTGCCACGGCCAAAGCACCGGATCGGGGTCGATGAGGCTGATGACCGGCTTGGTTTCGGCCACAGGAGACGAATCGACAAAAGCGACGACGATGGCCTGGGCCAACCGGCGGCCGAATTCGACCTCGACCAGATGGCCGACACGCAGTTCCGACCGCAGATCGGCCGGGATGTGATAGGTGTAGGCATCGGCGAGCGCCGTCTCTATGTTGACCACCACTTCGGCGTATTGACCGGCATCCATACCATGATTTTAACATGTTCCATTCACGAAGATCAGGCATAATGGACGAGCATACGCTTGCGAAAAGGAGAACTATCTTGAAACTCGTCACCTATCAGCACGCCGGCAAGATCGCAATCGGCCTGTGGCGCGAGGACGGCATCGTCGATCTGTCGGCCGTCGCGCCGGACATGATCGCCTTGATCGAACTGGGAGAAGCAGGACTGGCCCGCGCCAGTGAGATCGCCGCTACGGCTGAGGCTATCCCGGCAGCCGATGTCCGCTTGCTGGCCCCCATCCATAACCCACGGCGTAACGTCATGTGCGTGGGCAAAAACTATGCCGCTCACACGCGCGAATCCTATGAGGCTCGCGGCGAATCGGTGGAGACGATTGAGTATCCGGTCATCTTCACCAAGACAACGACCTGCGTCAACGGGCCTTACGACGACATCCCGTTCGACGCCACCGTCTCCGACAAGATCGACTACGAGGCGGAGTTGGCCATCATCATCGGCCGCCGGCTGAAAAATGTGACCCGCGAGGAGGCGCTGGCCGCCGTCTTCGGCTACACCGTGCTGAACGACGTGACCGCCCGCGACCTGCAAACGCTGCACAAACAGTTCTTCA
>CAYXNH010000014.1:11689-31279 GCA_964466135.1 uncultured Ardenticatenaceae bacterium | reverse complement strand
CACGCAGAGCGTGCGTTCGTCAAGCCACAGCAGATCGCCACCTTCGGCCGTGGCTTCGCCACTCAGCCGATAATGGATGGGCACGCCCAGCCGGCGCAATGTCGCCTCCATCGCCGCCTCCTCGCCGATGCGCAGCGACTTGCCCATGCGCAGGATAATGGCGCCGCGGTCGGTCATCAACACCGGGTCGTGGACAAAGATGGCATCGGCATGGTCGGGCAGCGGCTCGGCATGATAGACCACCTCGACCCCGTTGCCGAGCAGGGTATTGACGAACGCGTCATGCTCGCTCTGAGCCAGCGGCAGATACGGTTGCCCGGCATAATGCCACAACAAGGGGTCGGCCGCGCCGAAGGCCTCGTCCGGTCGCCGCACCAGAACCGTCTGCAAGGGAGCCACCATGCTTTGTCCGCCAAAAAATCTGGTCATAATTGTCCTTGCGCTCCCTCTCTTCATTCGTAATTCGTCATTCGTCATTCGTCATTACAAATAAGTAACGTGTCTCGACGTCCTCAGAATCGCCGCCTGCCAGCCGGTCAGTTCCTCGCCCGGCCCCTTGGGAATCATGAGATTATTCGGCCGTTTGGAATGCCATAAGCCGCAAGCATGGGCTACCTCGTGCAGCAGCAAGCGCCGCGTGCCCTTCAACACCTTGGCCTCCACCGTCACATAGTCAGTCGCCGCGCCCAGCGAACAGCCGTTGTGAGTGGAGATCGAGCGCACGATGAAGACCGTTACCGGCTGCCCATAGCCCAACAGCGTCCCGGCCGTCGTCGTCGCCATCAGGCTGCGATAGAACGCACCCGCCTGGCCCAGGTCGTCCTGCCAGGCGCCATCGGTGCAGCGGACATCCAGAGCCGCCCGCGACGCGGCATGGGGCGCGGTCACAACTTCCCAACCGGCCGGCTCGACAATCACCCCACACGTCCGGGCCAGGAGCCGCCGCGCCTCCTCGTATGCCGGCAGAACCTCTTCATTGCTCGCCAGCGGCAACCCGCGCTCGTCACGAAGCACGACGACGCGCAATTTGAGCTTCTTGGTGAAGCGAAGCCCCAACAACGTCAGCAACAATTCCGGCAATTTGATGACGCGATGAAATATCTCTTTAAGAATATTGAATATTTGCCATAACAGGCCGATCATAATCAACCCCAACAGATAATCCTGTGATAATCCGTCGAATTATAAGCCTAAATGGCAATAAAGTTCGACTTTTGCGCGAGTGGGTTTATTTTCTGCAATCCGGAAGCGATGAGGTGCGACGGTTAACCGGACTCGACGGACAGGTTCGATCCGGTGCGGCATCCGCACAGTTGCCCGACAATCGTACCGGTGGTATCAATCGGCCATGATTCAGGGGGACGAGATGTACGACGCGGCCGACTACGCCGAACGACGCGAGCAGATGGTGGCGCGGCAAATCCAGGGGCGCGGCATCACCGATCCGGCCGTGCTGGCCGCCATGCGAACCGTCCCGCGCGAGTCGTTTGTCCTGCCCTCCCATCGCCGGCACGCCTATGATGATTCACCCCTGCCCATTCCCGCGGGCCAGACCATCTCCCAACCCTATATCGTCGGCTATATGATCGCCGCGCTGGCGCTTCGGCCGGGGGATCGTGTGCTGGAAGTCGGCGCGGGGTCGGGCTACGCCGCCGCCGTCCTCAGCCGCATTGTTCGCGAGGTCTACACCGTCGAACGCCATCGCAAGCTGGCCGATTACGCTCGCGAGCGTCTGGCCCGACTTGGCTACGACAATGTGAGGGTGCGGCACGGCGACGGCACGCAAGGTTGGCCGGAGCATGCGCCCTATGACGGGATCATCGTCGCCGCCGGTGGGCCGTCGGTGCCCGAATCGCTGGTGGCCCAACTGGCCGTAGGCGGCCGTCTGGTGATGCCCATCGGCCAAAGTCGCCATCAGCAGACCCTCATCCGCGTCACCCGCCCGGACGAAGCAACCCGCACCGACGAGCGCCTCGTGCCGGTTGCCTTCGTGCCGCTTATCGGCGATGAGGGGTGGTGATGAGGATAAGACCTGGCCCCGCGGCACCTCCAACACTCAATCCACTCAGGAAAACGGCCACAAACTCAGGATGATGATGGCCGCGGCCGTCACCGTCAGATTGTCCAATCCCCATATCGACACCGCCTCGATCAGGGTTGTCACCACCATGACCACCAGCGCGGGCAAGACGGCCGCCGCCGGGGTGATCTCCGGCGCGCCCGGCATCACCCACAGCGCCAGCCAGGTAGCGACCAGCCCGGCCACGAAGAAGCCGGCCGACCCTTCCAGCGTGCGCGTGCTGGTGTGGATGCGGTAGAAATTACGGCCATACCCGGCTCCGATGACCGGCGCCAGCCCATCGCCCCATGTCAGGGGCATCAGCGCGGCCACCATCAGCGGCGGCTGCTCCCAGAACACGACGGCCGCCACAGCCGCGGCAAAGGGGAAATAGACCGTGCCCAGATTGCTGCGATGCTTGCTCTGCATGGAGCCGATCAACCCATAGCGCCAATCGATCAGATTGATGACCATGAACGCGACGCAGGCGAACACGAACGGCCAGGGCGATGTGAACAGGAAGGGGATGAACCAGCTCATCATGCCCACGCCAATGTGGATGACCTTGCGCGTGAAGTCGGAGCCGTAGCCCTGACGGCGGCGCAACCCTTCGGCCAGGCCGATGACGATGAACACATAGCCGAAACAAATGATAATGCCGAGGAGATTACTCATGGATGATTACAGGCCAGAGACAGGCGATAGGCGGGCGGGCGTGTTGGGGATCATGGTCGCCGTCAGACGATTAAATGATCGTATAACATATCCAGGCTCAGATCGGGCACGACGGTATCGGCCGACTGGAGCGTGACCGCCGCCGCCGCCGCGCCAAGACGGATCGCCTCGATGATGGACAGGTCGTTCAACAGCCCGAACATGATGGCCGCAGTGACGGCGTCCCCCGTGCCTGTGCTGTCAACGATCTGGGTGTGCGACGGGGGAATATAGCCCATCTCATCGGCCGTGGCGTAGTCCAGCCCGAAATCCGATAGCGTTACCACCACCGTGTTGACCCCGGCCGACAGCAGCCGTCGTGCCAGCGTCAGACTGACTTCGGGGTCGTAGCCGGGGAAGTCAACCTCGCACAGTTCAGCTTCTTCCACCTGATTGGGAACCACCAGGTCCAGCTCGGCCAGATAGGGACGAATTTTATAGGCCAGTCGGGCCGAGGCCGGATCGGCGCAAAGGGGCACGCTGTACTCCTTGGCCAGGCGCACGACAGTTTTCATGGCCGCCTCAGTCAGGCTGCCGTCGAACATGACCATCGACGCGTCACGAAAGAGGCTGCGTTGCCGGTTCAGGAAATCGGGCGTGATCGCTTCCATCACCCGCACGTCATCGAGGGCCACTGAAAGCAGTCCATCCGATTCCAGGAGGGCGATGTACGAGCCGGTGGCCTGATCGGGCAGCATGAATACGTAGTCGAGGTTAACGCCCGCCTCGGCCGTCTGGATAAGCAACTGGCGGCCAACAGCATCGTCGCCGACGGCTGAGATGAGCACCACTTCCGCTCCCAGCCGCGCCAGATTTTCAGCCACATTACGGGCCGTGCCGCCACGGGATGACCGGATCCATGCCGGGTTTGACGTGCCCGGCTCCAGCCCGGCCAGCGGCATACCCTTGGTGTCCAGCAAAGTCGCGCCGATTACAAGAACATGCTTAGCCATGAATACCCCCTTTCCTCCCTACCCATGTCGCCTGGAGGCGCGATCGTTCGCCCCCTTCCAAAACCCTTCGACCACCGCCAACACAAATAGTTCTTCTTCCGGCAATGGCTCATCCGTCTCGTCCAGATTGGATATTCCGGCAACCATGGTGTATCTGTCTGTCAAGCGATGCATCATCCCGATCCGGATGGGATAAATTTCCTCGGTGGAGCTTGCAAGCTGCTCCCCAGATCAGCCAGTTTCTCATCCAGCAAATGGATGTCCGATATAAGCTGTCCGGAATCGCCTCCCACGTTTTGCAGGTTTTGCGTGGAGGCCGCAAACATTCTCCGCAGGGCTTCCAGCAGGCGCAAAGCCACCAGATAGCCGGAGAGTTTGGCCCCCGCCTCTTGTTGGGCCTGGCGCACGCCGTCGACGATAGCCTGGATCATTTCGATCTCAGCGCTGATGCGCGCGGTTTCGACTTCCTGCAACAGTTGGACCGTTCCGTTGGCACGGGCCAGCAAATCCTTTTTGCGTTGACTGGCCATCCAGAACTCGATGTATTGGCGACTGACTTCCGGCGGCGGCGACAGGCGGCCGATGCGCAAGCTCAGGGGTTTGATGCCGTCCTTGGGAAGCTGATCCCATACCTTGCGCGTGACTTCCTGCGTCAGCATATGATGGGCATCACGCGGGTTCGGAGCAGCGATGAGGTCATCCAGTGAATCCTCCCTTACCGAAATCGCCACCATCTTCTTGACCTTTCCCAGCGGGGCATCGCTCCACGACGATACCTTGCCGTCCGCCCCCACTACACCACCATAGGCCGCTTTCTTCACCGCCTCCTCGTTAAACGGGAACGGCCGCCGGTGGGTGGCGGACTCTCCGCCAGGATCGATGCTGAAGGTCAGGGAGACATCGGCCTGCACGGGGATGCCCTCCTTTGTCAGCATGGCCACGTCGTGGGCTGTCTTTTCCTGCGGGTGAAGATCGACCACAGTGAACAGATGCTCAAAACGCTCCAGGTTATAGGCTCCGGGCGGCAGCACGCGCAAGAATCGGGAGTTGCGCTCCGTTACGGCCGCGAAGCCGTCAGGAATATGCACCCGGACTGGGCCACCGACGCCCAACAATATCGATTTCTCCTTCCCTTCAACCAGTTTCTCCGGCAGTGCAGTGAAGGGCTCGCCCGGATGGCCGCCCCGGTCGCTTCGCTGGCGACTCAGGAAATCGGCCGCCGCCTTGCGGTCCGGGCAGCTATAGAGCACCTGCATGAGGCTGATCGCAGCCTGAACAGCCAGCCACCACCCGACGATGAGGGGAATGAAGTGGCGCAAGACGCGCCAATGGAACATCTTCACCGCCCCGGTTACCAGTGGGTTGAAATTGACCGACTCCACCTGGAGGGGTGTCAGTCCCGGCATAAAATAACCGGCCAGGATCGCATTAGCATCGACCCGCTCCATCGAACTCATCAGCGCCCAATAGCTGATGAACAGGATGGCCAGGACGAACCACGGCCAGTTTGCCGGACGCTTTAGCCGGAGCGAGCGGCGTTGTGATTGAGTGCTCACAGCCATGCCGTCACTTCCCGTCGTTCTCCGTGCCCATGGCCAAGCGCAACTCGTTGGTCGCCTCGTTCGTCAGGCTTTTCAGCGCGGATCGCGCCGCACCCGACGTCAGTGCTTGTTCGGACGAGATCGCCTCCGCCACTTCCATCAGTCGCAACATGACGGCATCGTGCAAGGCAACGCCACCTTGCTCTTGCATGGCCTCGATGTTGAGCAAGAGCTTCTCGATATTTTCAACCTGGGCACGGACACGAGCCTGTTGGTAGAGGCGTTGTGCCTCGATATCGCCACTGATCGTCTCGTAGTCGCTGCGGTTTTGCCAATCGACCTGCCAGGTGGACAGACGCTTGGCGATGATTTCCTTGGGTAGCTCCAACGGATCGACGCCGATACTGACGATCTCGATCCCCCTGGACAAGATCTGCGGGTTACTATCGCTCTGCTGATCTTCCAGATCGCGCTTGATGCTTTCCTTGACCATACCCAACGGCTCCGCGCCACCACTAATCAGCAACTCGTCCAGCGTGAACTTGCCGATCTCGGTAATGAGCAGAGCCACCGCCTGGGGAGCCACTTGTTCGGTCCAGTCACGTCGTTGGCCGTCGACCACGCTGGCGGAATAAGCCAGCTCAAATAGCGCGCCGGGATCATAGGGATAGGGGATGATATCGGATTCGATGGAACGTGGACGGCGTTGATCGGACGCCGGGCGTCGCACCTGGAAGGTGACGGAGACGGTGGTCTTGACGGGGATCCCGTCGCGAGTGGTAGCGCTAACCGGCAGCTTGCGAGATTGCCGCCGCAGGTCGAACACCTGAGAGATCGTTTCACCGCCACGCAGGATGATGAGGCCCGGCCCGGCGGCGCGGGAGTAGCTGCTGCCGTTGGTGATGGCCGCGGCCTCATGCGCAAACAGGAACCCGGCCTTCAGATATTTAAAACTGGGGGCCGGTTCGTCCTCATCCGATTTTTTCTTTTTTGGCGGGGCATACCGGGCTGAACTTTCCTGGCGGTTGTTGCTGAGCAAGCCGGCCGCCCCCAGAAGGTAGTTCTTCCAAAGCAGGCGAAAACCGTTGGACCAACCCAAATTGTCCTGGATGGGCAGAAGACGCCGAGACAGATAAGCCGTTCCCAGGACAAAAGTGCTGAGCGCCGCCAACCCCCAGATGATCGCGCCCCAGGCACCGAATCTGACACCGTTGAAGTCGCGCAAGAGCGCGCCGACTGTGCCCAGGAGAACTATCGTGAGCAGCAAAATGCCCAGGCCGGGGATGAACTGACTCTTTTGCTCTTTCATCTGGTTAGTGCCGATCCGCGCCGCAACTATATCATACCGTGCGGGGGTGGTAAAGCGACGCAGGCGGCCCGGAACAGGTCACGCGTCAACCACCCATTGCCCACCACCTCACGCGTGTCCTATAATCACGACCCTAATGCATATCGCTCTGAACGCCACTTTCTGGAACCGGCCCAACACCGGCAGCGGCCAGTATATTCGCCAACTCGTCTACCATCTGAACCGGCAGGTATCTGACCTGACCCTGACCCTGGTCTTCCCCCAAGCGTCGGGCGATGCGGAGCCGGAAAATATCCCGCCCAGTGTGAACATCGAAATCGTGGCCGTCCGGCCGGGTCACGTGGGCAAGGTGCTGTTCGAGCAACGTGGTTTTCCGTCGGCCGCCCGGCGTGTTGGGGCCACGCTGGCTCATGTCCCTTACTGGGGGCCGCCGCTGCGCTCCCCCGTCCCCCTGGTCGTTACCATCCATGACCTGACGACCTTGCTCGTGCCGCAATACAATCACGGGGCGAAGGCTCGTCTCTATAACGCTCTAGTTAGCGCGGCCGCGCGCGGAGCCGGCCACATCCTGACCGACTCCTTCTCCAGCAAGCTGGATATCATGGACCATCTGGGCATCCCTGAACAAGACGTCACCGCCGTCTATCTTGGCGTCGGTCCGCAATTCAGACCGCCGGCATCCGGCGGCGACAGCAGCCTGGTCGATATGGCCGTAGTCGCCAAGTACGATCTGCCGGAATCCTACGTGCTCTATCTGGGCGGCTATGAAACACACAAGAACGTCATAAACCTGCTCCACGCCTACACCTACGTGGCTCAGGCATTAGGCAATGATTATCCGCTCGTCCTTGCCGGGAAAAAGCCGGAGTCGGAATCTGCCAACTTTCCTGATTACGATGACATGATCGCGCGGTCGGGACTATCGAAATACGTCCGCTGGATCGGGTATGTGGATGAGGAGGACAAGCCCCTGCTCTATCGCAACGCCGAGGCGTTTGTCTTCCCCAGCCGTCGCGAGGGGTTTGGGCTGCCGCCGCTGGAGGCGATGGCTTGCGGCACGCCGGTCATCGTCAGCGACAGCAGTTCGCTGCCGGAGATCGTCGGCCCGGCCGGTTTTGTAATCGATCCCGATGACGTGCGCGGCATGGCCGGAGCGATCATATCCGTCCTCACCGAAGACTATCTGTCGGCTGATATGCGCCGGCAAGGGCCAATCCAGGCGGCGAAATTCAAATGGGAGACAACGGCGGCCGAGACGTTACTGGTGTATGATCGCGTCATGCGCGGTAGCGCGAAGCAGGAATTTCGAGTTACAAATTCAGATTCGTAATCCCTGATTTGGATATCAATATGACCCATAACCACCACCCTTTTAACAATACATATGCCGGACTTCCGGTGCTCGTCACCGGTCACACCGGCTTCAAAGGTTCATGGCTCGTCACCTGGCTGCTCGAATTGGGGGCGCAAGTGATCGGCTACAGCCTGCCTGACCCGCCTACAAAGCCGAGCAATTTCGTCGTCTCCAATCTGACGAAGCACATCATCGACGTTCGCGGCGACATCCGCGACTACGACCACCTGCATCAAACCATCATCACCCATCGGCCACAGGTCATCTTCCATCTGGCGGCCCAGCCCATCGTCCTGCGCTCGGTGGAATTACCCAAACTCACTATCGATACCAACGCCGGCGGCACGGTTAATGTGCTGGAAGCGATCCGCCACAGCGACAGCGTTCGCGCTCTGGTCAGCATCACCACCGACAAGGTTTATGAAAATCAGGAGTGGCTGTGGGGGTACCGCGAAACCGACCAACTGGGCGGCCATGACCCCTATAGTGCGAGCAAGGCGATGGCCGAACTGGCCATCGCCGCCTTTCGCAGCACCTACTTCCCGCCGGAGGAGTACGGCAAATCCCACCACGTCGCCATCGCCTCCACGCGAGCGGGCAATGTCATCGGCGGCGGCGACTTCGCCGACTACCGTCTCGTGCCCGACTGCATGAAGGCGCTCATGGACGGTCGCCCCATCGGAGTGCGCAATCCCCTCAGCGTGCGGCCCTGGCAGCATGTGCTGGAGCCGCTGAGCGGCTATTTGTGGCTGGGTGTCCAGTTATTGCGCCATGGCCCGGCTTTCGGCGAGCCATGGAACTTCGGCCCACTGGAGCAGAAGGGCGTGCCGGCCCAGGCGTTGGCCGAGAAGCTGGTCGAACTGTGGGGCAGCGGGGAGTGGGTCCACACACAACCGGGCTACGCCGAAGTGGAGACGGGACTGCTGCGGCTCAGTTGGGACAAGGCCGCCCATCGCCTTAACTGGCGGCCGGTCTACACCTGGATCGACGCCCTGACCGAGATCACCGACTGGTTCAAGGGATTCCAGGGCAGCGCGGATATGCACGCCATGACCTGCGACCATATCCGGCGCTACACCGACCGCGCCCGCAAATTAGAGCTGGATTGGGCTGCAGGCTGATCAAGCCTTCGGAGAGAAATGTTCGCAAAAAAAACCTATAGAGGATTCGTCGCCATCACGCTGGCGGCAGTCGCAATCATCATCGTTCTGTGCCTGAGTCCGTTTAATCCTGTCTGGCATCTCCCTATTCCATTCGAACAGATCCAATGGAAACCACAGAACATCTTTGATTTTCCCCGCAATATATTGTTCTTCCTGCCTTTCGGCTTTGGGCTGTCGGGCGTGCTGGCCCATCATAGCCAAAAGGATATCGACGGTTCGAAGATCGGCCGGCGCGTCTTTGTCGCTGGGATGCTGCTTTCGGTCATCATGGAATCGATCCAGTTGTTTATACCCGCTCGAGTGACCTCCCTAGCCGACGTCGCCGCTAACAGTATCGGCGCTCTGCTGGGCTACGGTGTGTTTCGCATCTGGAAAATGGGGATCGGCCGCGCTCTCGACCGTTACATCACGCGACAAAATCTGCTTATCGGTCTGGCCCTGTACGCCGTCGGCAGCGTACTGCTAACCGCTTACCTGATTAACCACGTTCGTTTAACGAACTGGGACACCTCGTTTCCCCTGGTCGTCGGCAACGAAGTAACTGGCGATCGGCCCTGGCAAGGATCAGTGCGGTCGCTAATGATGGATGTCCGTTGCGATGATCCGCTTCCCCCGGCCGTCACTGCTGATTACGATTTTTCGGGATTAGCGCCCTTTGAGAACATCAGCCGGCGAGGGAATGAGCCGCCGTTGGACTGGAGCGAGGGGCCGGTGACGCCACAGAAAGACGGCACTGTCACAACCGGTCCCGACGAATGGCTGATAACCAAGGGCCCGTTCGAAAACTTCTCCAATTACGCCAGCCATTGTCATCATATCGTCATCAATACAACCGTCACGGCGACCAACCCGGCACAAAGCGGTCCCGCGCGCATCGTCTCCATCTCGGCCGATACCCATCACCGCAATATCACCCTGGGACAGGAAGGCGACGCGCTGCTCATCCGCCTGCGCACGCCCTCAGCCGGAGAGAACGGCTACAAGCCGGAAATCATCGTACCCGGCCTCTTTGCCGAGCAACAGCCGAAAGACATATGGGTCCAATATAACGCGCCGATGCTGGTTGTTCGGGTGAACGGCAATGCGGTAGAGTACATGCTTTCATTGGCGCCGGGGGTAGCGTTCTTCACCGATCTCAAACCGGGTAATGGTCACTGGACAATCACAATGGCCGGCTGGCCCCACCGGTACGATATCGCCTACGGCTTGCTCGTTGTTGGAGTGGCTCTGGCAATAATCGGGGCGCTGGTCGCGATCAGGCGAACCTTCGGCGAGGAAGCGCGACGGCGGCGGGATTAACGGCGTCGTAATCCGTCTCTTTGGTCAAGGCAGCGAGCAGCGTCCTTTTCCAGCAACCAAGTTAACATCCCGCCTTCTGTGGCATGAATTCTTTGGGCCGGAAGGTGAACGGGATCATCCTGATTGAGGGTGTTGTAGACCGCGTCGGCTTTATCGGCCCCCGACAGAAGGAAGTAGATGTGACGGGCGTCGTTGAAGACCGACGGCGTCAGCGTCACCCGACCGGCTGGGCGCCCCTGATAGTCGGCCGTCACAGTGATAACCGGCGCGTCGGCGACTACCGGCGAACCGGGAAAGAGCGACGCGGTATGTCCGTCCTCCCCCAAGCCAAGCAACACCACGTCGAAGCGTGGCCATGGATTGCGTGATCCGGGATCATGGTCAGCGGCCCAGGCCCGCAATTGTTCCGTGTAATCGATCGTCGCTTCTTCCGCCGGCAATTCCCCCATGATGCGATGGATGTTATCCGCTGGAATGGGCAACTCGCCAAGCAACGTCTCCTGAGCTGCGCGATAATTACTGCCCGAATCGTCGGGCGGCACGAGACGCTCATCGCCCCAAAAAACGTGGGTATTTTCCCAGAATGCATCGCCTTTGGAGGCGGCCATCCGGCGATAGACGCTCAGGGGGGTTCCGCCACCGGACAGAACGATACTCGCCACGCCCCGCTGCCGGACAGCGGCCGCCAAATCGGCGATGAAGATAGCCGCCGCTTCGGCCGCGAAATCGTGCAAGATCGAAACAGATTGATCAGTCATGGTCCGTCAGGGCCAGCGCATCATAAGCCGTGCCGTAGAGCGCCGCCTTCGGGTTATAGATGATATGGACGGGGATGTGGCTCATCACCTCGCTGAAACGGCCCTTATCTCCAAAGAACTTCAGGAACGGTCCCTTCTGCAATTGAGGCAAGATGCGGGTGGGGATACCGCCGCCGAGGTAAATGCCGCCGGTCGCCAGTACCGTCAGGGCCAAATTGCCGGCCTGGTCGCCCAGTATCTCCATGAACAGCTCCAGCGTGGCGGAACAGAGCGCGGACTCTCCAGCCACGGCCGCCTTGACGATCACCGGTGTCATGTCGCTCGCCTCGGCCAACTGGTCCTTGAGCCAATCCGGCTCGGGGTGGCGCCCCGTCTCACGCAGGAAGGTGTAGATATTGGGGATGCCGAGGCCGGAGCAGACGCGCTCATAGCTGACATGACCCATGCGCGGCATCCAGTAGTTGAGCATCTCCAGTTGCAACGGCGTAGTGGGGCCAAAAGCGCAATGGCCGCCCTCGGAGGGATGGGATTCATAGCGCTCTGTGGCTCTGTTCCACACCAGATACGCCTCCCCCAACCCCGTTCCCGGCGCGATGACGCCGATGGCGCCGCAGCCGACGGCCTCACCTTCATTGAGGGTGATCAAATCCGTCCGCTCCAGAAAGGGAACGGCCGTAGCCAGCGCTTCCAGATCGTTGAGCAGATGAACCCTGAAGCCGAAGCGTTGCTGCATATCGCTCGCATCGATCGCCCACGACAGGTTGGTCACCTGGGCGCGATCGCCCATCACCGGCCCGGCCACGCCGAAGCTTCCGGCGGAGATGGTGATGCCGCTATCGCGCAGGAACTCCTCGACGATGATTTCCAGCGATTGATATTGCCGGCTGGGGAAAACGCGCTCCTGAACGGGATGACGCGAAATGAGTGCGCCGTCATCGACGTCGAAGACGGCCAGAACAGTTTTGGTGCCACCGATATCGCCGGCGAGTAACATGGGCTAACCTCTGACCTTGACCATTCCAGAATGGTCATTTTGGGTTGGGATCACGTCGGTCCAGATCATTTTGGTCGGAAATGACGCGTGCGAGTTGGGTTCCAATAGGTGGGTGGACTAGTTCCGGTTATCGTCCGGATCCGTTTGTTCCAGCGCAAGAATCAGCGCTTCCAACTCATCGTGGCAATCGGCGCAAAAGCCCAGATGGTGTTCGAGCAGAGGCTTGATGCTACCTACGTCCTCCCGGGAAATAAGGCAATCGACATACTCATCGAGACGATTGAAAACCTCTTCGCACGAGAGTTCGTCGTCGCGCGTCACGCACAGAAGACGCATCAATCGCTCCATAGACTGATCGTCCAGAGGAACAGCGGCGCTTGCATCGGCGGTATCGGAAGGCCGCTCCATGATCCGGCGAATTTTGTCACTCAAATTAGCCATTCTCATACTCAGACGTAGCCGCGCTTCATTTTCTTACAGTCACCACGTCGCTGGAGGATCATGAATCACCAAAGACGGCGATCACTTCCTCCGGGGTCAGGCCATCATCGGCCATGCGGCGGCGAAGTCTCTGCCGGGCGTCGAACAACAGCTTGTAGAGGGCGTTTTGATTCGATTCCATTTGAAAGGCAACCTCGCTAAGCGGCCGTCCCTGAATAACAACGGCCGTCAGCGCCTCTCGCTGCTTCTCGGTCAACTCTTCGTTGATCAGGTAGTTGACATAAGCGATCAGCTCCCGACGTTCGGTTACGTCCTCCGGACGCGGAGAGGGATCGGCCACGAAGGAGGGGGTGTATTCTCCATCATCCGTCTGCGTCAACTGATCGAGCGACATATCGCGCCACCGCTTGCGGCGCAACTCCGTCAACCCAATATTGAGAGCGATCTTGTTAGCCCACGTCGTGAAAAGGCTCCGCCCGGCAAAGGTATTGAGGCTATCGAGCACCTTCAGCAACGCCTCCTGGACGAAATCATCCACCAGTGCGTCGAACTCCGGCGCGGCGGTGTCGACCTGGGCAATGAGACCGCGGCGGAGACCATTGGCGAGGATCAGGCGCAGATCGCCGAGGGCCGCTTCGCGCGCCGGTCCTTCAATCCGCAGATCGGCCAGCCATTCATCGTTAGTGCGTGTTGTCGTCGCGCTCATAGCGGTGTGGTTGTCATTTTGCCCCTATTGGGACGTGGCCGTATTGTAACCGCTATCATTAAACTCGTCGCTCAATTGGCGAATTTTAGCCGGGGCAATCGCATCAGGAGTCGGCCGACGGCAAGACTACTTGATGATAATAATCACACCAATCCTTCAGGGGACAGATGTGGCATAGCGGCCCGCGAGCGTGACAGATCTCGCGTCCATGACGAATCAGGTTGATGTGAATGGGATAGTACGTTTCCGGCGCGCCCAGTTCAGCCAGAAAGGCATGGGCCTTCTCCGCGCTCATTCGCGGCGGGATCAGCCCCAAACGACCTGATACCCGGTGGACATGCGTATCGACCGGAAAGGCGTCGCGGCCCAGCGAAAACAACAGAACGATGGAAGCCGTTTTCGGTCCTACGCCCTCGATACTCGTTAACCAGTCCATTGCCTCGGCCGTCGGCATCCCGGCCAGAAAATCGAGCGACAGTTCGCCACGCTCGCGGTAGATATAGCGGAGGGTGTTCCGAATTCGAGGACCTTTCACATTGGCCAAACCCGCCGAACGGATGACGTCACTGACCTCCTCCGGCGGCGCGTTCATCACACTCTCCCAATCGGGGTAGTGGGCCGTCAATTCGGCCATGGCCCGGCCGGAGTTGATGTCACTCGTGGCCTGGGAAAGGATCGTGCCGACCAATACATCCAGTGGCGAGCCGGTGGATTCCCAGACCGGAAGACCGTACGTCTCGTTCAGGATGCGATAGACAATGGCATATTTTTCACGCAAGGATTCGATAGTCATTATGATGATCCAGTTTCACCCATTTGCCGCGCACGCCGCCGGCGGCCGTCGAGACAATCGAGCAAGGCGCCACGAGTCGATTCGCGTTCGGCAGCCGAAAGCCCCAACAGATCAAATACCAGTTCATCCAGCGCCTGACGCTCCGCGCGCGCCAGCATCACCGACGTATCTTCAATCGGCAGCGCGGCCACTCGCCGGAAACTGTCTTCCAGCAAGCGCATCGCTTCCGTGCCCAGTTCACGCGGGTCGGGCAACTGCATATCGGCCAGCTCATAGGACGCCAACCACAACACCCCTTCGCCCAGATTCACCCGGCCGCCCAGCTCGCACGCCAACGCGAACCAGGCACTATTGAGCAGCGCCGCGGCCGCGGTCGGCGACACACCGTTAGTCGGAGTAAGGCGGTAGATCTGCTGATCGACGGCGATCGGCTCGGTGGCCACGGCCGCGAAATGACGCTGCCAAACGCCCTTGGCCAGCAAGAGATGCTCGATCGGAGCCTGGCCCAACTCCTGATCGGGCAGCGCGTACCAGGGTCGACGGCTTGCGCAAGTCGCTCGCGTCGCCACACCTTGCGCCTCCCCCCAGGCCAGGTAATCGGCCGCCGCCGTGCCTGTCAAATCGGCCGCCGGGTGGATAGCCAACAATTCGTGGCGACAATCGGACGCGCCCAATAGCAGCGAGTCGACGCCTCGCAGGGATTTGAGCAACGGCCGCCGGAACGCCGCCTCAATGCCCCACTGCTCCACGCAGCGGCGACTGAGATAAAAGAAATCATTGGCCCCGGTGGTGTGGCCGCGCTGAATCGTCGCCCATTGACCCAAGGGGGCCGTCGGTCGGGGTGGTGGACGCAGATAAACATCGGGGGCACGCAACAACGATCCCCAGCGAGCGGCCGCGTCCAACCCCTCCTGCTCGCGAACCCGAACCGACGCCGCGGTCGACAGTCGATCGGCCGCGGGCATCAGGCGGGTGACGAGGCTCTCGACGGCCTGCACCCGGCGGCTGTCTGTCTCGGGGCCGAGCAACTCCCGCAGGGGTTGCCGCAACCGGATAAAGCGGACGCGATTGCCGGCTCGATCGGCCGCTTCCCCGGCACGCTCCAGGATCACCAGGCAGGTGTTGACTCCGGCGGTAGCAAACCAGCGTTCGACGGCCGATTCCACCACAGCTACGATGCGGAAATGATCGAGCATATACTGCTTTAGCACGTCGCCATAGGCTACGTCGAGCCAGCCATTGGGTACGACAAAACCGAGCCGCCCGCCCTCTCGCAGGAAATCCAGGCTATGGATGAAGAAATAGGCGTAGAGACCTGCTCTCCGACCCAGGATCGCGCTCAGCTCACGGGGCACAAGCGGGTGCAAAGGTGACGGGTCATTCGGCAAGATCTCAGGGTTAAACAGGGCCATTTGCCGGGCGTCATCACCCAACCGTTCGATCCACTCGGCTCGCGTGTAGGGCGGATTACCCACGATGGCATCGAAAGGCCCATGGCTGCTCGCGTCCAGGGTGAAAAAATTCGCTCTTTCGATCGTCACACCGGGGATCGTCCCCGCCACAGCGGCCGCGTTCGGGTCCAGTTCGATACCATAGAGCGTCCTCTGTGCGGACTGCCCCCCGGCCGAGGCCAGCCAGGCGCGCCATTGCGCGGATCTCCGCAATAACGCTCCATCGCCACAACTGGGGTCAAGCAGCCGTGAGTTAGCACGTCGCAGACAGAAGCCAAGCAGCAGGTCGGCTACATCTGTCGGCGTGGCAAACTGTCCCCATGTTCGCTGTTTGTTGGTCATTGGCCGAGCCGGTATGAAGCAATTAGGTCAGACGCTAACGAATGATTATACTACAGAGAGGATGAGCACGTTATCCCATACCGCTTTCCTCAAAACGCTGCCCGATACCCTGCGGCCATTGTTGCCCGCCTCGTTACAAGGATTTCAGGTACGGCAGCCATGGAGCCTGCTGCAGATCCACTACGGCGAGCCGTCGCTGCACTACGAGGTCGGCCACTACGCCCACCAACCCGGCCGGCATGTCTCCGGCTGGGAACTGGGTTTCCATTGCGAATCGCGCGACCATGATCTCAATCTGTTGTTGCTCAAAGGTTTCCGCCATCACCTGTTCGAAATCAAGGCAACGCTTGGCGAGAGCATCGAGGCCGAGAGATGGGATCGCGGCTGGACCAAAATCTACGAGGTCTACCCGGACGAGCCGTTGACGGAAGCCTATCGCGCGGCCGTTGCCGGGCGTCTGGCCGGGATCATCATCTGCCTGCACCCCATTTTCGTCGATCTGCGCCGGGCGGCGGCGGAAATCTATCGTTAATAACTATTACACCCCGTCATTTAATACTGGTACATATTACTCATAGACACGATTTATCATCCATTGATATAATTTTGGGCGCAGTACCGGTTGCTCATCGAATCATGCTAGGCAGGCGGATAAGTTCCGTTCATTCCAATATCTCGCCTTGCATCTGAACCAAATACTCAGGGAATCTCATCCTGTCATCAGGAGAGGAGTACAGGTAAATGCATTTGGTCACCAGATTCAGACGCAGAATCCATACTATCATCTTCATAACCCTCTCGCTTCTGGGGCTAAATTTTGGGTTTAGGATTGGGCATCTGCAATTGTTCGAGTCTCAAAATGCCTCGGCGCTTGTCAACAACTGGCAACTCCTTTCCTCAGATAACGATGATATCCCCTCTCCGGCATCCAGCGAACAACAAACCCTTTCCCTTGTTCTGGATATCGACGGAGACAACATAAACGATTTTGTCATCGGATCGCGCCGAGCACCAGGCCCAGCACTGATCTGGTATCAACGCGGCGAAACCGGTTGGACACGTTACATTATCGAACCCTCGGAGCTTCACATTGAAGCCGGTGGCGCTTTCCATGATATCGATGGAGACGGCGATCTGGACATTGTTGCCGGCTGCGACAATCAATGTAACTCGATATGGTGGTGGGAAAACCCTTCCCCCAACTTCCAACCGGCTACGCCATGGACGCGCCGATTGATTAAAAATAGCGGCAGCACCCAGCACCATGACATGGTTTTCGGCAATTTCGATAACGATCCGAGCATCGAACTGGCCTTCTGGAATCAAAATGCCAAACAGCTATTTCTGGTCGAAATACCACCCAACCCTAAATCTACTCAACCTTGGCCCTATGCCGTGGCAATTTATACCGCTCCCAACAGCCAGCATGAGGGGCTAGTCAAAGCCGATATCGATCTCGACGGCAAGGATGACATCATTGGCGGCGGTATGTGGTTCAAACATATCAACGGCAATTATTTCGCAGCATATACAATCGAGTATTTCGTAGCTATGCGAGTCGCTGTCGGCCAACTCGTCCCCGGTGGTCGTCCAGAGATAATCCAGGTTCCGGGGGATTCAACCGGTATCGGTCGTTGGTATGCGTGGAACGGATCCGCATGGATAGGCAACAATTTACCTGTCGGGACGATCACCCACGGTCACTCGCTGGATATAGGGGACGTCGATCAGGATGGCTATCTCGACATCTTCATCGGCGAGATGCGTCGGATTCAAGCCGGGATTGATTTGAATCTAAACGCGCGGACGATGGTTCTTTATGGCGACGGGCAGGGCAACTTCACGACCAACGTGATCGCTACCGGCATCGACAATCATGAATCTCGTTTGGCTGATTTGGATGGCGACAGCGATCTGGATATCCTCGGGAAGCCATATATATGGGATACATCTCGTGTCGATGCGTGGTTGAATCAATTGGTGCCATCGGTTGATCCCCCCACGCCCACCGATACCCCGGACCCAACGCCTGCGATCTGTTTCTCTCCGGACGACTGGGCCTCTCATGTGATTGACAACACCCGGCCGTATCGCGCCGTATTCATCGATTCGGCCGATCTGAACGGCGACGGATATCAGGATATCGTCACCGGGGGATGGTGGTACCGTAACCCCGGCGCGGCCGGCGGCTCCTGGCCGCGCTTTGCTATCGGCGCTACGTTCAATCAGATGGCTGTTATCGATGATTTTGATGACGACGGCCTTCCCGATATTCTCGGCACCAAACCGGTCGGCGACCAACCCCATCTTGGCAATGCGTTTGTCTGGGCACGCAATCTTGGCGGTACCGATCCAGCCAACCAATTTCAGATCATTGACACGGGCGTCACGGCATGGCATGGCGATTTTCTGCAAGGAGTCACGATCACCTCCTTTCAGCCCGGCGTCAAGGAAGTGATTCTATCCTGGCACCTGGAGTCCCTTAGTCGCCTTGATGCGTTAATTGTGCCGGTCTCTCCCATAACGCAATCCTGGACATTGCGTCAGTTATCAACTACGACACAGAGCGAAGAAGTCACTGCGGGAGACATTGATGCAGATGGCGATCAGGATATATTGTTGGGTTCAATATGGCTCCAGAATATGGGTAACGGGACTTCCTGGAATACTCGAACCCTCTATAGTACAAGTGACAAACCGGACCGAAGCCGGTTGATTGATATAAACAGTGACGGCCGGCTTGATTCAGTCATTGGCTATGAAGTAACGGGTCCCCAACCCGGCAAACTGGCCTGGTACGAAGCGCCCCAAAATCCGGTCGGGGCGTGGACGGAACACATGATTGCCGGCGAGCCAAATATTCGTGCGCCTATGAGTCTCGATATCATCGATATTGATGGTGACGGCGATCCGGACATCGTTGCGGGCGAACACAATTTGTCCAACCCATCCCAGGGTCGCGTTATCCTCTATGAGAATGTGGACGACGGCGCCTCCTGGATCTCTCATCAGGTTGCCATCGGCAATGAACATCATGATGGGACGCAGTTCGTCGACATCGACAATGACGGGGACCAGGACGTCATCTCAATCAGCTGGAGTGAAAGCAAAGTCCTGCTCTACGAGCAACAAAGCGACTGCGTGCCGGGCACAGTCACACCCCCAGCGCCAACCAATACGCCGCCGGCAGGAGCGACCAACACGCCCACCGTGACAGCCATGCCGGCGCAGTGCCCGATGATGATCCCGGGCAATGTCGTCGCCAATCCGGACTTTGAGTCGGGGATGAATAGCTGGTTGTTCTATTCCAACGGTTCGGCCGCCGCCGCCACCACGGCCCAGAACCCGTATCAATGCGTCCCGGCCGCTCAGGTCGCCATTTCAACCGCCGGCTCCAACGTCCAGCTTTTCCAGCATGGCATCACCCTCCAGCCCTACACGACCTATCAGTTCTCCATCGCCGCCCGCGCTTCGGCCAATCGCGCCGTCCAGGTCGTCCTGGCCCGGCATGACTCGCCTTACAACAATTACGGTCTGAACTCCACGATCAACCTGACGCCGAACTGGCAGGTGTTCACGATCACCTTCACGACCACAGGCTTTTCCTCGCCTGTCTCCAATGCCCGGCTGCGTATCGCCCTGGAGAACTCGGCTGTCGCCGGTGATTTCTTCTACTTCGACAATGTCGTCATCGCTCCGCCCGGCTCAGTCCC
>CAYXNH010000014.1:0-11589 GCA_964466135.1 uncultured Ardenticatenaceae bacterium | reverse complement strand
GCCACCGCGACAGCCGCGCCGCCACAGTGCCCGATCACGATTCCTGGCAACGTCGTCGTCAATCCGGGCTTTGAATCAGGGATGAATAGCTGGTCGTTCTACTCCAACGGGTCGGCCGCCGCCTCCATCACAACCCAGAACCCGTATCAATGCGTCCCGGCCGCTCAGGTCGCCATTTCAACCGCCGGCTCCAACGTCCAGCTTTTCCAGCATGGCATCACCCTCCAGCCCTACACGACCTATCAGTTCTCCATCGCCGCCCGCGCTTCGGCCAATCGCGCCGTCCAGGTCGTCCTGGCCCGGCATGACTCGCCTTACAACAATTACGGTCTGAACTCCACGATCAACCTGACGCCGAACTGGCAGGTGTTCACGATCACCTTCACGACCACAGACCTTTCCTCGCCTGTCTCCAATGCCCGGCTGCGCATCGCCCTGGAGAACTCGGACGTCGCCGGTGATTTCTTCTACTTCGATAATGTCGTCATCGCTCCGCCCGACTCGATACCGCCGACATCGACCAATACGCCGATAGCGACCCATACTCCGATTTTCACAGCCACTCCATCGGAGACGCCGACGGCGACGTCAACGCATACGCCTGTGCCGGGTGCTCCAACCCAGGCTTATTCCACTGCCTTAACCGCCGCCTCAGGCGCATATGCCCGCACCGACAAGCCGGCTGAGACATCGATCAACTTCACCCAGTTACTGGCTGCAGCGGGCCAGACCGGCGCTTTCGATCCGGCCTCGCTACGCGTTGTGGAAGTGAATTCCGGCGACACTATCATCGATTCGGACGTCCCCTTCCAGTTCGACATGGCGGCGAACTACAACGCCGCCGGTAATGCCGCGGGCACGCTTGTGTGGTTAATGGAGGGTAATACCCCGGCCAACACAACACGCCGCTACCGCGCCTACTTTGACGTAACGGGCAATGGGTACGCGGCGCCAAGCTTCACGCCACTGGTGTCGGCAACCGACAACGTGTCGCATAAGGGTTATCAGAGCATCCGTCTGGTGACCTCTGCCGGTGAGTACTTCTACCACAAGGCGGGCGGCGGATTCGCCACGCTTCTCGACGCAAATAACAACGACTGGCTCGGATGGAACAGCAGCACGACGCCTTCCGGTGCCGCCGGCGATTACCGCGGCATCCCCAACATGGTTTTCCCCACCGACGGTGGTCATTTCCATCCTGGCCGAAATACGGCTACCACAACGCTCGTCAGTCAAGGACCATTGAAAGCCACCTTCAGGACGACCACCAACGACAATCAATGGGAGACGCTCTGGGAGGTCTATCCGACCTATGCGCGCATGACGGTCACCAAGGCCCCGACAGGAATGAACTACTGGTTCCTCTATGAAGGGACGCCGGGGGGACTTCTAGAACCCGGAATTGATTCACAGACTCGCTCGAATGGAACGACGTCACTCCTGTCAACCACGCTAAGCACAGACATCCCCGGTGATGAATGGCTCTACTTCAGCGATCCGAACGTCGGCCGGTCTCTGTTCCTGGCCCATCATCAAAGTGACACATTCATCGACGCCTATTACCCGATGGACGGGCTGATGACTGTGTTCGGTTTTGGCCGAAACGGCATCGACCGCTACCTGAATGGCACGGGAAGGCAGTTCACGATCGGTCTGGTTAATGCGACGGCTTTTAATGACGTGGGACCCGCGGTCTACAACGCCTATGCAACCGTGGCTGTCACGGTCGAGGAGTAAAACGCGTCCACGGCAACACCAACAAAACAACATGGGAACCCCGTGAGCGACTACAACGGCTGGAACTGGTCGGGAGAGAATCCGGCACACTGGTATCCAATGGATCTGCGATTCACCATAGTTGTTGTGGAAGCGGGCAAGAGTTTCTCGGGTTGGGGGAATTATCCTTAACCCGGCGAACTCCTGATACGGTGTTATAAACAAAGATGCCCGCGACGATAACGCGGGCATCTTTGTTCTCTGAAGGGTTTCAGCCCTTTACTGATTTACCCCTTACTTTGAAACGCCGGTTACTGCTCCCCAGTTTTCCCGGAGTCGGAACCCGGCCGTTCTTTTTCACCTTCGTCATGGTGCTTGCCCTCGTTGAGCCGCTCGCGAGGTTTGTGGACCTCGATTGAACCGACGCCCAGCGGCTGCCATTTCTGGGCGATATCGCCGCTGCGCAGCCGGTGCTCGGCGCCGCCACGGGCATGGGTGTCGGCAAATCCTGACGGCTCGATGGACATGCGCTCCCCTTCCAGCAAAGCCAGCACGCCTTCCTGCCCCGGCTCCGGCCGAGGCGCGATGAGCGCCTCCTGATCCTTGATCTCGTGCGGGTCATAGTCCAGAGGCTCGGTGTAGGTGGTGATGAAGCCCTCGAAGTTGCGTAGCACGACCTTGCCGGGCGCCTGGCTAATGACGTAGTTGGGCATGACGGGTATCTTGCCGCCACCGCCGGGAGCGTCGACCACGTAGGTGGGCACGGCATAGCCGGAGGTGTGGCCGCGCAATCCTTCCATGATCTCGATGCCTTTGGCGACCGTCGTTCGCAGATGGCCGGAGCCTTCCACCAGGTCGCACTGATAGAGGTAATATGGCCGCACGCGAATCTTGACCAGCTCGTGGACGAGTTTGCGCTGGATATGGACGGAGTCGTTGATGCCCGCCAGCAGGACGCTCTGATTGCCGAGAGGCACGCCGGCATGGGAGAGGCGATCAGCGGCCGCGGCCAGCTCAGGCGTGATCTCCTTGGGATGATTAACGTGGATGTTAATCCATAGCGGGTGGTATTTGTCGACCATGTCGCAGAACTCCGGTGTAATGCGCATGGGCAGGAAGACGGGCACGCGCGAGCCGATGCGGATGATCTCCACGTGGGGAATGGCTCGCAGGCGGCCGAGGATCATATCCACCAGCTTGGGAGCCAGCACCATCGGATCACCGCCGGAGAGCAGCACGTCGCGGATTTGCGGCGTGCGCTCGATGTAGTCGATCTGGGCGTCGAAATCGGCACGGCTGAAGGTCTGCGTCGGGTCACCGACGATGCGGCTGCGGGTGCAATAGCGGCAGTAGCTGGCGCATTGGGTGGTGATCAGCATCAGCACACGGTCGGGATAGCGGTGGACGAGTCCCGGCACCGGCGAATGCTTGTCCTCGGCCAGGCTGTCCTCCATCATCGACTCAAACGGCACCATCTCGCGGTCAGTGGGGATGACCTGCTTGCGCACGGGGCAATGAGGATCGTCGGGATCGATTAGGCTGGCGAAATAGGGGGTGATATCGACGCGAAACAACCCCTGGGCCGTCAGAGCGCGGCGCTCGGACTCGGTCAGGTTGATGACACGGCCGAGTTCCTCGACGGAATTAAGACGATGAGACATCTGCCAGCGCCAATCCATCCATTGTTCATCAGGGACGTCTTTCCAGTAAGGCGCGCGGGTATAGACAGGATCGTTTAATGGGCTGGTGATGGGCTTGGGCATGGGATTATCACTCCTTGAGCGGTTCTTACAGCGGAATGGCGATTTATTAATGAAGATTATAGTGAAAAGAGGGCCGGTTGCGAATTAGATAGTAGTCGAATTCATCCTGACCTTCGGAGGTTTTTATGGGAGCCCACCATATGGATGCGCTATCCAAATAAATAGAATTCCTTTCCTCCTCAACGAACCAACCCACTACTCATATGCTAGCGCCTCCCGAATTGTCAAACGGGCCGCGTTCTCGGCCGGCAACCAGCACGCCACTAACCCGATAGCCACGACCAATGCCATCCAGCCCAGCGCTGCCGCGGGCGAAAAGGCGAAGCTCAACGGGCTGCCCAGCAGTGAATTGCCCATTACCCGATCCAGGATTAGCGTCAGCGGCACAGCCAGAATGATCGCCGGGACGCCGCTGATAAGCGCCACGGCCAACCCCTCCGCCAGCACCATTCGCCGCAGCAACGACCGCCCCGCCCCCATGGATCGCAGAATGCCGATCTCCCGCGACCTGTCCAGCACGTTGAGCGCCATCGTGTTGGCCAGACCCAGCCCGCCCACCAGCGCCGTCAACCCGGCCAACGCCATCAGCAAGACCACCAGCGTATTGAACTGCGCCAGATAGTTCTCGCGGAGGCTGCCGGCCGTCTCGGCGCGCGCGACGGGCATGCCCGCGTCCTCAAAGCGGTCGATCAACTCGGCCGCCACCGCCGCCTGTCGTGCCGGGTCATCCGCCGTGAGTCCGTCCATATAGGCCACCAGACGGCCGATCCGGCCGTGCAAGCCCGTGGCCCGTTCGAAGTCGGCATAGGGCATGTAAGCCCCGGCCTCGAACGGCCGCAGGCTGATGCCCACCAGTTGCGCCGTACTGTCGCGCACGCCGTTGACGCGCAGTGACAACTCGTCGCCGACGGCCGGGGCGTGGGTGATCTTCTCCGCCTCGTAGTTGATGTAGAGAGAGGCGTCAGACAATGCGTCGCCTTCGGTCGCCCAATTGAGCCAACGCCCGTCCCGATTGGCAAATGCCGCGATCTCCGTCGTCTCCGGCACGCCAAACAGGAGGAAACTGCTGCCCACACGGCCGTCGGGATAGACGCGACGGCCGTCGGCCACGCCCCAGACTTCGACCCGCGCGACGCCGTCGATGCCGTCCGCTTCGTGCATCACATCCTGCGCCGATTCCGGCCCGGCAAAGTCGATCTGCACATCGTAGGGAAACTCACCGACCAGGATCTCGATGGCCTCATAAAGCCCCAGCCGCAGGCCGAAGGTGGCGATGAACATCGCCCCGGCCAGGCTGAGCGCCACCAGCGTCAGCACCAGCCGTATCTTGCGTCGCCCCACGTTGCGCCAGGCCACCAGATATGGCATGTGGGAGGCGAGAAATGAATCATCCCTGCCCTTCTCTCGTGGCTCGGATTTCATGTCACCGGTCGGGAAAAGCGCCTCGCGAATCGTCAGCCGCGACGCGGCAAGTACCGGTCCCAGGGCCGCCAATGCCGGAACCAACAGCGCGCCGGCGATCTGGATCAACAGCGTCGGCCACGGCAGACCGAACGAGGGGATGTCGAAGTTGAGTTGCCCGGCCAGATAGCTCGACTGGAACCAGGCCCCCATCAGACCCAGAGGCACCGCCAGCGCCAAGGCCATCAGCCCGAAGAGGAGCACCATCCGCCCGTATTGCCGCAGCACCAGCCCGCGGCGGCCGCCCAGCGCCTTCAGCACGCCGATGGTCGGCACCTGCTGGGCGATGACGGCCGACATGACGTTGGTCACCAGGAAGGCGCTCAACAGCAACGTCAGCCCACCGAGGATGCCGATCATGAGCAGTCCGGTATCGACGCTGCCTTGCATCAGATGGACCCCCGGCTCGGGGATAGCCGCCCGGGTGACGACGACGCCCTCGTCCGCCAGCCATTCGGACACGGCCGTGACGGCCGTCTCCACCGCCGCGCGATCCGGGTCAGCCGCGCTCACGGTCAGACGTAACTGGTTATACCCCTTGGGCAGATCTATCGCGGCGGCCGTGTCCGCGGCCAAATAGCCGTACACAACGGGCGACACCGTCGTGGGGGCCACAGCCAGGTCGTTGACGAAGCCCGCCACCGTCAATTCGGTCATCTCGCCGCCGATAAGCTGCACGGTGACAGGATCTCCCTGGGCGATGCCGAGCACTGGCGCGGCCGAGCGCTCCAGCAGCAATGTCCCTCCGGGCGGGGGAACGATCGCCCCCGGCTGGCAGTAGAGCGTGCCGATAGTGGCCGCGTCAAAGTCCGGCAAGACCCACAACTGCATCGGCCGGGTTTCGCCGCCGGGAAGCTCCAACCGTAGCATCGCCTCCCGACGCAGCTCGGCCCCGGCCACTTCTGGCAACTCAGCCACACGCGCGGCCAGCGATTCCTCGACACCGGCGCCATTCATCGTGGCCAGATCGAGGATGGCATGGGCCGGGTTCGTGCCGCGATAGCCGTCGCGCAAGTCGCCACGCAGCACGATGAAACTCGTCGTCGCCACACCCACGGCCGCCGTGCCGATAGCGATAGCCAGCACTACCAGGATCGTGCGTGATTTATAGAGCCACAAATCACGCAAAGTCTTAAGTCGCAACGTGTTCATTGATCAATAACGAAGGGTATCCAGCGGTGGAAACTCCCGATCTTGCTCATCCTGTATCCCCGGCGAGTTGATCGACCTGGCTCTGTCGCCGGCGCAGGTCGATGATGCCTTGCAGCTCATCGCGCAAGGAGGGCGATTCGTTCACCAGCCAATCGAAGGTCGTCCGGTCGAGCGCCGCCACAACGGCCGTTGAATCAGTGGCCGCGCGCACCGTGGCCTGTCGCGGCCGGCGGCCGACAAGGGCCATCTCGCCGAAATATTGCCCCGCCCCCAGCCTATCCACCAGAATTTGGCGGCCGTCGGGGTGCTCCACAAACACATCGACCCGGCCGTCGGTCAGGATATAGAACTTGTCGCCCGGCTCCCCCTGCCGCACGATGATACTGCCCGGCTCGAAGGTGGTCGGGGCCACGCGGCGTTGCACCTCAGCCAGCTGGTCGTAGTTCAGGACGGCCAGCGCCCGAACGACATGCTCGTTGACCACCTCGCCGTCGGCGATCATCACCGAGCGGTGGGTACGGGCGGCGCGAGCCTCGTCATGGGTGACCATGATAATGGTTTTGCCCCCCGCCACCAGTCGTTCGAACAGGGTGAAGATGCTCTCGGCCGTGCGTGAGTCGAGATTGCCGGTCGGCTCATCGGCGATGATCAGGCCGGGGTCATTGGCCAGCGCGCGGGCGATGGCCACGCGCTGCTGCTGCCCACCGGAGACGGCCGCGGGTAATTTATTCGCCTGCCCGGCCATCTCCACCGTCTCCAGTAGCTGCATGGCTCGCTCGCGCCGCTCAGCCGGGCGATAGAGACGGTTGATATCCATTGGTAACATCACGTTTTCCACGAGTGTCAGCGTCGGCAAAAGCTGAAAAAACTGAAAAACGATGCCCATATGGCGGCCGCGCCAGATGGCCATCTGTTCCTCGTCGTAGGTATGCAGCGGATCGCCGCCGACGAAGATCTCGCCGCTGGTCGGCCGGTCGATGCCGGTGATCAGGTTGATGAGCGTCGACTTGCCGCTGCCCGACTTGCCGATGACGGACACAAATTCGCCGCGATTGACTCGCAGGTCGATGCCCTTCAGCGCGGGGAACTCCCCGGCCGGCGTTCGATACACCTTGATCAGGCGGCGAGCGTCGACGTAGGGGGAAGAAGCAGGGAACGGGGATGAATCGTTGTTATTCGTAGGCATGATTACTCGCAACTCGGTATTGGCGAGGAAGAGATTAGCCAATAACGGCCGTTCTGGCTACTGATTGCGCCGGGAGTGGTGGAGCGATTGCCAACCAGCAGCTTGCCGGGGAGGTGCTGGCGGCGTATTGGCCGCACATTCCTTGCCGGAGGAGTTATAATGAGTGATATGAGCGATGAGCTCCCCGACGGCGCGATCCGGATCGTGGAACACACGGCCGATTGGTCGTTGCTGGTGCGCGGCCGCGATCTGGCCGAACTGTTTCGTCACGCGGCTATCGGCCTGGCACGCCTGTTAGCGGGCGACCTCGCGGCCGTGCCCCGAGACATGCAACGCGAGATACTACTTGAGGCCTACGACGCCGAAGGGTTGCTGGTCGAGTGGCTCAGCGAACTGGCCTATTGGGCCGAGCGGGAAGGGCTTGTCTTTCCCCTGATCGAACATCTGGAGGTGGCGCCCGACAGGCTCACAGGGCGAGTGTGCGGCGGCCGCGCTCCCGAACTGCAGAAACATATTAAGGCCGTGACCTACCATGATCTGGCAATCCGCGAGCAGGACGGTAAACTCGAAGTGACCATTGTGTTCGATGTCTGACTTTCTGCCGACCCATCCCGGAGGATATTGTGAAGCCCGGAGACTTTAAACGGCTCAACCCCTTTCTGTACGAGATACCGGCCACCCACCGGTCGGACATGCGCGTGCCGGCTCGCTTCTATGCCGACGCCGAGTTGCTGGAACTGGCGGTGGAAGACAAAAGCCTGGATCAGCTGGTGAATAGCGCGACCTTGCCGGGCATCGTCGCCCACGCCCTGGCCATGCCCGACATCCATCAGGGCTATGGCTTTCCCATCGGCGGCGTGGTAGCGACCCGCGTACCCGACGGCGTTATCTCCCCCGGTGGCGTGGGCTACGACATCAACTGTGGCGTCCGGCTATTGAGCACTCATCTCAACCGGCAAGACGTCGCCCCCTGGCTCGATGAGCTGGCGACACAACTCCAGCGCAACTGCCCTCACGGCGTCGGCCGCGGCGGCGAATTCCGGCTCAGCCGCAAGCAACTGGAAGAGATCGTCCGGCAAGGCGCGCGCTGGGCTTTGGCACAAGGCTACGCCACGGAGACGGACCTGGAACGCACCGAAGAGAATGGCCGCATCGCCGGCGCCGATCCGGCCAAGATCAGCCCCCGGGCCTATGAGCGCGCCCACGACCAGCTCGGCACGCTTGGATCGGGCAATCACTTCATCGAAGTCGACGTCGTGGACGAGATATTCGATGAGACGGCCGCCGCACGGATGGGACTCATCCCCGGCCGGATCGTCGTCCAGATCCATTGTGGCTCGCGCGGGTTCGGCCATCAGGTGTGCACCGATTACGTGGCCGCCTTCCAGCGCGTCGTCCACCGGTACGGCATCCAACTGCCCGACCGGGAGCTTGTCTGCGCGCCACTTAACAGTCCCGAAGGACAGGATTATCTGGCGGCGATGAAAGGCGCGGCCAATTTCGCCTTCGCCAATCGTCAGGTGCTTACCCATCTCGTTCGTCGCAGCTTTGAGGACGCCCTGGCGGGGCGAGTTGACGACCACAGCGTGTATCAGATCTACGACATAGCCCATAACATGGCCAAAATCGAGGAACATGACGTTGGCGGCCGCCGGATGGAATTGTGCGTCCATCGCAAGGGAGCCACGCGCGCCTTCGGGCCGGGATCGCCGGTGCTGCCTGAAATCTATCGCGACATCGGCCAACCCGTTCTGGTTCCCGGCTCCATGGGCACGGCCAGTTGGGTGCTGGTGGGTACGGAAGGCTCGATGGCCCAGACCTTCGGCTCCACTTGCCACGGCGCGGGGCGCGTGATGAGCCGCTCGCGAGCCAAGAGGGAGGTACAGGGCGATGAGTTGCGCCGCAAGCTGGAAGCAAAAGGTATTCGCGTCCGGGCCGGAAGCCTGGCGGGTCTGGCCGAGGAAGCGCCACAAGCCTACAAGGATGTTGATCGGGTGATCGAGATCGTCCACGGCGCGGGTATCGCCCGCAAAGTGGCGCGGCTCGTGCCTATCGCCGTCATCAAGGGGTAAGGTCTCCGAGTCGCCATGTCCGCAAGCAAACCCGCTCTGAAATCCGCACTTGACCGGATCATCCGCCTATCGTCCGGGCTGCGGCGGCCGCCATCGAACGTTTCGCCGCAGAAAATCCTCATCATGCAGCCCTGCTGCCTGGGCCAGGTGATGCAGACCACCCCCCTGCTGGCCGCGCTGAGCGAAGGGTTCCCGGAGGCGCGTATCGACTGGGCGGTCAGCGATTGGGCCATGCCGGCCATCGGCGTCAACCCACGCCTCACCCGCATTATCCACACCGGCGCGGGCAGCCCCGACAATTGCAGTCGGGAAGAGCTTCGTGCCCTCATCGATAAACTCCGCACCGAAAAGTATGACGCCTGCTTCGTCCCCTCCCAATCAGGCAACGCGAGACAGGCGGCCCTCCAGGCGGATATCCCGCGGCTCTTCGGGTTCAACGGCGGCCGCAAAATGAAAGAGCCGGCCACCGTCGAACGACTCACGGCTCGTCGCTATCTATCCCTTGCCACTGCCGCCGGGGTCGATCCATCGATCATCGACAGCGTGGAGATGGAATTCGAGCCACCGGACGTCGATCGGGCCAAAATCGCTCGCCGGTTGGTGGAGGAGCTTGACTGGCTGGGCGACACGCCGCTGGTCATACTGCATCCGGGTGGGGGCGATAACCCTGACCGGATGGCTCTCGACAAGCGCTGGCCTGCCCAGCGGTTTGCCCGCCTGGCGAACCACCTGACGCGAACCTATGGCGCGCATGTGATCGTAGCCGGCACGGCCGAGGAGCGAGCGGTGGCCGAGCAGGTCGTGGGCATGGTCGCCTTTCCGGTCACCAATCTGGCCGGGCAACTGGGTCTGGGCGAGTTGGGGGCATTATGCGAGCTGGCCGATCTCTATGTGGGCAACGACGCCGGTTCGACCTGCGTCGCCGCGGCCACCGGGTGCCCGACGTTGGCGATCTACGGCCCCACCGATCCGGCGATCTATGGTCCCTACATGATCAACGGCCGTGTCAGGACGCTGTGGAAGCCTTATGAGGGACCGTTTGACTGGGCCGTGGGGGTATCTGTGGCCGAGGCGTGCGCGGCGGCCGACGAACTGATGACCGAGCCGGCACGATCAGCAACGGCGATCGTTTAGGGCTTGTCGCTCTCGGCCAGCTTCGCCTCCAGGGATTTCAACGCCGCCTCCAGCTGCGCGCTGCGATAGCTGTTGGCGAGGTCGCCGTTGGTTCTCTCGAAAACCGCCCGTAGCGCGTCCGTCCGGCGGCGCAGCCCCCCGGTGATCTGATCGGCAAAGTCAAACGTGACCAGCGTGCTATAAATGAGATCCATGGCATCCAGCAGGCGCTCGGCTTCGGGCATCTGTCCCTTGCGCATCAGGTCGAGTATGCGACGACGCAACTCACTGGCGGCCTCGGCCAGCCCGTTTAACCACGTGTTAGGTTCCGACCCCAGTTCTTCCGGTGGAGGCAGCGGCCGATTGCGAACCAGCGCGTAGACAAGATTGGCCTCGACGAACTCCTTCACCGCATCCTGGGTATAACCGGCGAAGTAAAGCTCCGCGTAATTGCGCACGCCGCCGACGAGGTCTTCAGTAGCCTGGCGCGCCTCGGCCAGCAATGATTCGGCCGCCGACCACTCTTCGCGGTGAATGGCGCGAATGGATCGGGCGCACAGCGCGATGAGGCTGCGCGACCGCTGATAGGCCAAGTCACGCGCGCCGTCGACCTGTTCCATGTAGTGGCGAATCGTTTCGGCCGTAACCTCAAGTTCGTCCATCGCCCTTCTCATCATCAGGGTCGCTCTCGCCACTCTCACCCGAAAAGCGGAAGAAGTTATCGGCCAGGTTGGGGCGCGGGTGCGGCAGGCGAATCTCGCCAAACTGATTCTCAAAGTTGGCCAGGTTTTGGCCCAGAGCTGCATGCAGCAGCTTGGCGTGGATAGGACTCATGATGATCCGCGCCGCGACGGCTCCGCGTGGGGTTCGCGGCAGCACCTGGGCAAAGTCGACCACGATCTCGGCCGGGGTGTAGTTGATGAACGCCAGATTGGCGTAGACCGGTTTCAGATCTTTGGGAAGGTCAATGGTGATGCGAGTCTGCTTGGGTTGTTCGTGTATATTTTCAGTCATTCATTAATCCCGATAGTTGCCGTCACAGGTCGTTTAGCCCTTCACGGAGCCGGCCAGCAGCCCGCGAATGAAGTAGCGGCCCATGACGATGTAGACGATTAGCGACGGAATG
>CAYXNH010000013.1:0-31698 GCA_964466135.1 uncultured Ardenticatenaceae bacterium | reverse complement strand
AGAAGATCGCCGCCGTCACCCACCGGCCGCAGACCACCCGCACCCGCCAACTGGGTATCATCACCGAGCCGACCTATCAGATGGTCTTTATCGACACACCGGGCATCATCCACGACCCGCGCCATGAACTTGATGAGTATATGATGCAGGCGGCGCTGGAGACTCTGGGCGATGCCGATGTCGTACTGTGGTTGGTAGGCATGGATGAGTGGCCGGGTGAGGCCGATCGTCGCATCGCCGCACGGCTGGCAGAGACCGATGGAAAGGTCATCCTGGCCCTGAATAAAATCGATGCAGTCTCCCCGGCCGAGGCTCTGCAACGGACCGAGGCTTATGTGTCATTGTTACGTTCGGCCGACTGGCTGCATTTATCGGCCCTCACCGGCGATGGCGTAGCCGAGCTACTCGACTGGATGGTGGCCGCTCTGCCGGAGGGGCCGCGCTACTATCCGGCTGACCAGATTACAGATGTCTATGAACGGGTTATCGCCGCTGAACTGATCCGCGAGCAAATCATGCTTCAACTGCGCGACGAAGTTCCTTACGGCACGGCCGTGCGCGTTCGTGATTTCAAGGAGCGCGACAACGGTATCACCTATATCAATGCTGACATCTTTGTCGAACGTGACAGCCACAAGAGTATCGTCATCGGCAAAGGAGGAGCGCAATTGAAAGCTCTTGGCGCGGCCGCCCGTGAGCAAATCGAGGCCCTGGTTGGTGGCAAGGTCTTCCTGGAGTTGTGGGTTAAGGTATCGAAGGATTGGCGACACGATCCGAACCAATTGCGGCAGTTCGGCTATAGCGACGAATGGACTAAGGAATAACGGTTGATATAAGTGAGTGGGCCGGATTCTTGATTGTCAAGGCGATCTTGGAATCCACTTAGCATCCTTGCCCCTTTGCGCCATTTCGTTAAAAATTTCGTAAAGGTAATTATGACCGATCAACAACAACCCGAGGGCATCTCTCGTCGCAATTTCTTGCGGTTTGCCGGTTTAACCGTGGCTGCAGCCGTGGCTACCGGCGGTGGAGCGGCCTACCTCAAACGTTTCGAGAAAGCGCCGATTATTTCGACCGGCCAACCCTTGCCGCCCGTCTATCCCACAACTGTGCCGATCATCAGTGATATTATCCCCACTCAGCCGACGGCTGGTGATGCCGCTTTGGCACGACTGGCGGCATCGCAGGCTGAGGTCATGCGCCTTCAGGCGACTAACGATCAGCTCCAACGCGATCTGACGGCCTTGCAGTCGGCCGAAGGAGAGGGGCGAGTTGCCCGCGACACGCTATCTTTGGAACTGGACGAGGCGCGTAATCGCCTTGGCGTTCTCGGTGGGCTAGTGGCGCTTTATCAGCAGCTCGACGCGGCCGACATGGGCGACATCATCGAGAATGGTCTTGGCGTGGTGGGTGAGAAGTTTGCAGAGCTGGCTGGGGGTGTGCCGTCGCTGGTAGCTGGGCTAGATGCGGGCGATTTGGCGCTGGGCCAGGTGGAAGCTCATCTGCCATTGCTTGAGAATGGTCGCATGTGGGCAGAGGCTCAAGGCACGAAGCTGCGCAACTTTTATGGTGAGGTGGAAGATCGATTACGACAAGCCGTAGATCGCGTAGGTGATTTCTTCGAGATGCTGGCGTCGTGGTTCGAGGGCTTGCGCAAATGGCTGCCCTTTGGCGCGGGCGACAAAGCGGCCAATGTCATGACTGCGCTCACGTCCTTGCTGGCCGAAACTCCGGCGACGTTGAGTGGCCTCGATGTCAATGTCTCCCAACCGCTGGATGTCTGGCTACGGCGAATCGAAGGCGAGCCGGCACTGACACGCATCCTGGTTAGGCCTGTGCGCGATGAGGCTTTCAGTCGCGCCAGAACGGTTGCCGATCAGGTCGGCATGACCGCCGCGACTTATGAAGCTAACCTGGTCGCGCCTGCCCGTGCCGCGCTGACAAATCGCCAGACATTACGGCAGCAAATCGCCGATTACCGAGCCCAAAACCAGTTATAATTAATGAGTTTCAGATTCCTCTGAAAGATCTGCGAATTTGCCGGTTAGCTGGCCCATTAAAGGAGGTTTTCTTAAGGCCAGGATAACTACGTAGGGTGTGCGCCGTTTTTTCTTGACGTTACTCCCATCACCCATTATATTAAGAATCAGCCCGGCTCGATCCGTCTCTAATATTTTCGGCCGGATTACCGTGAGGAGAGTACCTATGATCTATTCCCATTTTCGCCGCGTGCTGATGCTCGCGGCCGTCGGCGCCCTTTTGGTGCTTATGGCGGCGAGCGGCCAATCGGCCAAGGCTCAGGATGCCCAATGGCTGGGCTTGTTCTGGAACAATACCAATCTCAGCGGTACCCCTGTGGTGACCCGTTGGGAAAATTCTATTGATTTCAATTGGTTTAGCGGTTCGCCCGATCCGCGCATTAACAGCGATAATTTCTCAGCTCGCTGGACACGCAACGTTAACTTTCCGGCCGGAAACTATCGTTTCTTCGCCACGATGGACGACGGTATGCGCATTTGGATCGATAATCAGCTCGTGGTTGACTCATGGACTAACAGCCAGGAGCACACGATGTCCTTCGACCGCTTCATGAATGGCAATCACGATATCCGCATCGATTATTTCGAGGCGGGCGGCCAGGCTGTGGCGCGTTTTCGCTGGGACCTGATCACCTCCGGCTCCAGCAATAGTGGGGCTCAATTCCCCAACTGGCGAGCCCAATATTTCAATCGCCCCGATCTGGCGGGAACTCCCGTCCTGGTGCGCGATGATCGCTACATCAACAACAATTGGGGCACCAACTCGCCTGGACCAGGCGTCAACAGCCAATTCTGGTCCGTACGGTGGACGCGACAGATTAATGCCCTGCCCGGTCAGTATCGCATTGTTCTCACCAGCGACGATGGCTCGCGACTGTTCATCAACGGCAGGCTTATCGTTGATAACTGGCGCGATCAGGCTTCCACAGCCTCTTCGGCCGACTTCTTTTGGAACGGTGGGGTAATGACCGTAGTCATCGAGTATTACAACGCCTCCGGCCCCGGCTTCTTTAATGCCGACCTGATCACTGTCTCCGGTGGTATAGGCAGCGTCTTGCCGGCGCCTCCTGCTGGAGGAACCGGCTGCTCGACGGCGCCAACCGGTAATAATGCCCAGAGTATCGCCACCATCCGGCTGAATATCCGGCGTGGCCCTAGCACTCAGTTTGAGCCGATGGGCACGATGGCTCCATGCGAGATCCGGCCTCTGAGCGGCTTCCGCAATGGTGACAGCACTTGGGTGCAGATCATCACTGCCAACGGTCAAACTGGTTGGGTGTCGTCCGAATTTGTCCGCCTGGGCGTTGGTATAAGCACGCTCTCTGTGGGCAATTAGCTCTTAGAACCCCTTTAAGGCCCCGAGGAACCCCTTGGGGCCTTTTTTATTTTGGCAGTATTTTGGCGATTTTATCGCATGCCGCTACACTCCTACGCACGTCAATCCGTGACGCAGGCCCCCGGCTCATGATTACACCGGCGTGAGTGGATTGGCTGACAGCACTGACAGATCACATATTTGAGGAGGCAGATCGATTATGGCGATTCCAATTCCCAGCATGGTTTTGAAGCAGTTGCATACCTTTGGCAGCCTGAGAAACTCGGCCGACGGCGTGACGTTTTCGATGAAAAACAGGCTGAATGACACGACGCTTACAGGCTTGACGGGACTGAAGTTCGACGGCAATGAAGTGGCGTTGTCGGATGTGACTATTCGGCTGGAGGACGGCACACGCTTGACACCCGATCAACTGGCAGCCTCCCCCCTCGAGTTTCCGCTGCGACGAACCCTCGATGTAATTGCTGCTATCGATCCTCTACCTATCGGTAAGCATGAGATTGAAGTACGATTCACAGCTCAGCCGTTCGGCAAGTTGAAGCTGAAGGTCGATGATGCCATTACTGAGGAAAAGCCGAAGCAGGTTCAGATCCCGCGCGATCACGCTGACGATTACAGCGAAAGCATCATCGAAGAACGCCGCAAATTTGTTGAAGAGTATACCGGTGCGACGCTGGAACACACGGCGCGTTATTCGTTTGATCCGCATATGACGGCCGGCAATGCCGAACATTTCACCGGCGTGGCCCAGATTCCACTGGGTTTTGCCGGGCCGATCACCATTAACGGCGAACATGCCAAGGGAGATTTCATCATCCCTTTGGCCACCACGGAAGGCACGCTCATCGCCAGCTATAATCGTGGAATGAAGATCCTGAACCTGTCAGGCGGAGTGACATGCACGGTCATCGGCGATTCGATGCAGCGCGCGCCCGTATTTGTGTTTAACAATGCCCGGGAGGCTCGCTATTTCGTGCAGTGGGTGGAAGCCAATCTGGGCGAGATCCGTGAACAAGCCGAGGCGACTTCGAGCGTGGCCAAGCTGCAGTACATCGACTACTACCTGGCGAGCAAACTGGCTTATCTGCGCTTCAATTACAGTACAGGTGATGCGGCCGGACAGAACATGGTTGGCCGGGCGACGTTCGCCGCCTGTAGCTGGATTCTGGATCATTACGACGGCGTGCAGCACTTCTATCTGGAGAGCAATCTGGCGACGGACAAGAAGGCGTCGCAGGTGAACGTGATGCGCACGCGGGGAAAGCGGGTTGTAGCCGAGGCGACGATCAAACGCGATGTGCTCATTCAGCATATGCGGGTGGAACCGGAGAATCTCTTCTATCACGCGGGTATTGCCAACGTGGGTGCCATCCTGAGCGGAGCCAACAATAACGGGCTACATTCGGCCAATGGAATCACGGCCATGTTTATCGCCACGGGGCAGGACGTGGCCAACGTGTCGGAGTCAAGCGCGGGCATTATCTATCCGGAGCTGACGGCTGATGGTGACTTGTACTTGTCGATCACCATCCCGTCGCTGATTGTCGCCACCTATGGCGGCGGAACGGGACTGGCGACGCAACAGGAATGCTTGCAGACTTTGGGTTGTGTGGGCAGAGGCAAGGTGAACAAGCTGGCGGAGATCATCGCCGGGGTGGTGCTGGCGGGAGAGATCTCCTTGGCGGCGGCTATTTCATCCTCGGATTGGGTTAGCAGCCATGAGAAGTATGGGCGGAACAGGTAACGATCAATAGTCAGAGATGAAATGAAGGGGGTTTTCCCTGATTGACAAACGAGGCGCACCGATGTGCGCCTCGTTTTGTTTCATTTCTTGTCAGCTAAAGCCGCTCGAAGCGAGCCTGGAAGAAGCGCAGATATTTCGGTTCGTAGACCATCTTGAGACCGTGGGTTGTTTCACGAGCATCATAGACGGCTTTCACCGCCTCGGCCGTCACGTCCATGTGGGCTTGAGTGTAGACTCGGCGGGGGATGGTCAGTCGCGTCAGTTCCAGTTTTGGATAGTAATGATCACCGGTGTGGGGATCGCGGCCGGCGCTGGCGATGCCTCGTTCCATGGAGCGAATGCCGGAATCAAGGTACAGCTCGGCCGCCAGCGTTTGCGCCGGAAACTGGTTTTGGGGGATATGGGAATAGAAGCGACGTGCATCGAGGAAGATGGCGTGGCCGCCTATAGGCTGGACGATAGGTACTCCCCATTCGACTAGCAATTCGCCTAGGTAACGTACCTGACCGACACGCGACCGGGCGTGGTCGTCCTGAACCGATTCGACGATGCCGATGGCCATGGCTTCCATATCCCGGCCGGCTGCGCCGCCATAAGTATGCAGTCCCTCGAAGACGACGATGAGATTACGTAGCTCCTCGAACAGGTCCCAATCATTGACGGCCAGCCAACCGCCGATGTTGACCAGATTATCCTTTTTGGCGCTCATCCACGCCCCATCGGTGTAGGCGCAGAATTCACGTAAAATCTCGGCGATGGATTTCCCGGCGTAGCCCACTTCGCGCACCTGAATAAAGAAGGAGTTCTCGACCATGCGCGTGGCGTCGAGGAAAAGCTTGATGCCGTGGCGGTCGCACAATGCGCGCAGGTCACGGACGTTGGCCATGCTGACGGGTTGGCCGCCGGCCATGTTAACCGTACCGGCGAGGCTGACATAGGCGATGGCGGCCGCGCCGTGAGTGTTGATGAGATCCTCAAGCTTGCCCAGGTCAATATTTCCCTTAAAAGGGTGGAGGCTTTCCGGGTCATGAGCCTCGTCGATGATGACATCGACGAAGGTGCCCCCGGCCATCTCCTGATGCAGGCGGGTGGTGGTGAAGTACATGTTACCGGGGATGTACTGGCCGGGCTTGATGGCTACGCGGCTGATGAGGTGTTCCGCCCCGCGCCCCTGATGGGTCGGCAGGATGTGGCGATAGCCGTAATAACTCTGGATGGCATCCTCGAGATGATAGAAGTTACGGCTGCCGGCGTAGGCTTCGTCACCGAGCATCATACCCGCCCATTGGCGGTCACTCATGGCGCTTGTGCCGCTGTCGGTCAGAAGGTCAATGTAGACGTCGTCGGAACGCAAGAGGAAGGTGTTGTAACCGGCTCCTTCGGCCGCCGCCTGGCGCTCTTCCCGGTTGATCATGCGCAGCGGCTCGACCATCTTAATTTTCCATGGCTCGGCCCACGAGCGGCGGCCGTGTTGTTGGCCCATGGTTTGCGGGATCTGGTGGGTCATGTCATCTCTCCTGTTGGCAGCGGCCGGGCGGCACGCCGCGAATATGTTGGATGAGCGATTTTAACAGAATATAAGGAAAGGGGTCGGATAATAAAAGAGAAGAGGAATATTGCCTGCTCTTCAGAAAAAAATGGTTTCTGTGGCTATGGACAGGGCGTGTTTTGGCGCAGTAAGGTCATGATTGTGGCCACACCCTCGGCCCAGCCGGGATTGCCGGAGTAAATAGGCCCAATGCCCGCTGGTGTGCCTCCGTTGTAAAAGCGGCCGCCGGGAGTTAGATAATCAGCTTTGATAAGGGGGATGACAAAGTCGATCGATTCCTGCTGCGAATTGAACGGGACAGCGCAATCGAAGGGGCAGGAAGGGGTCACGCCGTAGCCAAACAAATTGTTCTTGCGGGTGGCCACGGCGTTGGTGCCCCAGGTTGAATCCCAGGCAGCATGGGCGGCGACGTAATAGACATTGACATTGTTGGCCCGCCCGGCATCGACAAACGATCGTCCCAGGCCGATGAGAGGGCTGCCGGGCACGGTGGCGGCGATGGCTGCATTGAGTTGTTCGCCACTGATATCGACCGCACCATTGAGATCGGTGTTGATCGTGAAATCCCCGGCAGGGCAACTATAGCCGGGCTGCTCGGCTGTGCGGGTGCCCAATGCGTCAAGACCGCCGGCGACGGCCGTCCCGGCGATGGGGCCACCCGTGGCCAGAACTTCCGCGCCCAGTGTTCCCGCCAGCGGCACTCCTTCAGCTACCAAGGTGCGGGCGATTGGGGCGCCGGTAGAGACGGCCATTGCCGCGGCGGTCTGGGCGACGGGCACATTGGTGGCGGCTGCCTCGGCCGCGGCCGTCAGGGCGATACGCGCGCCTTCGGCCGCTGCTGGGGCGCCGCTGTTGCGGACCCAATCGACGATCGCTCGCCGTGATTGCTCTGAGCAGGCGGTAACCGATAATGCGATCATAAGCAGGTACAAGAGCGAGAGCGACCTTTTCATTGTTTTAGTCCTGTGAGCGATGCCAGGGGTTTAATGCAGAAGTAGGGGGTGGAGTCAACCCGCCAACCAAATTGCAATAATAAGCGCCAGAGCGATCAATGCCAGGATGATGTAGACCGGATTGCTTAACCCGGCACGAACAGCTTCGCCTGTCGTCACGACTTCTACCCCCTCAGGCGCACCTTCCTGGAGAATTTGTCGCAGTTTGATCGTCCCCGGTTCTATTAGCGTGCGACCGTCGGGGAAGATCAGTGTGGGAACGCTCTCGAAGCCGCCGGTGATGGCCCGTAACTGCGCGGCAGCATCGGCGTCCTCACGAATATTGACATAATCATAGGCGACATCGGCTGCATCGAGCAGCCGCAAAACAGGTGGCACGCTGGGGCAGTTAGGACGGCCGAACACTACGACCGCCTTCTGTGGTGCCGGATCAAATTCGGGTAGGTTATTCATCACAAATTTTTCGTTCGCTAGTTCTGCAGGTTGGGGAGAAATTCCGTAATAAGCTTAATGAATCTCCCACTCCTCCACATGCTCAACCGTAGTCCCCGGTTCCAGGCGCGTCAATGGACCGAGGGTCTCCAGTTCCAAATGGCTGTCATTGACGTAGATCTCTGCGTTGCAGCCGAAATCGACGTGTGGTTGCCCTGGTTGCGGCTGCCACCGCTTGGTGAAGGTCAGATCATTATATCGATAAGCAATCCACCCGGCGCGGTTCATTGTGCCGAGTTTGAACGGTCGGCCGACAGGCAATGCGTCGATCTTAATGGTATCCCCGTTTGGTCGGAAGCGCGAGTCGTCCCAATGCGAATAAGGCCACAGAGCGATCAGCCGGTCGGGCAATAGGCCTTCGTCATCCTTCTGTGGGCCGCTCACAGGCAAGACGGCCGTTCCGCCTGGGCGAAGTTGTGTGATGGCCCACGGCGCAAGTTCTACCGGCCACAGCCCCTGGTTCGTCAGTCGATGGATGAGTTGGACACGGGCTTCAGTCGGATGAAGCGTTACCTCCAACTCCTTGCCGATCCCTGTGTACGGTTCGTCATAAGACAGGGTAACGCCGAGATGGCGCGTTGTTGCTCTCACACCAGTGCTGTCAGGGATATAGGTGCGGGCGGCCGACTCTGGCGCGTGCCAAAGCCGATGGCCGCCCCATAGTCGGATGGTACCGTGCGGTGAATCCAGCGTAAAGTCCGGCGTCTCCGCCAGCAGATTCTCGCCGCCGACTTTCGGGATGAGCCGGACGAGGCGAGGACCAGCCTCGAGCAGATAGTCTAGGATTAGCGCATCGTTCTCGATGCGGCCTGTGGGTTGCCCATAGAATTCGTTCATGACAGGAATCCACAAATTTCTTGGATAATAGAAGCACCTTCTATACTATTCATCTATTACTGACAACTGCCTTTATTATATTGTCACACCCAGCTGCACCGCCGGCAAGGAATCGATGGATGAACCGGACTTTTGGCGGCGATCCATCTATACTGGTTCTCTCCTGACCCTGAAGCGGAGTAATACTATGCAAGTAAGCGGTATTTCATCACTATTGGTTATTGTGGGTTTCATCCCCTGCGTCGTCCTACCGCTATTGGTAATCGGCTATCTTTTCATTCGCGAGAGGCGCAAGTAGGCTGGTTCGGCATCGCACGATTTGGTGTTTAAGCTGATTGATATTCTCGGATGATACGACTTTTTTCACGTTTTTGGGTGACGGCGATATTGCTGTTGCTGCTTGTATTGGCGGGATGCATCATGTCCCCGGCGGCGATCGGACCAATTGGGACGGAACCGCCAATCCTGGCTGAAGCGACACCGGTTGCAGCGCCGCCGGTGATTGCGGCCGCGACGGAGTTTCCGACGCCATCAGTTACACCCACGGAGGCCTCGACAGCCACGGCTACGGCAACGATAACACGTACGCCGACTCCGACGATTACGCCAACGCCAGAGCATCCCTTGATGATCGAAGTCATGCGTCGGCGGGAATACGATGCCGAGCCGTTAACCATCGAGGTAATTCTGGAGGCAGGCGAGAACTATAGTCGCTACATCGCTGCCTATGAGTCGGATGGCAACACTATCTTCGGCCTGCTGACCATCCCTCTGGGTAACCCCCCACCGACGGGCTGGCCGGTCATTATCTTCAATCATGGCTACATTCCTCCTGACGAATATCGAACCACGCTGCGATACGTGGAATATGTGGATTACCTGGCTCGAAGCGGCTACATTGTCTTCCGGCCCGATTATCGCGGCCATGGCGACTCGGAAGGGGAAGCTCGCGGTGCATATGGCAGCCCTGACTATACCGTTGATGTGCTGAACGCCATGGCGGCCGTCGCTGCGCGTCCCGAAGCCGACCCCGACCGGATCGGCATGTGGGGCCATTCGATGGGCGGCTATATCACCCTGCGAGCGATGGTCGTCTCCGATCAAATCAAGGCCGGGGTCATCTGGGGCGGCGTTGTGGGGGATTACCCCGACTTGTTTAACCGTGTGGGGGCCACAGCCACGGCCGTTGCAGCCGGGGTAGAAGAGCCTACGGCCGAAGCCTCTCCTTCGCCTTCCACTACGCCATTCCCGCCCCGTCTGAGCCGCTGGCGCAGTGAATTGTTCGATACCTATGGTTCTCCGGAAGAAAACCCCACCTTCTGGGCGTCGATCTCCGCCAATGCCTTCCTGGCGGATCTTTCCGGATCGTTGCAGATTCACCACGCAACGGCCGACAAGGCCGTTCCCGCGGCCGCGTCAACGCTGCTGCAAGCTGAGATGGAAGCTGCCGGGCAGTATTCCGAGTTGTTTCTCTACGAGAACGACAACCATAATATCGCCGTCAATTTCTACACGGCGATGAGTCGAACGCTGGACTTTTTTGACCGATTTGTAAAGGGGGCCTCGTAGCTGGGTGAAGACCCGGCTGGGTGAGAAACTTGCGTTACTCGTGCCTCGCCCGAATCTTGGCTATACTTCGGCCATACTTCGATCCCTAATAGTGAGGAATTTCCATGAGCGGTACATTTGACGTAATCATCATCGGGGGAGGCATCAACGGCTGCTCCACCGCACTCGAACTTGCCCGACGCGGGGTCAAGATTGCCTTGATCGAGAAAGATAACATCGGTGATGGCCCCACCGGCAAATCATCGGCCATCATCCGTCAACACTATTCCAACGAATTGACGGCCCGTATGGCCCTCTATAGCCTGGGTGTCTTCGCCGACTTTGAGGAACGCGTCGGCGGTGAGTGCGGCTTCCGCCAAACCGGATTTGTGGCCCTCGTCTCGGCCGAAAACCGCGCCGGTCTGGAAGCAAATGTGAAGATGCAGCAAGGTGTGGGCATCAACACCGAGATGCTATCACTTGAGTCTCTGCGCGAGATCATGCCCGGTCTGGCGACGGCTGACCTCATGGCGGCGGCCTGGGAGGAGGACAGCGGTTACGCCGATCCCTACTTGACGGTGAATGCCTATGCCGCCGCCGCCAAACTGGCCGGGGCGAAGATATTCACCAACACGGCCGTCACTGGTATCACTCAGGTCGGTGGTCGCGTCACTGGGGTCGAGACGACTGGCGGCCGTTTTAGCGCGCCGGTTGTCGTCAACTGTGCCGGCCCATGGGGAGCGCGGGTGGCTCGCATGGCTGGGCTGGAGATCCCGGTCAGCGCCTGCCGTGTCCAGATTTCCCTCTTCAAACGGCCGAGCGGCGAAGAAGCCGTCCATCCTGTGGTCATCGATTTCGTCAACGCTGCGTATTTTCGCAGTGAGACCGGCGGTTTGACACTTGTCGGGCTGGTCGACCCGGCTGAGGCCGACGCCGTCGTCGATCCCGACCGCTACAAGGAGAGTGTGGATACGGAGTTTATCCTGGATACCGGCGAACGACTCATCCGCCGCTACCCAGCCATGGAGCGGAGTGATAGCGCGGGCGGTTATTCGGCCCTCTATGACGTATCACCCGACTGGCATGTCATCGCCGATGAGGCCGCGCCGGGCAGTGGCTTCTTCATCTGCTGCGGCTCCAGCGGACATGGCTTCAAGCTTGGTCCGGCAACCGGCCGCATGATGGCTGAACGCGTATTGGGTCAATCCGATCCGTTGTTCGATACCAACTTGTTCAGATTGAGTCGATTTGCCGAAGGCGATCCTGTTCGCGGCAAGTACGAATACAGCATTGCCGGCTAGGCTGATACTTTTCAGTTAGCGGCAACGGCGTAGACCCGGATTGGCACTTGGACAGAGAAAAACTTCTGGCGAAGAAGCCAGGGTTGTAATGCTTCAGTTAGAGCCTGGCGGCTGGATGGACGCATTGACACCTATCGGGAAAACGCCTATAGTTGGGGAAATATAGAACAAATTTTCAATGAACCGGTCTCTACCCGTGCCGGATAAATGACGCCGCCTATGGAAGTCGGACTGATCAAACAAGTAAATATCGACCAGGAGATGCGCGAGTCTTACCTGAGCTATGCCATGAGCGTCATCGTCTCGCGCGCCTTGCCCGATGCCCGAGATGGCCTCAAGCCTGTTCAGCGGCGCATCCTCTACGCGATGTATGATATGGGTTTGCGACCCGACCAGCCTTATCGAAAGTCGGCCAGAGTGGTCGGCGAGGTGCTGGGCAAGTATCACCCCCACGGCGATCAATCGGTCTACGAGGCAATGGTGCGCATGGCTCAGGATTTTTCCATGCGCTACATGCTCGTGGATGGACAGGGTAACTTTGGTTCCATTGACGGTGATGCCGCGGCCGCCATGCGTTATACCGAAGCTCGCATGTCTCAAATGGGTTTCGACCTGCTGGAAGACATCGACAAGGAGACGGTTGACTTCACGTCGAACTTTGATGAGTCCCTCAAGGAGCCAAGCGTCCTCCCGGCTACCATCCCTAATCTTCTGATCAATGGCTCGTCGGGAATCGCCGTGGGTATGGCGACCAGTATTCCGCCACACAATCTGTCTGAAGTCATCGCGGCATTGGTCTTTATGCTCGACAATTGGAAGAATCTGGATGACATCGCCGTGTCTGACCTGATGCGGTATATCCAGGGGCCGGATTTTCCGACTGGGGGTCTGATCGCTCGCCGGCGTGGGGATGAGGATGAGACGGATGCCATCGCCAGCGCCTATGCCACGGGCCGAGGCAGGATCGTCGTTCGCGCGCGCGCCCATATCGAACAGATGGGCCGCAACAAATCGCGCATCATCATCACTGAAATCCCCTATCAGGTGAACAAGACAAACCTGATGGGACGCATCGCCGATCTGCATCGGGACGGCAAGATCGAGGGCTTGACGGACCTTCGCGATGAGTCCGACCGGCGGGGACTGCGGATCATAATCGAGACGACCCGCACCGTCGATGCCGAAGAAGTCCTGGCTGACCTGTTCCGGTTGACGCCGCTTCAGTCGACGTTCAGCATTTCGCTGCTGGCTCTGGTCAATCATGAGCCGCGCGTGTTGACGCTGAAACAAGCGCTGCGGCACTATCTCGAGCATCGCCTCGAGGTAGTTCGCCGGCGAAGTGAGTATGATCTGGCCCGGGCGCTCGCTCGCGCGCATATCCTGGAGGGCCTGCTCAAGGCGCTTGATCATCTTGATGAAGTAATCGACTTGATTCGCCGCTCTCGTTCGGCCGATACAGCCAAGACCAATCTCATCGACCGCTTTAAGCTCACAGAAATACAGGCTCAGGCCATCCTTGATATGCAGCTTCGCCGGTTAGCCGGGTTGGAGCGCAAGAAGATCCAGGATGAGTACAAGGAGAAGTTAGCCCTCATCAAGGAGCTTGAGAAGTTGCTGGCTCGCCCTGAATTGATGCGCGAACAGATCAAGAAAGAACTGCAAGGAGTAAGCGAGCGGTTTGGCGATAAGCGCCGGACGCAGATTGTCGATTCTGCCGATGGCGGCGTGCTTACAAGTGCGGGCTTGTTACCCGATGAGGAAGGCTGGGTCATGATCGGCGAGAAGGGCACGATCGGCCGCGCCGCCGGTTCCACTTTGCCCGCGATGGCTCGTAAACCCCTGGAACAGCCGGTTGCCCTCCTGAGAGCGGGCACGAGGGACACGCTTTATCTTGTCTCTGCCTCGGGTCGCGCGGTTGGGCTGCCCGTCCACCGTATCCCTGAGGCGGAAACGATAGGCAACGGCGCCTTGTGGTCTAACCTGACGTCGATCGGCCGCTCCGATATCCCGTCGGCCGCCTTCGTCCTCCCGGCCGATGGCTCGCGCGAGGGGTACCTCTTTCTGACGACTCTGGCCGGCGTGGTGAAGCGCGTGCGGCTGGAGGATTTGCCCGGGGTGACGGCCGAACCTTTCACGGTGATCAACGTCGCCGATGATGATGCGCTCGGCTGGGTGAGGATCACTGGAGGCGATCAGGAGGTCCTCCTGGCCACGTCAAGCGGTCAGGCGATTCGCTTCCGGGAGGATACGGTTCGCCCGATGGGCCTGCCTGCATCCGGCGTTTTGGGGATCAAGCTGGACAACGACGCCGATGGTGTGATCGGCATGGATGTCGTCGCCCCGGATTGCTTTGTCTGGAGTATCACTGACAACGGTTTGGCCAAGGCGACCCCCATTGATGATTATCCGTTGCAAAATCGGTACGGCCAGGGGGTTATCAATATGCGGCTGCCAAAAGACGCGGCTGAGGTAGTCGCCACCACATTGATTGCGAAAGGCACAACACTGATCGTCACAACGAGCGGCGGGGTCACCAAGCGAGTGGGTCTTAGTGACACGACGGTTGGATCGCGCAGCGTGCGACCGCAATCCGTCATGACCTTGGCGGCCAAGAGTCGAGTCAGTGGCGTTGTCCAGCCGATAACAGAAGTATTTTCCATAAAAAATGTGAGCGCTTCCGAGCTACGAAAGAAGCGCAGCAAGCCCGAAAAAGCCTAGGTAGAGTTTGGAGAAAAGAGATGAACTTTCGAGATCGTTGGGAAGAGGATGAACAAGGTCGACGCTTTGTCTTTACGGTGGAGATGCAGCGTCGCCTGAGCCAGGCCGGATTGCCGCTCGTACCGTCGGCGCTGGCTGAACTGGAAAAATTGCCGGGCGGTGGACGTCCGCAACACGCCGAACGGCCGAGCCATGAGGATCGCTATGAAAGACGGGAATCCCCCTCACCGCGGCAAGACGATTCACAACCCCATTACCGTCAGGCGCAGTCGCGTGAGCCGGAGATCGTCGGGCCGGAGACCATACAGATCGATCCCATGACTGGCAAGTACATCGGCCGCATCAAATGGTACAACGCCAAGAAGGGGTACGGCTTCATTGTGCGTGGTGCGGGAGAGGAGATCTTCTTTCACAAGTCGGCCACGGTCGGCGAAGTAGAGGAGTATGAGGAAGGGCAGTGGATTCTCTACGATGTAGAGACGACGAACAAAGGGCCTGAAGCCACCGACATCGAACCCTTCGCCGGCGAACCCACAGAGTAAGTAGTTCGGCAGATAATACCTGGAGTGGGTGTGATGGGCCGAGAGGCCTCGCACCCATTCTATCCATACCTACTCTTTCGCGGCGCCACTGCCGTGAACTAAACGCGGGTCTAACGCGTCCCGCAAGCCGTCACCCAGCAGGTTGAAAGCCAGCACGGTGACCATGATCGCCAGACCGGGGAAGAAGACCAGGTGAGGCGCGCTGAAGACCTGATTGCGCTCGATCGCCAACATGGAACCCCATTCGGGGGTAGGGGGTTGAGCGCCCAGGCCGATGAAGGACAAAGCGGCCGTGTCCAGAATGGCCGTGGCGATGCCCAGTGTGGCGACGACGATCAGCGGCGGCAACGCGTTGGGCAGGATACGACCGAATAGAATCTGCCAGTTGCTCGCCCCCAGTGCGCGCGAAGCCTCGATGAAATCCATCTCACGCACGGAGAGCACGCTGGCGCGGGTCACGCGGGCGTAAATCGGAATACTGATGATGGCGATGGCCAGCATGGCATTTGTCAGGCCGGGGCCAAGAACGCTGACGATGGCGATGGCCAACAGCAGGAAGGGAAAGGCCAACACTACATCAAGGATTCGCATAATCAGGTTATCGACAAGTCCGCCGAAGTAGCCGGAGATCGCCCCCAGTAATGTTCCCACAATGACGGCGAAGCTCACCGTCAGAAGACCGACATAGAGCGAAACCCGCGTCCCGTAGATAATACGGCTGAACTGATCGCGCACATTGCCGTCAATGCCCATGATGTGCTGTGGTTGGTCGGCGGGGCACCCCAGCATGTGGATGCAAGGCGCAGCGCGTTTCTTCACATTTTCCACGCCGATGAGGACTTTCTCCGGGTCATAGGGTGCGATGAATGGGGCGAAGATCGCGCTGAACAAGAGCAAACCCAGAAGAATCATCCCGATCACGGCCGAACGCTGTCGGAACAGACGACGCAGGGTCAACCGCCACAGACTGTTGGCGCGATAATCGCCGATGTTCGCGTCGGCCGCATCATCGAGCGGCGGCAGTTTGGCGACGGTCGTCGCTGGTTCAGTAGCAGGTACCATGGTTTTTAATCCAGATGAATGCGCGGGTCCAGAACAGCATAGGATAAATCGACGATCAGGTTGACGGCGACATAGCCGATGGCGATGACGACGACGAATCCCTGGATGATCGGGTAGTCCCGGGCCGTGATCGCTTCATACAGGCTGCGACCGACGCCGGATAGTCCGAAAACCGTCTCGGTCAGGATGGCGCCGCTCAGGATAAGTCCCAATTGAAGGCCGACGATGGTTACAATGGGCAAAAGGGCGTTGCGAAAGCCGTGCTTCATGATGACTTGCCAGTTACGCAATCCCTTGGCTTTGGCGGTGCGGATGTAATCCTGGCCCAAGACTTCCAGCATGGAGGAGCGTGTCATGCGAGCGATGATGGCCAGCGGAATGGTTGCCAAGGCGACGGCCGGCAGGATAAGATGCTTGATAGTATCGGCCAGCACCGTCCAGTTGGCCGTGATAATTGAATTGAAGATGTAAAAATTGCTCAGAAATATATAGAGAGATTCCTTGAAGGTGCCGGTAGTTACTTTCAGATCGTAGACAACATAAAATGGGACCGAATTCATACCCGCCGTGAGTCGGCCGCTTGGAGGCAGTTGAAATGGTGTGTCTTTTAACAGTAGCGCAAAGATATAGGCCAGCATCAGGCCCAACCAAAAAACAGGCATGGAGACGCCGATGTTCGCGCCCATCATCGTGGCGACATCGACGAGTGAATTGCGGCGAGTGGCCGAGATGATGCCCAAGGGAATGCCTACGGTAACGGCGATCAGGAGCGCGGCCGCGCCTAACTCGATTGTTTGTGGCAGCCGCTCCAGCATGATCGTGCTCACCGGTCGTTTGAAGCGAATGGAGTTCCCGAAATCGCCTTTTAGCATGTCGCGGGCGAAGATCATGAACTGAGTCGATACAGGTTTATCGAAACCGTGCTGGCGATCAAAGGCTGCACATATCTCCGGTGTGGCTTTCTCACCCAGCATGGCGGTGCAAGGCTCACCCGGAATGGCACGAGCCAGCAGAAAGGTGACGATCAGGACGCCGATGACGACCGGGATCGCGGCCAGAAGACGACGGATTGTATATTGGGTCATGATGTCCTCAGGCCTCCCAAGGCTTCAACTATATTGTTCATAATAGCGGGCGGGATGGGGCCGGCAATCACTGCCAACCCCATCCCGCGTCTGTATCACTGCGCCTTCAGGCTTGCGCCTTGGGGCATTGGGTTATTTACTCCGCCGGAGCGTTCAGGAAGCCACCCCACAGACCGGAGAAATAGGAGAAGGCGCCGGTGTTGCCGACGTGTAGCGGATGCGAAGCATCCCACTGGATCACGTAGGTCATCACCACGTCGTTGGCGTCCAGAGCGGAGCCATCGTGGAAGGTGACGCCTTCGCGCAGATGGCAGGTCCAGACCGTCAGATCCTCGTTCGGATCGCAGCTCGTGGCCAGCGAAGGCACGACGGCCGTGCCGCCAACCTCGTAGGCCAGAAGCGATTCGGTGGCTTGCTCGCAAGCACGCAGCGATTCACCGTCGGTCTCGTCGGCGCAGAAGAGGCTGATCGGCTCGGCGTTCTGCATCCAGACGAATGTATCCTTTCCGGGATCCATCCTGGAGAATGTTTCGTTGCCGAGCGGACTCACATGGGCGTTCTGGACGGCTGCCAGGTAGGCGATGCCGGAACCGCCGTGAGCCACCGGTACCATCGGAACATGCTGCTTGATCAGGTTGTTGGCCTGCTCGTACAGCGGGGCGCGAGCCTCATCGCCCGCCAGGGAGGCGGCCTGCTTCAGGACGTCGGTCAAATCGGGGAACTTATCGCCGAACTGGGCCGAAGCGCCGGCGCCAAAGTGATAGTCAAGGAAGTTGGTCATGTCGGGGTAGTCAGCGCCCCAACCCAACAGGTAGATCCCTTCCAGCGAGCCGCTGTCGGCCGCATCCAGGAACGCGCCGGATTCCATGACATTGATCGTGGCCTTGATGCCCAGATTCTCAGCTAACTGAGCCTGAATATCCTGAGCGACGATGTTGGGGTCGGGCAGGTAGCCTCGGACCACATCGCGATAGGCGATTTCGGTCTCAAAGCCATCCGGGAAACCGGCCTCGGCCAGGAGAGCGCGGGCTGCTTCAGGATCGTACTCGTACCAATCCTCACCGACGCAACCGTTGGGGACGGCGCAGGGAGTGAAGTGCGTCGCAACTTCGGAACCCGGAGGATAGAAGTTGTCGACGATACGAGCCCGGTCGATGCCCATGGCGATCGCCTGGCGGACCTTCTCGTTGTCGAACGGAGCGAAGACGTTATTAAAGCCGACGTAGAAGATATTCAGCGCCGGGCGCTCCAACAGTTGCAGATTGGCATCGGCGGCGATGGTTTCAAAGTCATCCGGGCCGGGATTGTCAATGCCGTCAACCGATCCGGCTTGCAACTCGAGGAGTCGCGCGGCCGATTCGGACTGCCAGCGAAAGACCAGCGTATCGGCGAAAGCCGGATCGCCCCAATAGTTGGGATTCTTGGTGAAAACCAGTTCTTCGCCGCGAGACCAGTGATCGACCATGTAGGGGCCGGTGCCGATCGGATGCTCCAGCAGTGCGCCAGTACCACCAGTTGACTCCAGATATTCTGAAGGTTGGATGGCGAATGAACTGAACGCTACTTTGGCCGGAAAAGCCGGGTCGGGGGCGCACATGGTGAACTGAACCGTCAGCGGGTCAATCGCGGCGATCTCCTTGAAGAGGCCGCCGTAATCACAGTCGGGAGCCGTGACGACCATCAGATCGCCGGCAGGCTCTTCGGCTGCTCCACCAGCGGCGGCGGAGACTTCGGTGGCCACCGCTTCAACGGTTGGCGCGAGCTCGGTAGCCGCGGCCGCGATCGTCGGCGCGATCTCCTGAGCCGCTGCCTCCAGCGTCGGCGCTACTTGCTCGACCGCCTGCTGAATGTCACCGCTCGTAGCTGTACAAGCGGTGACAGTCATGACGGCGATGAGAAGCAGACCTATCAATAACAAAAAGCGATTCTTCTTCATCTCTTTTCTCCTACTAAACTTGGACGTGGCAAGGCGCCTTTCCACAAGAAGCATTAGAATAACATGTAGTGGGCACGATGCAAGAAATAGAATGACTGGATTGACTTAAGAAAAAACACCGCCGAACAGAGGACGATTGATGTATAATGTAGATTACCTGAATGCTGACCTAATAAAGATCTCCTCCGGGCAGATCGACCATGTAGAAACACTCCATGAAGAACCGTGATATCGTCGATATATTTGGCCGCATAGCCGATATGCTGGCTATTCGAGGGGATCAGATTCACCGCATCCTCGCTTATCGTCGAGCGGCTGAGAGCATCGAAGCCCTGGGTCGAGACATCAATACCGTGTATGCCGAGGGCCGGCTAACCGATATTCCCGGCATCGGCGATACACTGGCGGCCAAAATCGAGGAGATGCTGACGACCGGCAAGCTGGAATTCTATGACAAGCTGGCTCGAGAGATCCCTCCAACCTTAGTCGATTTACTGCGGGTCGAAGGCCTGGGTCCGAAGCGCGTCAAACAAATTTACGACACGCTCAATATAACCACGCTGGATGAGCTGGCTGTCGCCGCACAACAGGGAAAATTGCGCGATCTGTCTGGCATGGGTGCGAAGTCCGAAGCGAAGCTGGTAGCCGCCATCGAAGCCTTGTCGCGCCATGGTGATAACCGGGTCCCCCTTGGTGTCGCCTGGCCCATTGCTCAGCAAATGATCGCCGCCTTGAGGCAGGTGCCGGGAGTCAAGCTCTCGGCTGTTGGTGGTTCGCTAAGACGGATGAAAGACACTATCGGCGATATCGATCTGCTGGTGGCAGCCGATTCGCCCGAGCAGGTGATGGATCGTTTTGGTAAATTGGATATGGTCGAATCCGTCGAAGCGCGTGGGCCTACCCGTTCCCGCGTAAGCCTCCTCACCGGCTTGGGTGTCGATCTTCGCGTTCTGCCTGCCGAGCGTTGGGGCACGTTGCTGGCTTATTTCACGGGCAGCAAAGACCATAACGTTAAACTGCGCGAGATGGCCCTGAAGCTGGGTTATTCACTGAACGAGCATTCTTTCACACCACTCGACGGCGGCCCGGAGATCCTCTGTGCCACCGAGGAAGAGGTATATGCTCTACTTGGCTTGCCATACATCCCGCCGACTCTACGCGAAGATCGCGGTGAGATTGAAGTGGCAAAAATTGGGAAACTGCCCGTGCTAATTGAGCTGGAGGATATACGCAACGATTTTCATATGCATACGGAGTGGTCTGATGGCATGCTCAGCGTCATGGAGATGGCCAGGGCCGCACGGGAACGAGGCCTTGCAACCATTGCTATCACTGATCATTCCATTAGCCTGGGGATCGCCAATGGTCTGTCCATCGAGCGGTTGCAGCAGCAGGCGACAGAAGTCCGGGCGGCTAACGATGCCCTTGGCCCCGACTTTCATGTGCTTCATGGCACCGAGATGGAGATCCGCGCCGATGGTTCTTTGGACTATCCTGACGAGGTGCTGGAGAAACTCGATTTTGTCATCGCCAGTCTTCATACCGGATTAAGCCAGCCCAGGGAGCAGGCCACGCAACGGATGTTGAACGCTATCAACAACCCTCATGTTGATATGATCGCCCATCCAACAGGTCGCCTCTTGCCCGACAGGGCAGGGGCTGATCTGGATATGGACGCTATCATCGCCGCCGCGGCCGCGACAGGGACGATACTGGAGATCAATGCCAATCCCGCCCGCCTGGATTTGCGTGATATACACGCTCGAATGGCAGTCGAGAATGGTGTCAAAATCGCCATCAATACTGACGCTCATCGGCCAGAGGAATTTGAGCTTCAGCATTTCGGCGTTGCCACGGCCCAGCGTGGTTGGGTCGAATCAGCCAATGTCATTAACACCTGGTCCTATGAGCGCCTCCGGGAATATCTCAATCGGAATAAAAGTTGATTTGCAGAGAACAAAGCCCATCTTTCGGTCTGAAGGAATGATGACAATGAAAGATTCTACAGCTCACAATGAAGGCACCATCGATCCCCATATGATGACCGTCCTTCGTGAAATCGCCAATGTCTGTATCTATCCACCTGACACGTTGTTGACCCATCAGGGGGAGTCGGAGCGGACATTCTATGTGATTGAAAGCGGCTCTGCGGTAGTCCTCCGGCGAATGGAAGATGGGCGTGAGCAGGTAATCAACAGGTTAGGGCCGCTTCAATCCTTTGGCGAGTTGGCGTTACTCGACGATAGTCCGCGCCTGGCGACGGTGAAAACTTTGACGGAAACGACCGTCCTTGAGATTACCGCTGAGCGGTTTCGGACGATTATTAAGGAAGATCCCGACATTGCCCTGTACATCACCCGGACAGTCCTGGCCAACTTTCGCAAACTCGACCAATCGGCGATTAGGGACTTGCGCGAGAAAAACACTCTCTTGCAGCAAGCCTATTTCGACCTCCAGGAAGCCCAGGCAGCATTGGTGGAGAAGGAGCGGCTGGAACATGAGATGGAACTGGCGGCCGAGATGCAATGCAAGCTCTTGCCGGCGACCCTGCCTGCCTATCCCGGTTACAACTTCAAGGCCTATCTGGTACCCGCCCATTATGCCGGCGGCGATCTCTACGACGTCCGACCGCTTGATGATGAGCATGTTGCCCTGCTCATCGCTGATGTGGCAGATAAGGGGATGCACGCCGCCTTGCTGATGGCCGTCACGCGAACGCTCTTCTTCCGAGAGGCGTACCATTCACGCTCGCCCAGCGAAGTGGCTTACGCGGTCCATCAAGGTCTGTTAGGTATAAGCAGTTCAGGCGGTTCGATGGATGGTTATGGCGTCGATGCTTTTGTTACTGCTTTTTATGGCGTGCTGCACCTGCCGACCGGCCGACTAACCTACGTAAGAGCTGCTCAGGACCGACCTCTATTGGCCCGACCAGGGCAAATGCCCATATCTTTGCCCGGCGGCGGCCGATTTCTCGGTATGCTCGAGGAGCTTAATCTGGTGGAATACGAGATTAGTTTGCAAGCAGGCGATCGTCTCCTGCTTTACAGCGATGGTGTGACTGATGCCATGAATGAGCGTGATGAGAGCTTTGGGCTGGATCGTTTGGTAAGTGCGTATCGTAAGGCTATAAATTCAGATGAAGGAGATATATTGGCCAGTTTGACCAGCGAAATTCTCAACTGGCGTGGCCCAGCTCCCGCTTTTGATGATGTCACTATGCTACTGGTAGAGGTCGCATCCTGACGATTCACAAGGCGCATCTCCGACGCTAATCGTATTTTCTATGGCAAACGATCCGTATACTAAATCATCGACTGGTCGGCCCATCCGTACACCGATACCTTGGCTCTGGCTGGGATTAGGTGTATTAGTAGCAATCATTGGGCTTGTGGCCTTAGTGATTTTCCTCACCAATTATCTCGTTCGGCCGCCGGCAGACGCATCGGTCGCGGTTGAACCGTCGATCATCCAACTGACGGCTCCACCTCAGCCGACACCAACTTTCTCCAGCAATCCGCCGACACCGACTGTTGCGCCAACCGCCACCACGGCACCGACACCCGATCTGTCCGTTGCGCCGGATGCGATCACTGTCGGCTACTACGCCCGGGTGGTCGAGACCGGCGGTGTCGGTGTCACCGTGCGCAATGGCCCCAGCACCAGCAATCAGCCCGTCACCGTCGCCGGGGAAGACTCGGTGGTCATGATCACCGAGGGCCCAACTCGCGGCGGTGAATATGAATGGTGGGGGGTGAAGCTGGGTAACGGCACCGTGGGTTGGGTGGTCGGCGACTTTCTTGTTCCTACGGCCGCTCCATAGGTCCGGTTATAAGCGAGTAATTTTGGTCCCTCATAATCGGTAGAAACATCACATGAGTCCAGAAGAACAGATCAATAAACTTCGCATAGAGATTGACTATCACCTATACAGATACCATGTCCTCGACTCGCCCGTCATCAGCGATGCTGAATATGACACGCTATTCCGTCATCTCGTTGAACTGGAGTCGCAACATCCCGAGCTAATCACACCCAATTCACCGACGCAGCGGGCGGGGGCTGCCCCATCTGAGATGTTCGTTAAGGTTGAACATCCCGCGCCTATCCTGAGCCTGATGAACGCCTTTAATGCCGATGATCTGCGGGCCTGGCGAGCGAGGGCCGGGCGTCTCCTGCCGGAGGGAACTGTGCTAAGCTACGTGGTCGAACCGAAGCTGGATGGCCTGAGTGTGGTGCTCACCTATCGTAATGGGATATTTACATTGGGAGCCACGCGCGGCGATGGAGCGGTGGGAGAGGATGTGACGGCCAATCTGCGTACCTTGCGGACGCTGCCCAAACGCATCCCGGTTGACCCTCATAGCACAACAACAGTTCCCGATTATCTGGTTGTTCGAGGTGAGGTTTTCCTGCCGCTCGACAAGTTCGAGGAGCTTAATGCCGCCAGGGCCGAGGCGGGTGAGTCGATTTATATGAATCCGCGCAATACGGCCGCCGGTTCGCTCCGCCAGCTGGATCCGGGCAAGACGGCCGAACGAGAACTGCGGATTTATTGCTATGACATCATTCTGCCCGGAGGCGCCGCCGTGCCCGCTACCCAATGGGAACGGCTCGATTGGCTGCGATATTTGGGTTTCCCCGTATCGCCCGATAATCAATATTGCGACAATCTTGAGGAAGTGTTCGCTGCTTATGAGCGATGGGTTGCCCGACGCAACCAGATTAATTACGAAGTTGATGGCGTCGTCGTCAAGATCAACGAGCGTGCGCTTGCCGATAGTCTAGGTTTCGTCGGCAAGGATCCGCGTGGAGCGATCGCTATCAAATTTCCGGCGCAGGAGAAGACGACGCGCCTGCTAGATGTACAGGTGAACGTCGGCCGCACTGGCATCCTGGCCCCTAATGCGGTTCTGGAGCCGGTGGAGATAGGCGGCGTGACGGTACGCAACGCGACATTGCATAATTATGACGAAATCGCACGCAAGGATATTCGCATAGGTGATCGGGTAATAGTTAAGCGAGCGGGTGATGTTATCCCCTATATCGTCGGCCCGATCGTCGAAGTTCGTGACGGCAAGGAACGACCTATTGAAAGGCCGACTCGCTGTCCATATTGCGATGAACCCGTCGTCCAGCTTCCAGGGGAGGTCGCTATCTATTGCGAAAATTCCGCTTGCCCGGAGCAACTGATTCGGCGAGTGGAGTATTTCGTCAGCCGAGGCGCCATGGACATCACCAGCTTCGGCTCCCAAACGGCCGCATTGCTGTTCCAGCATGGCCTCATCCACGATGTGGCTGATATTTATTCATTGCACAGGGATGACTTGCTCGCTCTGGAAGGTTTTAAGGATAAGAAGGTGGACAACCTTCTGGAGGGCATCGAGGCCAGTAAGGATCGGCCACCTGAACGCCTGTTGACTGCCTTAGGCATCCGTTTTGTAGGTAGCGTGGTGGCTTCGCTGCTCATCCGATCGCTGGGCAGTATCGACGCCATTGCCGCCGCATCGGCGGAGGAGTTGCAGCAGATCGAGGGCGTCGGCCCACAGATCGCCGCCTCTGTCAAGGCATGGTTTGCCAATGAAAAGAACCATCGGTTGCTCGAAAAACTTCGTGTAGCGGGGCTAAAATTATCTATTCAGCCGACAGAACCACCACAGGGTGCGCAATTGCTGAGCGGCTTGACATTCGTAATCACCGGAACGTTGCCTACGATGTCCCGTGATGAGGCGACTGCTCTTATCGAAAATCACGGCGGCAAGGTCACCGGTTCCGTGAGTAAAAAGACAGATTACCTTCTGGCTGGGGAGGCAGCAGGCAGCAAACTGGCCAAAGCGAGCGAGCTTGACGTGACAGTTATCGATGAGACCACGTTGATGGGTATGCTCACGACCCGCTAAAATGACTGAGTTCTTCAATGTATTGCCTCCGGATGAGGCTCGAGAGTTATTGCTAAGTCACATCAGACCGCTGATCGGGATCGAGACAATCGCCACGACGGAGGTGCTGGGTCGAACGACGGCAGTCGACATTCACGCGCCGCAATCCTTGCCGAACTTTCGCCGCTCGACGATGGACGGTTACGCGGTTCGTGCGCGGGACACCTTTGGGGCAAGTGAAAGCTTACCCGGCATTTTGCGGGTAATTGGCGAGGTCAGCATGGGTAGGGAAGCCGATATCGAGCTAGATATCGGCCAGGCTGTCCTTATCCACACTGGCGCGATGCTTCCACACGCAGCCGATTCGGTCGTCCAAATTGAACACACTCAGGCGGTTGACGGCCTAGTTGTCAACAGCAATCCTTATGAGATAGAGATCTTTCGTGCAGCAGCAGTAGGGCAAAACATCATCCAGATCGGCGAGGATATTTCCGGAGGAGAGCTACTGCTGGCAGCAGGGTCGGCCCTTCGACCACAGGATGTCGGCGGCTTGCTGGCCTTGGGAATCTCCAGGGTTGCTGTCCGGCCTCGGCCGAGAGTCATGATCCTGGCCACCGGGGATGAGATCATCAGCCCTGAACAGGAACCAAGTCCCGGTCAAGTTCGGGATATCAATAGTTATACGTTAGCCGGGCAATGTGTCGGAGTTGGAGCATTACCTGTTATCAGAGGCATTGTGCCCGATGATATTTCCGAGCTGCATGACGCTGCTGGCGAGGCTTTGGCTGAGGGGGATATGGTCGTCATGTCGGCCGGCTCTTCGGTCAGTGTTCGTGACATGACGGTCGATGTGATCGACAGGCTGGGGAAACCAGGCGTTCTGTTTCATGGTGTGGCCACGCGCCCCGGCAAGCCAACAATCGTAGGTGTCATCGACGGCAAACCGGTGTTGGGCCTGCCGGGTAATCCGGTATCGGCCATGATTCAGTTTGATATGTTTGGGGTTCCGGCCATCCGTCGCTTGCTGGGAGTGAATCACACGCCGCCCAGGAGCCATGTTCAGGCCCGATTGACCCGGAACATATCAAGCGAAAGCGGTCGGGAGGATTATGTCCCCGCCCGGCTTGAGGAGACGACTGACGGTTTTCTGGCTACCCCCATATTCGGCAAGAGCAACCTCATTTTCACGCTGATCAATGCTGACGGCCTGGTGAAGATCCCCCTAAATCGGGGCGGCCTGTCGGCTGGAGAACTGGTAGAGGTGCGATTGTTCTAAAGGCAAGCGCCATGCCGATGGCGATCAGGGAATATCGACTACACAACGAAATCCGATCGTCTTGTCGGCGTTGTCCGGCGCAGAGGGGAATCGAATGGCCGAGGCGGTGAAATTGCCGGTGTCGTACCATGAGCCACCTCTCACGACCTTCTCATCGCCGGTATCCGGGCCAGTCGGGTTTGCATCTGTCGATCCGGAATAATAGTCGGGATCAAACCAGTCTGACACCCATTCCCACACGTTTCCAGCCATGTCGTAAATACCCCATGGGCTTAAGCCATCACCAAATGATGCGACAGGAGATGTCTCTTTGAACCCATCGGTGTAGTTGATGTTTCTTTGCTCCGCAGTGCACGATGAATCGCAGAAATTTACGTTCTGGCCGATAAACGTATTACCCCAAGGGTATCGATAGGAGCTACTCGCTTCCTCATTCCAGGCGGCCGCCTTTTCCCATTCAGCCTCAGTGGGCAACCGACCCCCACGCCACTCACAATAGGCGGTCGCTCCATACCATGTCACTCCAGTGGCAGGATGGTCGGTGTATTCTTCGGCGACAGAAAATGTGCCGTCTTGCCCGGCCCCACCGCCGGTTTTGATCTGACTTTCTTCAGTATCGATGCAGGTTTGATCCAGGCAGGTCGGTGTGCCATCACTCTCATTCAGGAAGGTGATAAATGCCCCATTGGTGACCTCATGTGAATCAATGTAGTACTGGTCAACCCACACCGAATGAACCGGTTCCGAGGCGATAAACCATTCTTCCTGACAACCCTGGCGAAAAGAGGCGCAATCGTTGGCCAGTTCATCAGCCGGCGAACCCATCTCGAAGAGACCGCTCGTGATCATCGTCATCCACCCACCGGGCACGACGATGATATTGGGGAGAGGGGTCGGAGAAGGTGTGATTGTTGGGGTAGGTGTGTCGGTCGGAATCGGCGTCTCGGTCGAGGTGGCCGTTGGCGTGGGCGTATCAGTTTCGGTTGGGGCGACAGTAGGGGTGGCTGTAGGCGGTTGGGTGTTCGTTGGTTCAGGTGTGCTGTTGGCAGTGGGCGGCAACGAAGTATCGGTCGCAGGGATTGTTGAGGCAGGAGCCTTGGCTGTGGCAAATGCCGCCGGGACGCGTGTTTCAAGTGATTGGGCGTTGGCGACGGCAGTGGAACCCCAGGGTACAAGCGTTGCCTCCAGCTGTACCGCAATGGTCGACATAGTAGCCGCCACATCATCACGCGTGCAGCCGATCTGGCTCAGTAAGCCAACGAGAAGCAAACCAACCAATATTACTTTCCCACTAATCCTGGTAGCGATACCACGTTTATAGGTTGTCATCGAACTTCCCAACCGTTTTAAACAATGAGGCGTGTTTTGTTTGTGGAGTTTAAACATGTGGCCCGGGGGATGTTTTCCACCGGGCCACAATTATCTAAATCGTCACCAATAAAGTATCACTAGCGGGTTTGAGACGGATCCCAATGGATTTCGGTCAGATTGGCGCACGAGCCTGAGTGGACCTTGAAGTCCTCGGGCGAGCCATTGCACCAATTAAAGAAGCCATTTTCCGTGTTCGGCGTGCTACCGGCGGAGACAATGCTGATGTCATCGATGACGAACATCGTCCAGCCGAGGAATTCAGGGAATTTACGGCCGACTTTCAGATGGAAGTATTGTCCCGGGGTAATCGTAACTGTCTCATCGCGGCCGACGTAATTGCATACGGCGTCGCCATTGTCGCAAACGTATTGATCCGGGAACAATTCGCGCCAGTCAGTGACTTCCGCCGGGTTTGCGGAGTCGCTGATTGCATACCAGGCTACGCTGTTATAGGGGCCGGTTTTGCCGTCGGAAAACGCGGTGGTGCTGATACTGACGTAATACAGACCTGCGGCAGGGATACGATTCAGTTGCTGATAAGCTCCGGCGTAGTAGCCACCCTCTTTGGCGCCGGAATGCTGAATGAACCAGCCCATCGCGTTATTGATTCCGTCCTGATTTGCCGGCAGAGCCAGATCAACCTCATGCAAACGCCCAGCTGTCCAGCCGGCTTTGTTGTCTTTCCAGAACGTCCACGGATCGGATGGGCCAAGCGCAGTCCCCCATTTGGTGAAGTCACCATTATCGATGAGGCTGTTTGCAGCAGCCGCAGCCTTCCGTTCTTCGCTATCCTGTATCGTGTACTCGCTCCAGGTATCTTCAGATGACACATAGGTTACGACGAGGTCAGCGAACGCGCTGGCCGTCATTGCCAGAACCAACAGTACACCAAAAAGGATTGCCAATCTTGATTTTGCCATATCACCTATTCTCCTTAATCGGTTCAGCCTTGATAACTAATACATACCCCGCGTTTTCTTGCGGTTTGGAAACAAAGATATGAGTTTGTGATTTCAATAATCAATCCTCCTTGTCCAGGAACTTAGGCACGATACTCATACTTATTGAACTCAGTAACCTCTAATACTTTGTACCATAAGATAATTCAGGAATGCGTGAATCGCCTGTTAATATTGACAGGAAGTGGTTTAGATGGCCGGGGTCTATCGGTAAGGATGACAGGAGACGGGGAGTTGTGGTCTGCTACCCGGCCAGTGCTGGCCTGGGTATAATCAACTGCCTAATGACTGAACAACCGATGATCAGCGATGTCCATTTTGAACAAACGCCCGAAAGGCTGAAGATTGCGCTACCTCTCCGGCGAAAGTGGCCTTTCCTGATCCTTTATTCGATTCTCGCTCTTACGTGGCTGGGGATGATGGCCTGGGGTGTCATCTACCTGGTACAGATTCTCTTCTCGGGACAGCGTTATCGCTTTCTCTTCGGGTTGATAATCATCATCATGCTGTTGGTATTATTTCGTTTCGGCAAATTCCTGATGCGACAATGGGCGCATTACCTCAGCAATCGGGAGATCCTCTTCATCAACCGTGAGGAATTGATAGTCCGGAGGCCGGTTTCCATATGGGGCAACACGGATGTCTACGATATGGCTTTTGTGACGCCTTTTTATGAAACCAAAAGTCCCCAAGCCCTGGCTTTTGATTATGGCTACCGTCATATCTACCTGGGAGAGGCACTAACGGCCGATGCACGCCAAGCCCTCCTGCAGCACCTCAATGAAACCTACTTTCCCGATAATGCTCAGGATTCGGACTAAACCCACCTCAGTAACCGGACCTACTCCAGGAACTCAAGATCTTTGCCAGAGAAGAGCGTCGAGGCGATTAGGAAAAGGATCGTGCCATAGAGCACAATGACGGCTGGGGCCAGCGCCTGAGATGGAGTAAATCGGCCGCTGAAGATGGCTTCGGATATGGCGCGAAATGGCCAGAAGAACATGCTGATCGTCTGAGCCACCAAAGCGAGCGCCGATTGGTCTGCCCATGATGCCAGGCTGGCGAATAGATCGCTAAACCACATCAGATTAAACCTGGCGAATAGCTCAGCCAAGTCGACGAAACGTTCAGCGAACCAGGAACTCGACCCTGACGCGGCCGAGTTCAGTACCAGCGCGATAGCGATGAACCCAAACAGAACAACCCGCGACCAACCCGCCGTTACAAGGTCGGAGGCATGAACGGCTAACATCGCCGCCAGCAGGTTGACCGATAGCCAGACAGGAGGGATGGCCAGAAGTTGAGCTGTGGTTATCTCCGGCCCGCGAATGAGGGCCAAACCAGCCACCAGAAGTTGCAGGAGCGTTCCTAAAGTGATGGAACCCAGAAGGATGGCGACCAGATATTCGACGCGACTGGGTAGCCGGACGAGGAGCGAATAATTTTCAAGTCGCAATGCGCGGCCGCAGATCGCCAGCGTGACCAGAAATGTTACCACCGCTCCCCACGCGCCGATTAAAATCACATAGTTTTCTATATCGGGGGTGCCTTGACCGGGTGGAAAGAACACCGCCCAATAAACCAGGCTGAGAACGACTAGGAGTAGCCCCGTTAGCGAGAAAAACACTCTCTTGGAATAATAGCCTGCCAGGATCAGAATTCGCCGGATCATTGAACCGCCTCAGCATAAATCTCCGCCAATGTAGCTCGTCGCTGTTCGATCTTAAGGATGTCATACCCCTGGTTGATTAGTACCGACAGGACTTGCCGGCGCATCCCGATTGCCTCGTCACGCAAGATCACTTCGTCGTTGTCAACAAGGATGTTGTGATGCATCATCGCCAAAAGCTCTCGTGAAGGTTCAGGAGAACGGTCAACCTGAATGGCCACATGCGGCCGTAGAGTCAGCGCATCAGCCATCGAGCTTAGGTAATGTATCTTGCCTTCCTTCAGGATGATCAGGTGAGTGCAAACCCGTGTTACCTCCGGCAATTGGTGGGATGACATGATGATCGTCTTGTCCCCCGCCCGAAGTTCTTCAATATAGGTTTGCATCTCCTCTTGACCTTCCGGGTCAAGCCCGCTGGACGGCTCGTCCAGCAGGATGATGTCCGGATCGCCGATGAGTGATTGGGCCAGTCCAAGTCGCTGTCGCATCCCTCTGGACAGGGTTTTGATCTGTTTGCCGGCGGCTGCCAATAGATTAACACGAGCCAGACTTTCCAGAACGGTGTTATCAATGTCTGCGCGGGCGATATTGCATAACCCGGCGACCATTTCGAGGTACTGGCTAGTGACTAGATTATCCGGGAAGACAAGCCTTTCGGGTTTGTAGCCGATAGTGGGCCAGTATCCACTCTCGCCAGGAACTCGCAGTTCCCCTTTCGTTGGGAGGATAATGCCCGCAATGAGCTTGATCAGGGTCGACTTGCCGGCTCCATTCGGTCCTAGCAAGCCCACTACCTCACCTTGCGGCAGCGTCATCGAGATATTGTCGAGAGCCGTCAAGGAGTAATATTTCTTGGTTACCTGCTTAAATTCGATCACACGTCCATCCGATTTACTGCCAGACGTCTTATTGCTTCCAATCCATTGACTAGACTTTATGCAACTTTCTAGTGTATCACAGTGGATAGCCCCCGCAATCCGATAAAAGTTAAAAAATGCCTGCGGTAGTTCGACGAAAACAAACTGCACGGTTATAATTTTCCGTTCGTTGGCATAAATCCGGAATAACCGGTTAATACTGAAGGAAGCATACACAATTATGACTCTACAGCCCTTGGCACCTTATTTGAGCATCATACAAATTATCCTGGGCGCGGCCCTCACTGCGCTGGTCTTAATCCAGTCTAAAGGGCAGGATCTGGGTGGTTTTTTGGGCGGCGGCGGTGGCGATGGCGGCGCCTTTCGAACCCGACGTGGCGTCGAGGCCGTGCTTCATCGCCTGACCATTATCATCGCTGTCTTGTTCTTTTTGAACGCCTTCTTTGCATTCATGGCTTGGGGGCAGGTCAGTTAATCGGCCAACCTAATTTCAACATTTCGTCTCCATGAAACCTGATATCCGCTGG
>CAYXNH010000012.1:0-31804 GCA_964466135.1 uncultured Ardenticatenaceae bacterium | reverse complement strand
GTCTGATGGACTATGTTAAGAATATCAGATGTTTGGAAGGAAGGTTAAGAATACAAACAATTTGAGCGGCATACGGGATTCGAACCCGTGCTAACAGCTTGGGAAGCTGCTGTGATACCACTTCACCAATGCCGCAAGTTTCCCGAATTATAATCCGCGACGACGCAATACGCAACCGCAGCATGGCCTACACCCGTTTGGAGTATCGCGATGTCGAGGTGGGAATGATCGGCGGGTGAACTGGCCGTATGTCGATGATTGGTTCAGCTGCTTGGTCCGAAGGTTCAACTCTCTGTTGCGATGTCGAGTAAACCACCGCGTAATGAACTGAAGCGGTCAAGCCGATCAGCATCCACCATAGGAATGACGGTCGCGATCCTAGTGCAATAGCATCAAAGATACCGAACAGCCATCCTGAAACCAGCGACCCGGACAGACCGGCGATCAACGTGTAGCTGGAATGGTCAGTTCTGCCATGTCGAACAAGCTTTCGTCCAGCCTCCCATAGTAAACCGGCGCTGATGATCCAGATTGACAGATAGGCAATCAGCCCCGGCAATCCCACGTCGAGAGCCACCTGGAGCAGGTGGTTGTGGGCATGGGCCAGATCAATGTCTTCGGGAATGGCAAACAAGGGGTAAAGCACTTGGATGACTCGCCGGAAGCTGTTATACCCCATTCCAGTCAGCGGGAAATCGTCGATAGCCAGGATGGCCCGCGACCAAACTTCCATGCGGCCGGATAAGCCCAGGGCGTCACCTACGATGTCCTGGTTGAGTGGATCCATGCCGAATGCGACGAGCATGAACCCTACAATGATAATGCCGATCCCCAGGACGACCCTCCACCGGAGCGGCGAAAAGAAGGCGACCACGATAACGGCGCCGCCACAAAATGCCAGGATACCTCCCCTTGAAACCGTGGCGAATAGGACGGGAATAGTCAACAGGCAGACGATCAGGATTAGAAAGAAAAGGGACCGCTTTCTGACCCACAGCTTTTTCCCCAGACCCAGGAGGCACGCTAACGCAAGCGGAGCAATCCAGGCTAATGCTCCGGCCAGTTCATTTTGATTGATGACACCACCGACGGCGCCAGGAATATCGGCCGACCGGTCGGGAAGCCAGCCTTGAATCCCATTGAGAAACTCAAACGGAGGCGGCCAAACTGTTCCCACCAGGCCGATCAAGGCCAGAAGTCCACCACCCGCCAGAAAGACCCCAACGATCGGCCATATGGAGAGATAGCGGCTAAAATCGAGGATAGCGTAGAAGAGAGCGATTCCCAGCAGTAAACCGAGGATTTTGGGGAGGCTCAAGGTAATATCGAACGATATATATATGCTAATCCCCGTCATCACTAACAGGATGGCGATTGGCAGATCGTATGAAGAGGCAGCAAAGAATTCACCGTAGGTGAGTTTGCGGACGATCCAGAACACCGGGACAGCAAGCAAGATCAATCCCCGGAAACCGGATGGATACAATACCAAGGGTAAGATCAGCAGCAAAAATCCCCACTGCCAAAGGACTAACCACCGTCCGATCCTCTGCATGAAATCATATTAGCCGGGGTTACCGGTCATCGCAAGATAAAAAGAGTGAAAATATTGAGGGGTTGCCTCTTTGACCGGAGAGTCTATAATCTTGTCTTCTGCTGACGTTTAATAGGAGAGGAGATGGATTCAAGTCCGTTCGTCTTGCTGGTGGAGGGGCAGACCGCCGGTCGTGAATCACTGGCGTCGATGCTCGAAAAAGCCGGCTATATCATTCATATCGTCAACACAGGCGCAGAAGCCTTAAGCTGGTTGGACGAAAATCATAGCGACCTGATCGTCTTCGACGCATCCACAATGCGCTCCAATGGCGTGCGCAATTGTCGTCGCCTCCGACGGTTAGCCGAGCATATACCCATCATCCATAGCCGTGCTGCTGGAGAAGCTGAAGATCGCGCGGCCGAGGCTGATGTCTACCTGGAGAGGCCGTTTTCTTCCCGGAAGCTCATTAATCGGACCAAAGCTCTGTTGCCGGCGGATATCAGCAGGGAGGAAATCGTCCGCTACGGGTCGATTACACTCTATCGCATCAAGCGTTCGGTCGATGTAGCCGGCAAAGGTGAATTCACCCTTACCCCCAAACTGGCGCTCCTCCTGGAGATGTTCGTCCGTCACCCCAATCAACTTCTGACGCGACCGCAATTAATGCTGGCGGTGTGGGAAACCGATTTTGTGGGCGATACGCGCACGCTGGATGTGCACATTCGCTGGATACGGGAATGTATAGAAACAGATCCCAGCCGCCCCCAATTGCTCAAAACGATCCGTGGTCAGGGTTATCTACTCAACATTGCCCCTGACGCAAGCGCCTCACCGGAGTACATCCCAGATCCCCATTCCTAGATCTGCTCAACCAGTTGTTCATCAGATAACGCAAAAAAGAGCACCGCCACATCAGGACGGTGCTCCTGTAGATCATGTACTGCCGCAAGGGCGAGTGCCGGCGCGACTGCGTATTACTTCGCTTTGCTTGTCGTGCCGGATTCAGCAGCGCGGGCGGCGGCTAAGGCAGCCATCAGCCGACCCTTGCGACGCGCGGCATTGCTGGGGTGAATGACACGCTTGCGCGCCGCTTTGTCGAGCGTCTGATAGGCATCGCGCGCCACCAATTCCGCTTCATCAAGTTTGTTTTCATCGATCAAACGACGCACCCTCTTCACATACGTGCGCGCGGATGCGCGGTAGTGACGGTTTCGCTCCGTTCGCTTTTCCGTCTGTCGGATGCGTTTCTTTGCAGATTCAGTATTAGCCAATTCAAATCCTCCGAAATTGCCTCAGTCATTCAATAGAGGCGTGAGAGCGAATGGATGATAACATATTCGGCAGAAATGACAAGCCGATATACCATTCCAAATGTGAATGATCAGCTTCGAAATCGTCTATTAGCTCACGCCACACAAGCCTATCAAATCGGTCACCTTCTCTTTGGCCCCGACTTCCGGATTCGATCCGCCAATCATCAAATACGTCGCTGGGTTGAGGTTCCTGATGAGTCAATCATCGGCGGTTTGGTTACTGATGCGATCCCCGAATTAATTGGTAGCGAGATTGCACTGCTGGGCCTTCGCGAAAACGATCCTCCATTTCAGATTGATGGCATTTTTCGGCCGTCTGAGGATGGGTTAGGACACTATTTTGATCTTCAAGTGAGTCGCCTGGGGGAGGGAGATGATGCCGGCTTGCTTCTGACAACGACGGATGTCACACGAAAAACCCGCCAGGAAATTCTGCTCCAGCAGCAGCGTAACGAAGTTCACCTACTCTCGGCAAAACTGACCGCGGCCAACGAGCGAATGAGCTACATCCTGAATCGCCTCGTCCCACCGGCCGTCGCCAAACGCATGATGGAGCAACAACAAATGCCGGCCCCTGGCGGCGATATACTGCGCGAGGCGACCGTCCTGTGCGCCGATATGCGTGATTTCACCGCATATGCGGAAGCTTTCCAACCGGCCGAAACACTTGAGTTTCTGAATACTTATCTGGCGATCGTTTCAGAAGCCATTCTGCGCCATGATGGCAGCCTGGTGCAACTGGTTGGCGATATGGTCATGGGAGTTTTTAATATTCCCAATGAACAGACGGATCATGCCCTGAGGGCTATTCGAGCGGCAATCGATATTCAGGAGAGCCTGCGAGCATTCAATGAGAAGGCCGATGCTCGTTTTCCTCAAGTCGCTTTTGGGGTAGGCATTAGCTCCGGTCCGGTTATCGCCGGCTACATGGGCTTTCAACAGCGATTTCGATTCTCTGTCGTCGGCGATCCCACGAATGTGGCCTTTCACCTGAGTTCTCTGGCCGCGGCCGGACGAATCCTGTTGGGCGAGGTAGTCGTTCAGGCAGCTGGTGTTGCCCTTGATGTAAGGGAGAAGGGGGATTTTCAGCTGAAACGGCGACGCAAGTTAATCAAGGTTTACGAACTTGGCGCGATCACAGGTGCGGCATAATTATCATTTCGGCAAGTAATCCGAAGGCTTCCTCGACGTTAGTCCCTGTTTTGGCGCTCGTGTATAGCAGGGGGGATCCCGTCTCCTGAGATATCGTCATTAATTGTTCCTCCGAGATCGCTCTCTCGTTGGTCAGGTCCTGTTTATTGGCCAACAGCACCAGAGAAACGTCAGGATTAAATTGTCGCAATTGATCAGCGTAAGTCTGATAGCTGGATAGCGTGACAGGGCGAGTCAAATCGCACACAATCAGCGCGCCGGATACACCCACGAGAGAGCTGGATTGGCTGAAATCGCGCCCCCCAGCCAGATCCCATATAAGCATGTGGAGCGACAGATCGGGATACTCTACCGTTTTTCGCGACACGACTACACCGACGGTTGTCAGGTATTTATCGTCGAAACGCCCTTCCACATATCGTCGAATGAGGCTGGTCTTGCCGACGGAAAAATCACCTAGCAGGCAAACTTTCTTTTGGATCCTTTTCATTTCGTCAGGGTGAATCCCTATCAGGCGCTCGTCTTCTCGACATAGATCCGTAGGCATGAGGCCCGGCTGTTTGCCCTTACCCGGTAAGGCCCAAGCGTGGCCGGCAAGAGCGTGAATTGGACAGCTTCCATCTGGACATCATTCACTTCAATATGTCCCTCGATGACTCCCCAAATCTCCAGGCTTTCGCCGTTAAGCACGCCGGAAAACTCGGCCGCATCCTCAAATTCGACTCGTTCGGTCGTGAAATACCGATTTTGGCATAAAAGCGAGCGGCAAACACCGGCTTTGACTGCGAGCTGGAGAGGCGTCACCAGGCGTGGCTCGACGATGGTGAAGTCGATCACATCCATTGCCTTGTCGATATGGAGCGGCCGAGATACGCCGTTGTGGGTTCGATTCCAATCGAAGACCCGATACGTGGTGTTTGAGTTTTGCTGAATCTCGGCGATGACCACGCCATTCAGAATTGCATGGACTGTGCCGCTAGGTACGCAGACAACATCTCCGGCCTGTACAGGCAGCGCATGAAGATGTCCTTCTAATGCCCCATCGACAATCGCCTGGCGAAATAATTCCGGTGTTGTGCCCGAACGAACCCCCAGGATGATCGCCGCATCCGGGTCAGCATGAAGAACCACCCACATCTCGGTCTTGCCCAGTTCATTGCCCTCATGGGTTAGGGCGTAGTTGTCATCTGGATGGACCTGAATCGATAACCTGTCATGCGCGTCCAATAACTTGATGAGCAATGGGAACTTGTTCCGATCCTGTGCCCAGCGATTGTTGGTTCCGATCAGCTTCAGGCCGAGCCGATGGTGAACAGCCGTCAGTGGAAGTCCGGCATACAGACCATTGGTCACAACCGCGACGCCGTCCTCATGCGCCGCGATTTCCCAACTCTCAGCCACAAGCCCTTCCGGGAGATCTCGCCCATACAGGTGGGCCAGGTTTCGGCCGCCCCAAATGTAATCCTTCAGAACCGGGGCGAACAGCAATGGATAGAGGTTCTCACTCATCGACACGTTTCAAGTAGATCGCTCCCAGCGGAGGGAGGGTCAATTCAATTGAGTTTTTCTGATCATGCTGGACCACCTCGACGCTTTGGCAAGGTTCATTGACTACATTACTGCCACCGAATTCGGCCGCGTCTGTGTTCAGTATCTCTTGATAAGTTCCTGCCTCAGGCACGCCCAAACGAAAATTGCGCCGGACAACGGGCGTGAAGTTCAACACTACGAGTATCTTTTCACCGCTCAATGGCGCATGGCGGTAGTAGCTGAGGATACTGCGTTCATAATCATGCAGATCGACCCATTGAAAACCTTCCCAGGAATAATCTTCCTCATGCAAGGCGAGCTCAAGCCGGTAAAGCTCGTTAAGTTTCTGCACCATTATCTGCAGTTGTTTATGCATCGGCTCATCTTCCAACAAATGCCAATCAAGGCTGCGGGCCTCGCTCCATTCACGCCATTGCCCAAATTCGCCGCCCATGAACAGCAATTTTTTGCCGGGATGGCTCCATTGATAGGCATAGAGCAAACGCAAATTGGCGAACCGCTGCCATACGTCTCCCGGCATTTTGTCGAGCATGCTTCGTTTTAGATGAACAACTTCATCATGGGAGAAGGGCAACAGAAACTTCTCGCTGAAAGCATAGAGCAACGAGAATGTCAGCGTTCCGTGCTGGAAGGAGCGATAGATCGGATCGCTTTGGAAATATTGCAACGTATCATGCATCCAGCCCATATTCCATTTGTAATCGAATCCGAGGCCACCCTCATCTGCCGAGCGAGTCACGCCGGGGAAGGAAGTCGATTCTTCTGCCACGGTAATGGCGGTCGGAAACAGGCGATGCAGTTCCTTATTGAAGCGCTTGATGAAGGCGATGGCCTCAAGGTTCTCGCGACCGCCGTATCGATTGGCCACCCATTCACCAGGCTTCCTCGAAAAATCGAGGTAGAGCATCGAAGCGACCGCGTCCACCCGCAAGCCGTCAATATGATATTTGTCCATCCAGAAAATGGCATTGCTGATCAAAAACTGAGTTACTTCGTTACGGCCGTAGTTGAATACATAGGTACCCCAATCGGGTTGATGCCCCTTGCGCGGATCTGCATGTTCGTATAGATGTGTGCCATCGAAAAAGCCAAGCCCGTGTTCGTCGGTGGGGAAGTGGGCAGGTACCCAGTCCACGATGACCCCGATTCCCGCCTCATGACAGGCATCAACGAACGCCATGAAATCATCGGGTGTGCCGAAACGACGGGTTGGAGCGAAGAAACCGGTCACCTGGTAGCCCCACGATCCATCATAGGGGTGCTCAGCCACCGGCATTAGTTCGATGTGGGTGAAACCCATCTCCTTGATGTAGGGAATGAGATCCTCGATCAGGTCGCGGTAGGTAAGCCACTCCCAGCCGTTCTTGCGGCGCCAGGAGCCGATGTGCAGTTCATAGATGCTGATCGGCCTGGATTGGCCGTTCGACTCGCCGCGTTTGGCGATCCAAGCCTCGTCCTTCCACTGATGTTTGTTGATGTCCCATACGATAGAAGCATTGTTGGGCCTCAGTTCCCCGGCAAATGCCACTGGATCGGCCTTGGTGACGGTATAGTCATGGTAGCGGGTCTTGATCTCGTATTTGTAAACATCGCCTTCTCCAAGGCCGGGAATGAACAGCTCCCAAATCCCGTTGGAATGATGGAGGCGCATCGGGTGGCGACGGCCGTCCCATTCATTGAAATTTCCGACCACGCTGACACGCAAGGCGTTCGGCGCCCATACGGCAAACAGCACGCCCCGAATGCCGTTCAACTCCCTTATATGCGCCCCCAACTGTTCATAAATGTGCAGATGGGTACCCTCGGCCATAAGATGGGAATCAAATTCCGAAAGAATCGGTGGAAATGCGTACGAATCTTCGTGTAGTTGAGTGACGCCGCCGGTAAACTCATACTCCAGCTGATAGGGGGTGACCTTTTTCCGGTTGGGGATGACAGCCTCAAAGAGGCCGTCTTCATGAATCCGCTCCATTGGCGTGCGTTTTGATTTGCTGATGATTGTGATGGCGGCGGCATTTGGCCGGAAAGTACGAATAATCAGGTCACCGTTCTCGAGGTGTGGTCCAAGGACATCGAACGGTGCGCCGTGGTACCCACCAACAATGGCTTCTATAACACTTGGTTCCAGCATGGGAGCCTCCATTGGTGATTGATTCAGTTTCCTTTTCTTGCTAGTAGACGACACGGCAGACAGTTCAGCCGGTTGAAATTGGAACCGGACTGACAAACTCCCGCCCAATGAACCTATTCTACTCCGAATTGGCTTATCTGCACCAAATGAAGATGGAACTGCTTGCTCTCTCAGATTCACTAGATTATAATAATGTATGTTATTTTAAGTATGAGATAACCCGATTGAGGGTGATGCCCCGATATCACCTGCCCGGATAATCGTATTGAGGATGGCCGATGAATCGCAAAGAGACGACGATATTGCCTATTTCAAACCGTCCGGTTCCTGAAGGTTTAACCTGGATCGATCAGGACGCTTTCTTGCGCGAAGCCGGTGCGCAGAGCCTCAGAACCGAGGCCACATACCGCAGCGGATTGCGACTCTTTGCCGATTGGCTTCAACATTTCCAGAAGTCCGGCTATACCCGAAAGGAGCCATGGCCTCTGATTCCTGACAGGTTAACGACGGACGTGGTTCTTGATTATCGCAACTGGCTGATAGCCAATCGGTCGCGGTCGACTGTGACGACCTACATGGCTTCCGTCATCGGCTATCTCAACTTTCTGGACGGCTATGACAAACTCCCGGATACCGTCCAATTAGGTAAACTGCAACGTCAACTGACGCGACGTCAAATCGAGCGCAATCAAGCCGAGAATGTGATCGATCTGGATATAGCTCGCCAGGATATACCCAGGATCATCGCCTACTATGACTCTCTCCCCCTACCCCCCGAGAATGACCGTTACAATCGGCGTTTGTCCTTGCTTCGTGACCGGACGATCGTGCGCATGCTATATTCGACTGCCGCTCGAATTTCGGAGGTCGTGTCGTTGAATCGTGCCAACGTAGGCAACGGCCGCGCGGAATATGCCACCATCGTGGGCAAAGGAAACAAGGGTCGCACGCTCCATATCCGCAGTTATGCTCGCGAGGCTGTAATGGCCTACCTGGCGGAGCGTCACGATATGAATCCGGCACTATTCGTTTCACACAGCCGGAACTCAGCCAGCGCCCGGTTGAGTATCACCACAGTCCATAACGTGGTCAAAAGGGCCGTGAGGGCGCTTGATCTCCATGAGGGGCTTTCGGCCCACGACTTTCGGCATTATCGCGCCACACAACTGCTGCGGGCCGGTATGCCGTTGGAGGTCGTGCAGGAATTTCTGGGCCATGCGGATGTGACGACGACCCGGAACATTTATGCCCCAGTACTCGGTGTTCAGGTTGTGACTGAATGGCTTGATAATCTGGATGTATCACCCAAGGATGCTCTGAGTGATCCGGCCGCCCCCCTGCCCTACGATGAGCGTGTGGCGACGATGCTGGATAGACTGTAAGTTCTGTACAATCTGTACGCTAACCCATTCTCCTCCGGTTTAGGAATGCCTCTGTCTCGCGTATATTCCGGATGGCCATTCGATAAGAGTTATCGCTGCCCTGGTTATAGCTAAAAATCAACCCTGTTGCGCGAACGGCCATGGCGATAGCCACGGCCGTCTCGATCCAACGGGGGGTGCTTTGCTCGTCCATGAGAATGAATGAATCAATGCTACCACCAGTTAGCCGGGTTAGTTGAGTCATCAATCCATCAATATCGCCTGTCGCCCCAAGATCGAACCTCAATGCATCGACAGCTTGGGTATCGACATAGATGGCCAACTCGTCAAGGCTAATGTCGGATGCCCCAGCCACCAGTTGCGTCGGCACCTCCCGATCGTCTGATGAGGGTGTGCGCATGATGAAATCCTTGAGCCGGAGCAAATTGGCCGGTTGTAAAGCTGGATCTTCGGTTTCGATGAGAAAGGGATTCTCGAGGAACAGGCGGCGAGAACCGGCGGCCCCTTGCAATCCGGAAGCGTTTCCGAGGATTTTGCCGATATAGCGAACCGGATCGCCGGCGAGTTGGCCAAGAGACCCATTCAAACCAAGGTAAATAGCTGGTTGGTAATCGGTATCCTTGGAAAGCTGGTCGGATCGTTGCCCCAGCTCCCGAACGAAGCGTTGCAGATACTCGGCGTTCTCGCCCAACGCTTCAGCGACGCGTCCACCTGTCAGCCGGTAGCCGATCCCCGGCGGCCGCAGGATCAGCATCTCATCGATGCGTTCGGCCGTGGCGGCATAATCGCTAATCTCCAGGAATAAGGGACAACTTATATTATCCAAATCAAGGTTCGATAGGCCGTACTCGATCGTTAGCAATTCAACGCATGCGCGGTTTTGGGCTGACGCAACGGACATCAGAAGAGCTTGTTGAAGGGCCGCCCGCACTCCATCGGCTATTGGAACGATGCCGCGCCCAGGTGGAAATACAGGGCTGATGTACTCCCACAAAGCGCGAAACCCGGACAGGGCTTGCCCTCGCAATTTTGACCGGCAGATATCAACCAGGCGTTCAGCCGTGACAATTTCATCGGTAGCAATTTCGACAGATGGACAATCCCCCCAGAACAAATCGTCTGCATCCGATAAAACGCCAATCGATAGTGGCGCAGCTGAATTGTCCAGGGTGGAACCACTGGTAGTGACTAGAATGTCGGCAATTGACGGGATAATTCGTTTCATGACAATTTACCGGGGCTGTCGATCACTGCGGGGAATTCCCTCAAGGTTGCAATCGGGATATGACAGGATATGCGATGTCCTTGGCCGACATCCTGCCAAGGCGGTTCTTCTTGTTCACAGATAACGCCACCGTCGGGCAATAGAACGCGACGCGGACATCGCGTATGAAAGCGGCAGCCGGCGGGTGGGTCAATGGCACTGGGTACAGTGCCCATCAGGCGGATGCGGTGTTGCTTGGCATTTGGGTCTGGCACGGGAACGGCCGAAAGCAGTGCTTCGGTATAGGGGTGGCAAGGTGGCGCGAAGATATCTTCTGTTTGGCCTATCTCAACGATCTGACCCAGGTACATCACCGCCACTTCATCGCAAAGGTACCGCACGACGCTCAGATCATGAGCGACGAAAATCATCGTCATGCCGTGTTCCCTTTGCACATCCAGCAATAGATTCATCAGAGCCGCCTGAATGGAGACGTCCAGCGAACTCACCGGTTCGTCACATAGAATGAGATCGGGGCGCCCAGCCAGCGCTCGGGCGATGCCACTTCGCTGTTTTTCGCCCCCGCTCAACTGATGCGGCAGACGATCGTAATAACTTGCATCCAGCCTGACCGCCTCCAGTAAGCGGATGACCTCGCCTCTGATCTGCGATTTCGGCACGGTGCCGAAACGCTCCATCGGGCGGCCGATCTGATGGCCGATCGAGTGTGATGGATTCAACGTTGAGTCCGGGTTCTGGAACACCATCTGGAGCTTGCTCACCAAGTCCAGATCGCGCGAGCCCAGATCGCCGGAGATATCAATGCCCATGAAGCTAGCGTCCCCGGCAGTGCTCCTCTCCAGGCCGATGATCGTTTTCACCAAGGTGCTCTTACCGCAGCCGGACTCACCCACAATACCTAATGTTCTGCCTCGGTCAAGCGAAAACGAAACGTTCTCCAATGCCTTCACGTAGCGCCGGTCGCCGATGCTCAGAACATCCTTGATGGTTCCGTCCCGAAGAGGATAATATTTCGTAAGGCCACTTACTTCCAATATCGGCTGGGATAAACCCTCGCGTGAAGGGTTGGAGTGCTGTAATGAATTGTGGGAATCAGCCGGCGGGTTCCACTGCCCCGCATCAATCTCTTCAGCAAAATGGCAGCGGACATTTGTGCCGTTCAGCAGCCGGCGAAGTTCGGGCTTTTCCTGGCGGCAGCGCTCACGTGCGTAATCGCACCGCGGTACAAAGGCGCAGCCGGAGGGCCGGTTTCCAGCCGCTGGAACATGGCCGCGAATTGGGTGGAGGATGCCGTTCGCCTTGTTGCTCCCCAATTGCGGAAGGCAGCGAAGCAGGCCCTGGGAATAGGGATGCTGAGGTCTTGAAAATAGCTCCTGTATGCCGGCAATCTCAACCATCTCTCCGGCATACATCACCCCAATGTCATCACAGATGCGAGCCATGACACTTAGATTGTGGCTGATGAACAGAATGGCTGTATTGAAATCATGTCGTAGTTCGTCAATCAGATCAAGAACGGCCGCTTCCACTGTGACGTCAAGAGCGGTTGTGGGTTCATCCATAATTAGCAGCGAGGGGTTATTGAGAAGGGCCATGGCTATAACCACTCGCTGTTGCTGTCCACCTGAGATCTGATGAGGGTAGAGTTTCAGGACGCCCGCCGGATCGGGCATGTAAACGCGATTTAACATTTCAATGCAACGTTCGGTCGCTTCGTTCACACCAAGGCCTTGATGAACTGTGAGGACTTCCCGCATCTGATCGCCCAATCGCATGGACGGGTTCAATGATTGCAGCGGGTCCTGATAGACCATGGCGATTTGAGCTCCAAGAAATTGCCGTAAATCTTTGCCCGGCATTTCAAAGAGTTCCTGACCCTGAAACCTAATGCGGCCGCGCTTAATATAGCCGTTAGCGCCCAGGAAGTTGACGATAGACCAGGCGACAGTGCTCTTGCCGCAACCGGATTCACCAACAATGCCGAAAGCCTGACCGGGAGCGATAGTGAAGGATACGTCCTGAATCGCATCTACTTCCCCACCACGAACCTTGTAGGCGACAGACAAGCTCTCCACCTCAAGTACCGGCACATGATTCTTGATCATGAGTTAGACATCCCCGTGTTACTTGCGATAACCCGCCAACTCCTCGCGGAGGCCATCGGCCAGAAGGCTGAGGCCAATCACCAGAGTTGAGATGGCCAGCGACGGCCAGATCACGCCCCAGGGTGTGGAAAACATGAATCTACGGGCATCGTTGACCATTGATCCCCAATCCGGGTCGGGCGGCGGCAGGCCCAGCCCCAGGAAGCCGAGGGTCCCGATAGCGAAAATAGCATAGCCGACGCGCAGCGTAGCATCAACCAGCAGAGGTCCGCGCGCGTTGGGCAGGATCTCACGGAACAAGATGTACCATTGACTTTCACCGCGCGTCTCGGCCGCTTGCACATAATCACGCGTACTGAGGTCCATCGTCAGGCTGCGCGCCAGACGAGCAACCCCAGGCACGCCGGTGATGGCGATAGCGAAGATAACCACGACGTCGCCGCGGCCAAGTGCGGCGATGACGACCATATAGAGGACGATGCTGGGAAAGGCGACGAACGCATCAAGGAGCTGCATGATGCCCTGATCCCACCAACCGCGCCGATAACCGGCGAGTTGGCCCAGAAGCGTGCCCAGGACGAATGACCCAAGAACGCCCCAGACCGCCACGCCAAGTGGAATCGAGATAACCCTGTCGCCGACGGAGATGCGGGTCTTCAGTAATACGACCTGTGTGCCGACCATGAGTCGCGATAGGGTGTCGCGGCCGAGATCATCAGTTCCCAAAATGTTGACTGCATTCGGTGACAGGTTTTGTTCAAAAAGAGAAGCATTTGGCGGATACGGCGTCCAGAAAAACGAAATGAGACCGACGGCGATCCAGAAGAGCACCATCAGTAGGCCAAGCATTGCGATTCGGGATTCCCAAATTATCGATGCTCCTTCCCAAATCATTTGCCGGAGGGTCGATTCCGAAGGAGAGGCAGGTGGCTGAATTGTGGCCATGTTCGAGATCTATCCGCCTCGCTTCAGGCATATCGAATGCGTGGATTCAATAAGGCGTAGGCAAAGTCGCCGATGAGGCGTGTACCCACCGCCACCATCACGAGAACCATCGCTGCCGCTTCGATGGCGTTAAAGTCACCGAACATGGCGGCGTCATAGATATACTGGCCCAAGCCGGGGAAGCCAAAGATGACCTCGACCACCACCAACCCGCCGATCAACCAATTGACGTGGAGCATGATAATCGTGATCGGGGCCAAAAGTGCGTTGCGAATAGCATGTCGAAAAATAACCCGGCTTCTTGGCATACCCTTGATGATCGTGGCGCGGATGTAGGGCGTGTCCATCACCTCCACCATGCCTGCCCGTGTCATGCGAGCCACATAGCCCAGTTCTACGGCCGTCAGGGTCATCACCGGCAAAATCAGCAAGCTGGGATCTTTAAAGATAGCATCAGGTGAGGTGAAGATCGCCACTGCCGGCACGACTTTGAGCCAAACGCCGAAGATGAGAATGAAGAATATACCGGTAACAAATTCAGGAGTTGCCGTTAAGGCCAACCCGGTTATCGAGATAATTCGGTCGATCAACTTGCCTTCGTTCACGCCGGCGACAATACCAAATAACAAAGCTAAAGGCATGACAACGGCAAAGGCGACGGTCGCCAGCACGATCGAATTACGCAGGCGAGGAATTAACGTCGCCGAAACCGGTCGGCCTGTTTGGAGCGACTGACCGGCGTCGCCACGCAATAACCCCTTGCGCAAGGGAATGTATAGGCTCGGGCCGTCTCCCTCACGACGCATGCCACCTTTTGTGAGAACCCAAACCTCTGCGCCTTGGCCACGCACCCATTTGACGGCATTATTCTTGTTGTCGACCCCCCAAAAGAATTGAATTCCATTTTGGCCTGTTTGCCATTCGATATCGGCCGCGCCGGTTGTGATGGTGCCATCGGATTGAAGCCGCGTTGCCACCAGGTCATCCCCCTGCAATCGCCATTGAGTCGGCGTCCCATAGTAATCCACCCACCATACCTGTTCGCCGGTCACATCATTGCGGGTTGTGATGAGAGGCCATCCAATTCGCGTTTCCGCACGTCGATCACTGCCGACCAGCCAATCCAGGTAACGTTGCCAGGATGGCGCATCGAGACCTAACTGGGCGCGATATGAAGCCCGTTGTTCCGGCGTGGAAAACACGCCCAGGATTTTGACGGTCACATCGCCGGTGCCAATGTCCAATAAGAGCCAGAGTAGCGCTGATACGAGAAACATCGTCACAAAGGTGGATATGACGCTGCGAATGAGATATCGAACCACGAAGAATCTCCCTTCAGGCAAGCCCTACAACGTCTTATCATATACCTCATAGTAGAAGTCAAAGGCTGTCGGGTGGGCCACAATACCTTCAAAACGCTCGTGAGTGATGTTCCAGACCTTCTTCCAGAAACTATTGCCGATCGGCCCGCGCTCCTGCATGATGTCTTCGATAGAGCACATGATTTCGCGCCGGGCCTCCACGTCGAGAGTCGCCTCGGCCTGACGCAGCAAAGCCTCGAACTCAGGGTCAACCCAGCGCGTTTCGTTCCAGGCGCCAATACCCTCTTCGGTGTAAGCCAGGGCCAACACCATTGTCCCCAGTGACCGATGTGTCCATGCAGTGATCCCCAGCGGAACTTCGGTCCACCGATCCCAATAGCCATTCGGCTCAGTGATATCCAGTTCGATATCGAAGCCGGCAGGCATGGCCAACTCCTTCAATGTCTGGGCGACAGCCGGCTCATTTTGATCGTTCTTGGTGGACAAGACAACCTTGATCGGCAGGTCGAAACCCTTCTCGGCTGCATATTCCTCCATCAAAGCACGAGCGGCATCCGGATTGTAGGGAGGAATCGGCCGCCCGCAATATTCCGGATGGATCGGCGCAATGTGGGCATCGATGGACAGATCGCCCTCGCCAAAATAGGCAAGTTGCAGGATTCGATCGCGATCCTGAGCCATCTTTAGAGCGGAACGGACGCGGTTATCATTCCATGGCTCCAGATCGACGCGCATGCGCAAAACGAGTGACTGGGCGGTGCTGACAGCGCGTGTTACCAGGCCGGGTACATCCTTCAAGGCCTGCCAGTCCGACGGCCGCGGGTCATGGAGTGAATCGACCTGTCCCGATTTCAAGGCGGCGGTGCCGGCATCCCGATCGGTCGAGACGTAGATTATCTCATCCAGATAGGGCAGTGTCAGGCCATCAGCACCCGTTCGCCAATAATCCTCTCGGCGGCGAAAGGTAGCCCGCTCACCTTCGGCATACTCTTGCAGAAGGAAAGCGCCTGTGCCAATAGGCTGCCGCACAATATCGCCGTCGAAATGACGATGCAATATAACTGCCGGATAATGGAAAAGATGCTCCGGGACCCCGATATTGGGTGTTTGCAGATGCAGCCGGATGTGATAATCATCCACCCTCTCCACATCATGAATTCCGTTGAGATAGGATAGCAGACCCAGCATTGACGACCCCACGTCAGGGTTCAGCCACTCGCCGAAGGTGAACATGACGTCATCGGCCGTCAGGGGATCGCCGTTATTAAAAGTCACCGTCTGTTTGAGGTACAGATCCCACGTTTTTACGTCCTCGCTGGCTTCCCAACGATCGAGCAGATAAGGACGAGTCAAATTGTCGCTACCTGTCTCAGTCAGGTACTCGCTGACTTGCCGGACGATATTAGCGCCTTCCAGCCATGAGAGTCGGGCAGGATGATCCAGTAATTGCAATTGCATCGACTTGACGAGGCGGCCGCCACGTCGGGGGCCGCTGGCCTGTCCACCTTCGGCAATGGTGCTTTTCCTGGTTGGGGTGGCCGTGGGGTTTATTCCCGTTAGGTTTGCTTGGCCGGTGCAGGCGGAAATGAGCATCGCTGTACCTGCTGACATTCCCAGGAGCGTGGACAAACGTAAAAACTCACGCCGCGAAATGCCTCCCTGCTCCAGCTTGGAATAAGCGTCGGGAATAGCGGGATGAATTTTTTCCATCGCCTTTTTCGAAACTTGCCTGATCTTCATTGTCGTCTCCTATGATATTGTCAAACTCATCCCGTATTGACGTGCAATAATCGGGTATATGAGTGAGGATATTGTAGCCATGACAACCGCAAAGTGGGACAGAATTGGGGTAGTGAGTGGGGATACCAATACAAGGTCATATTATCACGTGTTTTCCCGCTCGCAAAACAGGATTTTGAAGTGCCTGTGGCCGAGACTATAATGGCTAATCCAAAGTCCTCATTATTGTGGGCTATCAACTTCCCACTCAAGGAATAGACCTGCCTTGCCTGAACAAACATCCACCGCATTCATTCTTTGTGGCGCCCTGGCGAGAGAAGTCATGTCCATCATCAAGCGTCATGGATGGCAAGTGGATGTGCACGGCATACGAGCCATAGACCATATGGTTCCGGAACGAATTGCTCCTGATGTAGCCCGCAAGTTCGAAGCCATACGTTCCCGCTATCAGCATATCCTGGTTATTTATGGGGATTGCGGCTCACGCGGAGCGCTCGATATGTTTCTCGTGGAACATAACCTAGAACGAATCGAGGGGCCACATTGCTACGAAATGTACGGTGGGCCGCAGTTTCAGGAGATGATGGACGAAGAGCCGGGAACTTTCTTTCTGACTGATTTCCTGGTTCGCGGGTTTCGTGGCACAGTTTGGCACGGGCTGGGTCTGGATCGATACCCGGAATTACTGGATGATTATTTTCACAATTACAAGCGCCTTGTCTATCTAAGCCAAACGGAAGACGTGGAATTGATCGCCAAAGCCGGCGAGATTGCTCTTGCGTTGGGATTACCGCTGGAGATCAGGCATGCAGGCTACGGTCTCCTGGAACAACGCTTGTGCGACTGGATGGAGCGTCATGGACTTCACCATGAACAGGGTGCATTTCAATAAAACGGGTTTGTTCACAACCAGGCTGGGATTGGGGCTGGCCGCACTCGGTCGGCCGGGATATATCAACCTGGGCCATGCGGCCGATTTGGATCATGATTATGATCCTGCGGCGATGGAGTCCCACGCCCACGTTGTACTGGACGTAGCCTGGGCTAATGGTATTCGTTACTTCGATGCTGCCAGATCCTACGGCCGGGCCGAGGAGTTCCTGGCGTCGTGGCTCAAATCGCGGAATATCCGTTCGGAGGAGGTCGTAGTCGGCTCGAAATGGGGCTATACCTACACGGCCGATTGGCGGATTGATGCGGAGAAACATGAGGTAAAGGACCATTCCTTGCCCGTGTTCCGGCAGCAAATCGCCGAAAGTCAGGCATTACTAGGTCCCTATCTTGGCTTATATCAGATTCATTCCGCCACACTGGAAAGCGGCGTCCTTGACGATCGAGCGTTATTGGATGAACTGGCACATCTTAGGGACAGTGGAATGGTGATCGGTCTATCTCTTAGCGGGCCAAAACAGTCCGATACCCTTCGAAAGGCCCTGTCTATCCGGATTGGCGGATCGTCGCTGTTTGGCTCCGTCCAGGCGACATGGAACCTGCTGGCACAGGAAGCGACCGGGGCGCTCCAGGAGGCGCATGATTCAGGTATGGGGGTGATCGTCAAAGAGGCATTGGCTAACGGACGCCTGACCTCGCGAAATGCCGCCTCTACGTTCGCTGAGAAGCGCCTTGTCCTGGAACGTCTGGCGGTCGAAAAGGGGACAACCATCGATGCGCTGGCACTGGCGGCCGTCCTGGCACAACCCTGGGCAGATATTATTCTCAGCGGTGCAGCTCAGACTCATCATCTTGAATCCAACATCAAGGCGCTTAATATAGATTGGAGAGATGGAATGAATGAATGGCTGCCTTTTTTTGCGGAGCCGGCCGAGAGATATTGGCAGGATAGAAGCCGGATGGAATGGAATTAAGCTTCGGTTTCGGGATTGCTTTCGTTTATCGTTTCGGTCGCAGGTTGGGCATTGGATGGTGATGCTGGTTGCCTGTATTTCGGCGGGCGAGGAGTAGAGGGAGAGCCTGATTGAGTAGTGGGTGGAATTACATCCGGGGCGGATGAGAAGTGAGAGACGCTCGGCCTGTCAACCTTGGTTACCGAACGGGCCTTGGACAACGCCTGTGTTGTCACCTCGGCGTCTGTCAAATCGACATCCGACAGATCTGCGCCGGATAGATTGGCGTTATTGAGATTGGCCCATCTTAGATTAGCCCTTGACAGATCGGCTCGGCTGAGGTCGGAGTCACCCAAAATGGCGCCTCGGAGAATAGCGCCACGCAAGTTCGCGCCACGCAGTTGAGCAGCGCGTAAATCTGCGCCACTCAGGCCTGCCTCCTCCAGGATACCCCGATTGAGGATCGCCCGGCTAAGGTTGGCGATGCTGAGATTAGCGCGGCTCAAATTGCAACCCGTCAAATCGGCGCCGCTGAGAGATACTCGACCCATGATGGCATCGGTAAGGCTCGCCCCGGTCAATACTGCCCGATTCATCGTTGCCCCACGTAAATTGGCCAAATTCAAATTCGCATCATTCAGTTCTGCGTCGGTCAAATCGGCCTCGCTGATGATAGCCCCGCCAAGTTGTGCATTGTTTAACTTGGCTCCGATCAGCGTAGCCCCGGCCAGATTTGCGCCGCTCAGGTTAGCGTCAGTAGCGTTTACTTCCGAAAGGTTCGCCTTACCAAGGTTTGCCAGACTAAGATTCGCTCCGTCCAGAATCGCGCCGCTCAGAATCGCACCATTCAGCTTGGCATTCTTTAAAATAGCTCCAGTCAAATCGGCTCCGCTCAAGTCGGCTTTGGATAGATTAGCATCCGATAGGTCTGCCTGACGGAGGTCGGCAGCGACGAGTTCGGCCCGGGTGAGAATCGCGCCCCGGAGGTTGGCGCCGCTCAATGCAGCGTTGCGCAGTGTTGCGCCACGCAAATAGGATTCACTTAAATCAGAGCGAGTTAGATCGGCCGAATCCAGATTGCTTTCTCGCAGGTCTGAAGCAGGCATTACGGCTTCCGACAACCGCGCAGAGCGAAGATCGGTATTCCTCATGTTGATGCCGGGCATTGGAATCCCGGCGATCTCCATACCGCCCAGTTCAGCCGCTTGTAGATCGACGATCGGTTCGCCGGCTTTAAGGAGAGCCGATTCATAAAGGAACCGTACGATCTGGCCTCGCCCTTCCCCGTTCAGGTTGCGAAGGATGGTCAAGGAATGGGCGCGAGCGACTCTTGTTGTTTCGCTATCGACGTCAGCTTGTCGCAGATTATGATTCAGCAACAAGTCGGTCATGCGGTCCAGGTAGCTTTCGACCATCGCTCGCTCATCGCCGAGGCGAGCAATATCCAATTGCGTGCGCCGCCATGTGATCGTGAGCCACAAGGCGGCTCCGACAAGCAGGACTGGTATCAATATAAGGCCCAGCATATTTATCAGGGCCAGGGAGCTATTCCGAGACAGGACGAACTGAATTGACAGTATGGTCGCGATAATTAAGGCCAAAACAACGAGAAGGGCTGCGGCCGTCCGGCGAGGAGATACCCGGATAGACCGATAGAATTGGGCGATGTTCGTCTTGAATGAGTCATTCATTGGGGTGCCTGTACTAAGTCTCTCGAAGAGTCTCCTGAAACCCGACCGGTAGAATTTAAGCGGTTGGGGAAAAGGGGACAATTGGCGATATGATTAATTCATGGGAACCCATTCGTCCAATAAGCTCTTCATACCGTTACGTATCATTTCGGCATCGGCCGCATTTGGCGACTTCTGGAGATAGACATTCAAATAATGTGCCGCTTGTGGAAGACGGCCTTGATGATAATAGACCAATCCTAAATCGCGCAAGTGTTCCGGTTCATCGGGTCGTGTCTGTTGGATGAGCTGGATAACGGCCGCAGCGCTGGCCCATGAAGAGGATGAAACGTAATCGGAGCGCAGGTTTGCCAGCATTCGTGTCAGAACGTCCCTGGCAGAGGCTGGCGCGAACCAGAGAGCTTCCAAAGGGCCTTCATAGCCCAATGACAAATGAATGAGTTGGGCGCAGTCCATCAAATCGAGCCGGCGACCGCCATGGAAGGAATCAATCCAAATATCCGCCTCACCCTCGCGAATCCCGACGATGAAATGGCCGGGTAAATTGATACCGAACGCCGGTATTCCCAGACGAGTAGCGATGTCGATATAAACGACCGAGAGAGAGATGGGGCTACCCAATCGTCGGTCAAGCACATCATTGAGGAAGTTGTTCCGAGGATCATCATAATTGGTCGAGTTACCCCGAAAACCGGCACCCTCAAACAAAAATGAGGATAGGCGCTCGGCTTGAAGACCGATGGGGTCGCTTTGGCTGATGAAATCTGATGCCTCTTCGCTTAATTCGTGCAATTGGGCCATATAAGCCGCCACGGACAGATCAGGATATGCGATGGCCCGGGCAAATTGTAGCGCGGCACGGGGCACATTGATTTCTGTCAATTGCAACTCGTCACGATACACCCATTTGCCCATGTTCTCCATTATGAGCCATCCACGCTCATTTGCCAACTGAACCATGCTATAATCCCGAACGATGTATGTGGAAATCCATTTGGAAGATGTTGTTCGCCTTCGCAAGAAGCACCCCTGCGGAAGTGACGAATGGGAAGTCATTCGTCTTGGCGCCGATGTAGGCCTGGTGTGTCGTGGTTGCCGGAGGCGCATCCTGTTGCCTCGCGGGGAGTTCAATAAACAACTTAAATCAATTATTACCCCACCTGAAAAGCGCGAATAAATGACAGCGGTTCTGATCGCTCTGCACATAGCCAGCATAAGCGGACTGGCCTTATATGGGTTGCTGGGGTTCCTGACTCTCGGCCTGTTTCTGCGCGTTCGCAATTATGCGCACCCCTTGCCATTTCTGCCTGATGCCGATCTCCCGTTTGTGACGGTTCAACTACCGATCTATAACGAGCGTGAGGTTGTCCAGCGTCTTATTGCGGCAACCGTTGGTCTGGATTACCCGCGAGACAAATTAGAGATTCAAGTGCTCGATGATTCCACCGACGATACTGTCTCCTTGGCGGTCGCTTGTGTCAGAATCTATCAGCAACAAGGCTTTAATATTCAGCTTCTTCATCGAAACGATCGGCTTGGGTTTAAGGCCGGAGCGCTTCAGGAATCGTTGCAACAGTCCCAAGGTGAATTGATCGCCATACTCGATGCTGACTTTATTCCCAACTCTGACTTTTTACGGCGGGTCGTCCCCTATTTTTTGGATGATCCCCGGATTGGCGCGGTTCAGGCGCGCTGGGGTCACCTGAATCGGGACGACTCAGAATTGACAAACGCGCAGGCGGTCGCACTCGATAAACATTTCGCCGTGGAACAACTGGTTCGGCACCGGGCGGCATTGTTTCCAAAATTCAACGGTTCGGCGGGTGTTTGGCGAAGGGCCTGTATTCTGGATGCAGGTGGTTGGCAGATCGATACCGTTTGCGAGGACTTGTGCCTCAGCACCAGAGCCGTTTTGGCAGGCTGGAAGTTCCATTTCGCCGATGACATCGTTGTGCCTGCGGAACTGCCGGCCACGATATTGTCCTACAAGATCCAGCAGGCCCGATGGGCTATGGGGGCGACCCAGTGTATGGTCAAATACGCGCGGCAAATCATGCAGGCAGAACAACAAACCCTTCTGGCCCGCACCTATGCCCTGCTCTCTATGTCGGCCTATCTGACCCATCTCTTGTTTTTAACTCTCCTGCTTGTCCAATTGCCGCTTCTGCTCGCCGGCGTTCAACTACCTTCCTGGCTATTTCTCTTCAGCATCCTCGGCCTTGGCCAGCCGATCCTTTTCATCCTCGCCCAACACGAATTGCACCACGATTGGTTGAACCGCTTGCGTCACTTCCCGGCGTTGTTACTCGTAGCGATCGGCCTGGCGCCCTCCAATACATGGGCGGTGCTCAATGGTGCGCTACATCGCGATTTCACTTTTGAACGCACCCCGAAAGGTCCCCGTCGCAGTTACCGGTTAAGCCCCGGGCGGATGCTTGGTATTGAAGGATTCCTCTTTCTGTATTCGGTTGTTACCTTGATATTAGCCCTCGACCAGGGAAACCCGGGTCCCGTATTTCTATTAGCTACCGCAACTTTAGGCTTCGGCTACGTGATCTTTCTCGGTATTTTCGAAACGTACTCTCTTTCAACATCAGTTTAAATTTCAAATATCTCAATAATATGAATATATATATCAGGATTATCAATAATGTTGTTGACATTATTGATATCCTGTTATATTATTCTGTTATCACAGGGCGATCTTCACAAATTATTGTCAGACGATTTGACCGGAGTACTAACTTTTCATGAACCTAGTAATCGGACAATGTCCAATTTGCGGCAGCAATTTGCACGTGACTCGGCTGAATTGCCGGAATTGTGACACGACGATAGACGGACATTTCACACTCGGCCGACTCTACCAGCTTAGTGCAGAGCAGCTGGATTTTGTAGAGGTGTTTCTGCGGTGCGAGGGAAAGATCAATCGTGTTGAGCAAGAGATCGGCCTCTCGTACCCGGCCGTTCGGGCGCGCTTAACCGATGTGATTAGGACACTGGGCTATGAAGTCGGGGACGCCGCTCCAACTACTCAGGGTGTGTCGGAAGAAACCCGTCGCGACATCCTCAACGAACTTCAGTCCGGCGGCTTAACGGCCGAGGAAGCTTTGCAGATGCTCCGCGGCGACACAAGATAAAGGCAATTCATCTATCGGAATGCCATCGTTTCGATGGCTACACAGGTTACCGCAGTCATGCGGCAGTTACACGGAGACATATCGCAATGGACACAAATACAAGAAAGGAAATACTTCAACTCCTGGCCGATGGGAAAATAACGGCGGCCGAGGCGATCGAATTGCTGGATAACAAGGTGGTGCCGGTGGTCGAAAAGGCTCCAGTGGATGAGATGGCCGAGACGTTGAAAGCTGAAGAGAATGTTCAGCCTACCACTGGAGAGATTCCTGTTGAGGAGTTGAAAGAAAGCCAGATGGTTTCGCTCAAAATCAACCGCGACGAAATTATCCCCTCCGCTAATGACGGCCCTCGGCCGCGATGGCTCAAGATCCGCGTCAGCGAGCTTGATTCAGGGCGCAGAAGGGTGAACATCAACATCCCCATCGGCATCGTCAATTTCGGCTTGGGAATTGCCAATCGTTTCGGTGGCGATAACGCGGATTTGGCGCAGGCCGGAGAGCTATGGCAAATGGTGAAAAACGGCGAGCGTGGTGTGCTGGTGGATGTTGAAGACGAAGAGGATAACGAACACGTACAGATCCTGCTTGATTAATGCCAGGAACAATTTGGTTGAGAGGGTTCAACACAATGTCCAAAGAACGATTTACCACCCAGGAATCCCCTTTTATTCGCGTTGATTTCTGCCAGGGAGACTTGGTCATCCGAGGTTGGGCGGAGTCGAGCCTGGAGATCAAAGGCGATTTCCAGACACACCACTCAGACAAGGGCTTCCTGATTTCAGGTCAGGGTAATCTCTATCTGAATGTCCCTGAAGACGCCGTTCTGTCTGTGGGAAAAGTAGGTGGCGAGTTGATTGTTCGTCATGTAGCCGGCATCGGTTCCTACGAATATGTGCAAGGTGATGCCGCTCTCACCCGAACGGGCAACACAGAAATAGGCATTGTCCATGGCAATCTCGTTGCCAAGCAACTCAACGGCACCTTATCGGCCAACGAGGTTAACGGAGATGTCGTTGTTCGCGGGGCCAGGGAGATCACTTTAGCTGAGGTTCACGGCGATTTAAGTGCCAGGCTGGTTGAAGGTAATATAACCATTAAGATAATCAACGGCGATTCTGACTTGCGCACCATTATCGGCGATTTGGCTATTCAGCAAGGCTATCGGGACGTCAATCTCAATGGTGTCAACGGCCTGGTAAACATCGAAGGCATTATGGGTGACATTCGTCTCCGTGGGGGATTGCCATCCGGTGACCACTCTCTTGAAGCAAGAGGCGACATCGTCGTACGCTGGCCCGCGAACCTTCCGGTCAATTTGAACATCACTGCTGCCAAAATCGATAACCGTTTGTCGCTCGAAGACCTTACTGAGAAGAAAGGGACTCAAATCGGCCGAATCGGTCAGGGAGACACCTGTTTGACCTTAGTGTCTGAAGGGCGAGTGGTATTACGGGAATCCGAATCGGATCCCGGCGAAGGCAAGCGGGTTGAAGATGGCATAGAGTATGGCCATGGATTTGAGTTCGATGACATCGCAACCAGGATCGAAGCGGAAGTCAACAACCATATTTCGCGCGTCACACGCGATCTGGAAACGAAGTTCGGCAAGGATTTCGGCCAACGCATCTCCGAAAAACTGGCCCGGAAGAGCGAAAAAGCGGCTGGTCGCGCCCGACGACAGTCGGAGTTTCAACGGCAACCAGGCGGGTTCGATATTGGTTTTACCGCTCCAACCGCACCCGCTCCCGGGAAAATCGCTTCCACCGAAGAGCAACTCAAAATCCTTAAGATGGTCGAAGACGGCAAAATATCACCAAAGGAAGCTGAAATGCTGCTGGAGGCCCTGGAGTCCTGACATTCGCTATGGCTCTCAACTCTTACCCGGTTTACAATATACTTCACGAAGGCAGGAGATTGCGGTGCGTGGGCCACAATGGAGTGGCCCATGTTCCGTCTGCGATGCTCAGTGGAGCAAGTGTTGGACGACAGGGCACTAGACTAAAGCGAACGATGGATATTTCTATTCCGGCAACTCGCCCAGGAGATGGATTGCGCCCGGTGGATCTGTCTCGAGATCTGTCTCAAGTCATCGAGCTGCTAAAAATGGCGTTTGGCGAATCGCTGGACGGAGACGGGTTCCAATACTTCGGCGATGGCACGGGGCCGATGAATGAAATCCTGTATCGTTTTAACCCGATAACTTCCCGGCTCTCGAATGGCTTTGTGTGGCAAGCCGACGGCCGCATCGTCGGCAATGTCACTCTGCTGGCGACGAAAGCATGGGACCGATACCTTGTGGCCAATGTCGCTGTCCATCCTTCTTATCGACGAAAGGGTATTGCCAGAGGGCTAATGCAGGCGGTCATGGAGGCGGTCAGGAAGCAAGGCGGTCGCACGATCTTGCTCCAGGTAGTGAAGGATAACCAGCCCGCGCTTGACCTGTACCGTAGCTTGGGCTACGTCACCATCGGCAACATGACTTCATGGTCCGCAATGCGATCACGGGTCAGGCAAATCCCGATCGATTCTGATGAGCAGACGCGCACACGAATTGATCCACTGCTTGGTCGACTGTGGCGCGAGGCATTTGAGTTGGATACAGCTCATGTGAATCGAGACCTTAATTGGCCTGAGCCATTGCCACCCGACGCCTATCGTCGCACATGGTGGCAGCGATTCATGGACTTTACCAACGGCCGCCAGGTTGAGACCTGGATCACAGCCGATCCCGCTGGTAATCTAAGCGGCTTGGTCAATATCGCCTGCGAATGGGGCCGTAGTAATATGGTCACATTGCGCGTGAGGCCCGATCATGCCGGACGGCTGGAGCGACCGTTATTGATCAAGGCTATTCGTCGCCTGCAATATTTGCCCAGGCGCAACTTGCGCATCGATCATCCCGAAGCGGATGAGCACACCAGCCAATTACTAAATGAAGCGAATTTTTCGATCCAGCGAACCTTAACCCATATGCGTCTGGATCTCTCATAACTTTTACGGGGGTAACCTGATGGCCACGACAGAAGAAAGATTACAAATCCTCAAGATGATCGAGGAAGGAAAAATCAGCGCTGCCGAAGGGGCTGAATTGCTACGGGCGCTGGATACCAAGAGCGATAAACTTCAAGCTCAGGAACCGTTAAAGGGGGCCAGCGCTCCTCGCTGGTTTCGCGTGCGCGTGACCGATACAACTACCGGCCGCAACAAGGTCAATATCAATATCCCGATGGGACTCGTCAACGTCGGCATGAAAATGGGTGCGCGATTCGCCCCGGAAATCGAGGGGCATCGCCTTGAAGAACTCCTGGAAGCCGTTAAATATGGCCAACTCGGAAAGGTGATTGATGTTACCGATGAAGAAGATGGCGAGCGCGTTGAGATCTTTGTTGAGTAGTTCTTGACGAACGATCCCATTTCATGCTATTCTTTCAGCGGCTTCGGCCCTAAACTTTCTCGGAGGTGCGCGATGATGCAGGCACAATTGAATGAAATCGAAAGATACTCAATCGCTGACGCGCGCCTCTTAGCTCCCCCCGCCTGATTCCTCTTTGCAGGACTGCAACTGAATTAGCGGGCATTATGGGCCGGCGCGTGTCGCCGGTTTTTTGATGTCCAGTTAACTATCTGACGGCAGCGTTCGATCCTCGACCGCTCTGGTCGGTCGCAACATGGCCCATTCGAGGTCATGTTACACAGATTCGGTTTATTTCCTGTAATTGCAATGAACGAATACGAAGATATCGATAAATATTTGGATTGGGAAGAAATGTTTGAAAACAACGGCCGTTCGGCGCGAAACACGAGCGGCAAGCCCGGCAAGGCGAAGAAGAAATCGGCCGTGCCCGCTATGAAGCTAACTGACTTCATTGATGACGCTGCCCAATGGGTTCCGTCCTATGCTCGGGCACTGGACCCGCGCCACCACGAACGGACTTGGCTTATCGAATCAGTATCCCAATTTTACCGGGATAACACCATCACCGACGTCACTCGCCGGGTGAAAGGCGGTAAGGAAGCCAACGTCTATTGTTGTATTGGCCACCCGGCGACGGGCATGGATTTAATCGCGGCCAAGCTCTACCGTCCACGAATGTTGAGGACGCTTAAGAACGACGCCATCTATAAGTCCGGTCGCCAGTTGCGCGATGAGGCAGGCAAACAGATCAAAGGGCGACGCGAAAAGCTGGCGTTGCAGCAGAAGACGGCCTTCGGCAAACACCTTGACATGGTTTGGTGGATCGGCAATGAGTTTCGAGTGCAGAACTCATTATATGAAGCCGGCGCGGCTGTCCCTCGCCCGATCGGTCATAACGGAAACACGATTCTGATGGCCTACATTGGTGACGAGTGGTTGGCAGCCCCAACTCTCAGCGATGTCTCGCCGGATCGGGATGAAGCATCTGTGTTGTTCGATTCGGTTATGCACAACGTGCGTCTCATGTTGGAGAATCACTACGTCCATGGCGACCTTTCAGCGTTTAATATTCTCTATTGGAACGGGAAAATCTGGATCATTGATTTCCCTCAGGTAGTTGATGCCAGAATCAACCCGAACGCGCGAATGTTACTCGGGCGAGATATCAATCGGGTATGTGATTATTTCGGCCGTTTCGGGGTCCGCTCCGACCCGGAACGCATCACTCGTGAGCTGTGGGCACCCTACATGGGCGATGACTGATGCAACATAAATCGGTCCGGTGCGTATTGAGTGGAGGATGAACACGAGCCAACGGACTTTACAGGATACCCTCCGGATCTACGGCGAGGATGCTAAGCGAAGGCTACGGCCGCTCCTGATCTTTGTCGCAGTGCTTTGGTTCATCGAGATCGCAGACAGTCTGCTGTTTGGCGGGGCACTTGACAGCTTCGGCGTCATTCCCCGTCAAACAGCTGGCCTGAAAGGTATATTCCTGGCGCCGCTGCTGCACGGAAACTTCACCCACCTGCTGGCCAATTCGATCCCCTTTATCATCCTCGGCTTCCTGGTCATGCTCCGGCATGAGGATCGATTTTTGGCGATATCCATAGTCATCACTCTTGTCAGCGGCCTGGGGACATGGCTCATCGCTCCCAACAACACGGTCCATATCGGTGCAAGTGCCCTGGTGTTCGGCTACTTTGCCTTCCTCGTTGTCAATGCCTGGTATGAGAGGAGCATCGCCGCCATCGTGCCGGCGGTAATTGTAATCGTCTTGTATGGTGGCTTATTGTCGGGCGTCTTGCCTGCCGGCAACGGGATATCATGGCAAGGCCACTTATTTGGGGTCGTAGGCGGTGCGGTGGCGGCTTATTATTACAGTCCGCGACGATTCTAAACCGCGGGGCGGCTTTCGATCTCTTCCATCGAGCGCTGAAACTGGCGCTCACCGATGACGGCCAGACCGATGCTGAGAATATATAATGCGGTCAATGGGGCCATTGTCAGGAGCATGGTAACCGGGTCAACCGAGGGGGTTATAACCGCCGCCAGAACGGCAATCAGGACGATCGCCACCCGCCATTGATTTTTCATCGTCCCCGCTGTCACCAGACCAGCGCGGGCAACGATATAGACCAGAATCGGCATCTGAAAGCTGAGACCAATCCAGAGCAAGAGGCGGGTGATGAAGCTCAGGTATTCCTGCGCCGTCCATTCGGCTCGAAAAACATCAGGCATGAAGTTGGCGAGGAAATAGATCGCCGTCGGAGCCAATACATACCAGGCGAAGGCAAGCCCTAATCCAAATAGGACCAGGGCGCTTGGTATGAAAATGTAGAAATAGCGCTTTTCCTGCTTCTTTAGTCCGGCGCCAACAAAACGCCAGAACTCGAAAAGCAAAGCGGGCATGGCCAGGACGATGCCGGCCAGCAACGACACACGGAAATAAGTCTCAATCCCTTCCGTCGGCCGTAATGTTTGCAGCGCCGCCCCACCCCGTACGCTCACTGCGTATGGCTGAAGGAGAAACTCCAACAGTTGATTGGCAAAGATGAGGCCGATGATGGTAGTGACCAACAAGGCAATTGCCGCGTGAGTCACGTGGACACGTAGCTCATTGAGATGGCCGAACACACCCATGACCGGCCCTATATCGTGCATTGATTGATTCTCGATCTGCGGATCCATGGAGGTCCTAATTCGGGTCCTCAAGGATATCGGTCCGAGTGGGCAGTTTGGGGGGTGGCGATGCAGGTGACGAACCGTTACCATTTACGCCGTGAGGTTCTTTAGCTGAACCGGCTGGAAACAACGACGGCGGCCGATGGACGGTGCTATCGCCCTGAGGATTTAGAGTTGGTTCCTTGGCTGGGGTTGGTTTGATTCTCGTGTCTTTTTTCGTAAGTTGGGGAGGCATAATCGAGTGTTCCAGGTCATCTCGAACCTCATCAATTGTTTGTTTGCCTTCGACAGCCACGCCGGTCGTCAGCGACAATATCTCCCGCCGAAGCTCAGCCATTTGGTGCTGCAGCTCTTTCATCTCTTCGGCCGTGCTCCTCAGCTGGCCGGTCTCATCGGCAGAATCAAGTTCGGCGGTGAGCTGTCGAACCGACGCAAGCCCCACCTTCTGAATGCGTGTCACCAGAACGCCGAGGGTGCGGGCGGCACGGACAATGCGCTCCGGCCCCATTACCATCCCGGCGATAATTAAAATGAGAACGACTTCCGGCAAGCCAACGCCGAAAATATTGTCCATCGATCGTTATCAGGCCGCCGGATCATCGGTCGAGTCGCTAGTCTTCTCGGCCGCTTCTTTTTTTTCAGCGCTTTCCTGCCCTTCCTTCAAGCCATCACGAAAGGCAGCGACGCCCTTGCCAAGTTCACCGCCAACGCGAGCGATACGACCCACGCCGAAAACCAATAACACCACCACGAGGATAATTAATAATTCAGGCCATCCAGGCATCTGCTTTTCTCCTTGGATACAAGAGATTCTTCCATTGTCTTAATCGGCATTATAGCAAAGAATCGTAGATAGCGCGCGGTCGGCTGCGATAACCTTAATCGAGGCTTTTTCCAGATGGCTGATTCAGCCAATTCGGCCCTTCCATACTATTCACTTTTGGTTAGTCATTCTGTACCGGGCAACTAACGGTCACATCACGATAATTGAGAAACCAGGAAGCAAATGAATTAAAGCGATCGCGAGGATGCCATATACGGCCAATTTCTACCTCTTGCACCACATCACTCATCACATAGGTTGCTACATTCTGATACAAAGTCAGCGCGGGAAGATCGCCATCGAACTGACGAAGGAAGGCCTCATAGTAGGCGACACGCTCGTTTTGGGGATAGATCTGCCGCCCTGCCTCCAGCGCCTCGCTCGCTCGACGATTGTTCCATCCGGCGAAATTCTGGCCGCGCACCATCGCTTCCTGGCTCCAGAAGTTGTACAAATCAGGATCATTGGGGGGAGTGATTTTTACTACGGCAACGTCATAATGCCGGCGGCTTAGCGTTAGGCGCATGGCATCTATATCCGGCAGCAGGGTTAGCTGGGCGTCGACGCCGAGCGCGGCCCACTTGCGAGCAATCTCTTCGGCTACGGCGCGATATTCCGGTTGGTCGAGCGCGATCATCCGCAGGGTCAAAGGAGCGCCCTCGCGGGTGCGAATGCTACCTCCCACCCAGCCAGCCGCGTCCAGGAGGGAGGCGGCCGTTTCAGGTTGATAGACGTAGCTGGTCATCATATCAGGACGTGACGCCCAATTGCCGGGGATATATGGCCCCTCAAACTCGATGCCCTGCCCGTTGAGGATGCTATCCACCAACGATGTTCGATCCAGTCCATAGGCCAGCGCCTGCCTGACCTCTTTTGTTCTCAACGCGACCGCGCCGCTATCGCTAACATTAAAGTATAGAGCAGAATAGCTTGGAATAATCGATGTAAAGAGGCGAACATCGGGGAGCGCGGCCGTTGCGGGCATCCTAGTCGGCGGTAGCCCGTTAGCGGCGTGGATTTCTCCGCTCTGAAGAGCAACGAACAGGTCGTCGGCTGTGGGGAAGAAACGAAATTCAATGTCGCTCAATTGTGTTCCCTGCCGCCAAGCGGTCGGGTTTGGCGACAGGCGTAATCGTCCAGTGCGCTGCCAGTCCTGACCCGGCTGAACCATGAACGGCCCAGTGCCAACGGGGGTAGTATTGAACGCGGCCGTCCCCAGATCGGCCACGTTGATATCTCTCAACAGGTGGGCAGGCAGTACACCACGTGTGACTGCCTCAAAAAATGGCGCGTAGGGTTGGGTTAGAGTGAACTGGATCGTCGTTTCATCCAGAGGGGTGATCGTCACCGCCTGCCAGAGGGAGATTAGATGGTTTGGGCCGGGGAAGGAATCGCTCTGCATCAAGCCATAGGTGAAAGCGACATCTTCGGAAGTGACCGGTTGGCCGTCGTGCCACGTCAATCCCTGATGCAACTTGAAGGTGATAGTGAGCCCATCCTCGCTGATGGACCACTCCTCCGCCAGTGCCGGAACGATCCGGCCTGTTTCATCGTAGCGAACCAGGCCGTCAAAAATCAGATCAACCAACTCCCGATCGACGGGATATGGATCGCTCAGAAGTGGATTGAGGGCTAATGGCCGACCGACCATCCCTTCGATGAAGGTGCCGCCGGCAGCCGGGACGCTGACCGTGCAAAGCGCTGCAGATTGGACCTGGTAGGAAAGAAGCATCAATACCAGAGCCAATCCGGACAACGCCAGCAACGCTTGCCAGCGAATATCAGGTTTCATGGAGACGAAAT
>CAYXNH010000011.1:0-32524 GCA_964466135.1 uncultured Ardenticatenaceae bacterium | reverse complement strand
GGGCGGATAGGCGATGTTATAGCTGTCATCCGGCCCATACGGGACGTTCTCGTGCGGGATGTTGGGAACCCAGAGCATCTTCTCGTCCTCTTCAGCCTCGACAACCCGCAACTCCTCTTCCAGCTCCGTGACGCGGTCGCCAATGTGACGCACTTTTTCCCTGGCCTGGTCGGCATCGGATTGAATGGCGACGAGTTGGGCGCGAAGCGGTTCGGCCGTTCCGCCAGTGGCTTCCGTTTGCTTCAGATCGCCTTCAAGTTTCTTGATCCTGCCCATCCATGCCCCGATCTGCTTCGAGCTTTCATTGCGTTGCCGACGCAGTTCTTCCACTTCCAGGATGATCTCCCGTCGTCGGGCGTCGGCTGCCAGAATGGCGTCGATCGGCGCTTTCTCGTCACCCAATCGCGCCATCTGTTCCTTTACCCAATCGGGTTTCTCGCGAATCAAATTCAGGTCAATCATGTTTTTTACCTCAATAGAAAAGCCCCCTTCGTTTTCCAGGACGAAGGGGGCTCGTGGTGCCACCTGGGTTCGCCGAGCACAATTAGCTCGACCTCATGTGCGCGATAACGGACGCAGCCGGCTTCCCTTGGGCCAATGGCTTTTCGGGAGCGACTCTGGAGTGGATTTCGGGCTTTCGCGGTATCGGCTCGCACCTTTCGCCGATTCTCTGGGAACCGCCGACCGCCGTACTTGTCTCCGTCACAGTCGTTCAGATTTCAATTAGAGGCATTATAAGCCACGATCCGGTCGCATGTCAAACCGAGTGAGGTGCGAACGAAACGGCCTAATACATGGCTATGCCTGCGCCCTATTTCCTCGCGCTCAAGGCGACGGCGATCTCGGCCGCCACTCGACCGTTGTTTTGCAACAGGGCTGTGTTGGCGGTCATACTGCGGCCGCCCGTTAATTCCACCACTCTTTGGAGCAGCCAAGGGGTTGATGCCTTGCCATGGATACCCGCTTCATCAGCCTCTCGTGCTGCCTGAGCCGCCGCCGCTTCGGCTTCCTCAGAACTCATGCATGCTTCATCGGGAGCGGGAACTGTTACCAGCATGCCGCTGTTCAACCCTAACCGCCGTCGTGCCTCGATGAGGGAAGCGACGGCCGCAGGCGTATCCAGGCGAACATCCACCGGTAACCCGCTTGACCGAGCGAAGAAGGCGGGCAGTTCACTGACGCCGTATCCGACAACCGTGACGCCTTCGGTTTCCAGGACTTCACGCGTCGCAGGCAAATCGAGGATCGACTTGGCTCCGCTGCTGACGACTGTCACCGGCGTTTGCCCCAATTCGCGCAAGTCGGCACTGATATCGAACGGATGGCCGCGGTGTACGCCGCCGATGCCGCCCGTCGCGAACAGCTCGATGCCGGCCATGTGAGCCACAACCATCGTCCCGGCGACTGTGGTCGCGCCGTCCTCTCCGCAAGCTATGGCGATTGCCAAATCGCGCCGGCTGCACTTGCGTACCGTGGGCGATTCCGCCAACCGGCCGAGGCGCTCGATATCGTCGAGGGTGAGGCCTACCGTGAGCCGCCCTTTCAGGACGGCGATAGTGGCCGGTGTGGCGCCGCCTGAACGCACAGCCGCCTCCATGGCCAGCGCCGTCTCCACGTTTTTGGGGAAGGGCAGGCCGTGGGTGATGACGGTGCTTTCCAGGGCTACCACTGGCGCGCTATCGGCCAATGCTTGTTTGATCGGAGATAGGATGGTCAGAAATTCGTCCATGAGAGAATTGTATCATAAGGAGATTATGTGTGGCGGATGGAAATTGGAATTTCATCTGCTCCAGTTTCTCTTGGCCTGCGGGTGAACACCAGTTGCCGAGCAGGTTAGGACGTACTAGACTCAGCTTATCGAGATCACATGAACATGGACGCCAGATTCATCGCCCAAAACGAATTCGATAAGGCTCGTCGTCAGGCCGAGATGACCCGGCTAACATCCTGGTTGTTGGGTCAGGACGCGCGATTGCTGCCATTCGAAATCATCCGTCGCAATTTGCGCCAGCAAAGCCCTCTTTATCGGGGTATCCAGGACGTGCCCATTGAAAAAATCATCGGCAGTGTGGGCCGCTACGATGAGATGACCCGTGCCTTCCTGCCGCTAAACGACGGTTTGAGAGAACGCTGGATCAAAATGGCCGAGCTGGCCCGTTCCGAGGGATGGCCGCCGGTGGAATTATACAAGGTTAGCGATGCCTACTTCGTTCGTGACGGTAATCATCGCCTGTCGGCCGCCCATCAACTTGGCTATCCTACTGTCGAGGCCCATGTCTGGGAATACCCTGATGACATAGTCATCGACTCCACAGATAGTCTTGATACTGTCCTGAATCGCTTCCGCGAGAGGCTCTTTCTGGAGGCAACCGGGCTTAAGGAGCGATATCCCGATTATGATATTGTGTTCACTATCGGCGGCCGCTATCCGGAATTTCTGGCTCAGATAGAGGATCTGCGTCAAAAGCTCAGCCTCATCGACGAACGGGATGTCGACTTCCAGGAGGCGGCCGATGCCTGGTACGAGCTAGTCTTCCTGCCGTCAGTGCAGAGCATTCGCGAATCCGGCCTTCTGGAGGCCTTTCCCGGTCGCACGGAGGCGGATCTCTTCGCCTGGTTATCCTTTCATCGAGATCGTTTGCGAGAAGAATATGGCGATTTTGAGAATTTGACCGACCTGGCTCAGAGGTTGATGAAGGTCTATCGGGAGACGCCGTCCGCTCGTGTCGGCCGTCAGGTACGCCGCTTGCTGGGTGGCGACACGCTGCCGCCTCTGGCCGGTTTGGAGCAATCCCCCGCCGACAGGGACGCACAGCCACCCGAAAACTGATGATATGCTGAAAACCTCACTCGTTTGACGGATTGATGTTTGTCGGCTGTGCCGGAGACCATTACAATTCCACGTTTGGAGTCGAGCGCCAGTCGAGCGCGGCCGAAGCTTATGGTTCAGACAGATCGTTTTTCCCGTCTATTACCTCGTGGATTTTCCCACCACCTGTTATTAATTGCTCTTCTGGCCATTGTGGCGGGAGGGATGTTAACGGCTTGCGGAGTGGACTTGCAGAATCCGCCTCGTCTGGCAACAGCCACCGCTCAAGCCGCGGTTCCACTGGCCACCCGCTCTGATCCGTTGGAACTGGTTGCCCCGACAAACACGCCGGAGGCTGGAGGAACCGAAAATCCGACCTTCGCCCCAACCGAGGAGATCACGCCATCGACATCCTTTGAAGGCGAGGGGCTGACGATATGGGTCGACGAAACGTCGCCCGAACATCGCAGAGTGCTCTCTGAAATCACGGGCGAATTCGCCGACCGTTATGGCGTTAATGTCGCTGTCCAGCTTGTGTCGCCCGCCCTCTTGCCTGACCTCGCCGCTACCGGCGTTCTTTCCGGTACGCTACCCGATCTGATCTTGCATCCGATTGAGTATACCGCCGGTTGGGTGCAGGAGGGGATCCTGGATGCCGCCGCGGCCGGCGCAGTGATCGACCGTCTCGGGTCCAACCGGTTCGATCCGGAGGCTCTCAAGCTCCTCTCCGTGAATGGGCAGACGGCCGCCATCCCCAGCGACGGCTACTACCAGTTATTGCTCTATCGCGCCGATTGGTTTAAGGAAAGGGGTCTGGCTCCGCCCGATACCTACGCTGCCGTGGCCACGGCTGCCGAGAGGATATATGATCCCGAGGCGGTTATTTCCGGGCTGGTCATCCCCACCGAATCGAACCTGGTCACTACCCATCAGGCTTTCGAGCAGATCGCGCTGGCTAATGGCTGCCGGCTTATCGATGAAAATGGGGAGGTGATCATACTCGATCCGGTTTGCCACGAGGCGATTGAGCATTACTACACGACGATCAATCGCTTCAGCCCTTCGGGCGTTCAAACCGATACCAGCGCGGCTATCGCCTTTCTCACCGGCCGAACGGGTATCATCGTCACGTCGACCGCCATCCTGCCCGATCTGGCCGGACTGAACTCGTCGGCCGTTCCGGCCTGTGATGAATGCTCTCAATTTGAAGGCGGTGTTAACTATTTAGCCCGCAATACCGGTATCGTCACTCAGATCAGCGGTCCCAACGGAGGTCCGACTGCGTTTGGCAACATCCGCAGCCTGGGTATCACCACCGCCGCCAACGGAGAGCTGGCTCAGGCCTTCGCTGAATTCTGGTTCAATGAGGGTTACGATCGCTGGCTGGCTGTCGATTCGGAGCGCAAGGTTCCCCTGCAATTGGGCACGGCCGATGAGCCACGCCGATATATCGACGCTTGGGGAACTACGCCACTCAGCGACAGTGGCCTGAGTCTGGCAGACATATACGGGGAAGATGTGGTTATGCAACTGCGCGAGGGCATCGCCTCTGCGCCTCGATGGGGTCTGCGCGAGGGCTATGGCGGGCTGATGACTCGCCTTTATGATGATTTTGTTTTCTCTATTGTGCTGCAGGAGATGCTGAGCGGCTACTTCGACACGGAGGTCACATTGCGCGAGGCGTATCGCCGCACGGTTGATCTGATCCCCAACTATGCTTTCCCGGACAAGTTGGCCGAAGAAATCGAAGAACCTTAGTGAATTCAATTCGTTTTCTTGACTCGCCAACATGACCGTGTTATGATTCCCGCGACATGAACAAGTCACAAGCCGTCTCGGTTCGCTTCTTTTTTTATTTTTATTTTGGCGCTGACACTCAGCCGCACTTGTTGCGCGCGGGAATCTCCGCCATGGCCGAAGAAGCATAAGCCAGACGGAAAATCCCCCGAACGAAACAGGACGCGGCTGAATAAGCCGCGTCTTTTTTGTTTAGGGCCAAGTTATCTATTATAGGAGCGATTGGAGATGACGAATTCAACAGCCGGTAATTGGGAACGACAGAGTATTATGATGTGCCGCGGGGTACGCGGGGCCATCACTGTCAGCAGCAACGACGGAGACGAGATTCTGGAGGCCACGCGCGAGCTGCTTCAGGCGCTAGTAGCCGCCAACGGGATGAGTGTTGATGATATCGCCAGCGCCTACTTCACGACCACTTCCGATCTAACTGCTGTCTACCCGGCCTACGCTGCCCGCCAACTTGGCTGGAACGATGCCGCGTTGCTTTGTGGTCACGAGGTGGAGGTTCCCGACTCGCTGCCTCACTGCATTCGTGTGCTCATCCATTGGAACACGACGAAATCCGCCGGGGAGATCACCCACATCTACCTGCGTGAAGCCCGCATATTGCGGCCTGATCGCAAGAATGTGCCGCCGGTGCGGCCGCGCCAGATGTCGCCTGTCGAAGCGGCCGTCAAATTCCTTTCAATGACGCTCTAAAAAGGAATGCTGAATGACAAGGGATGGCTCACCTGTCCGTCCTTTGTAAAGGCTATCAATAAATTGCGACGAAATTTTATTTTTACCTGAATAATCAAGGATTGATTGGATGATGATTGTAATTATGCGGGCGAACGCCTCCATGCGTGAAAAAGCGGCCGTTATTGCCCGGGCCGAGGATGGCGGGTTCAAGGTTCATCTTTCCGACGGTAAGGAGCGCACTGTCATCGGCATTATCGGCGATGGTACGCCGATCAATCGGGACCAGATTGAGCGCATGCCCGGTGTGGATCGGGTTGTGCCTATCCTGAAGCCGTTTAAGCTGGCCAGCCGTGAGTTTAAGGCTGAGGACACGGTCTTTTCGTTGGGTGACCATGTCATCGGTGGCGGCGAGGTGATCGTCATGGCTGGGCCATGCTCGGTGGAGAGCCGCTCCCAAATCATCGAGACAGCCATCGCCTGTAAAGAAGCAGGGGCCCACATCTTGCGCGGTGGCGCATTCAAGCCGCGCACGTCGCCCTATGCTTTCCAGGGGATGGGCGAGGAAGGGTTGAAGTATCTGGCCGAGGCCCGTGAGGTGACCGGTATGCCTATCGTTACCGAAGTGATGGAGCCGGCTCTGGTGCCGTTGGTCTGTGAATATGCCGACATTCTACAGATTGGCGCGCGGAACATGCAGAACTATGCCTTACTCCATGCCGTCGGCGAGTCCCAATATCCAGTTCTTCTCAAGCGTGGCATGAGCAGCCTCATCGAAGAGTGGTTGATGTGCGCCGAATATATACTCAGTCACGGCAACGCTCGCGTGATGCTTTGTGAAAGAGGCATTCGCACTTTCGAGACCTATACCCGCAACACCTTCGACATCAATGCTATCCCGGTTGCCAAGCAACTCTCTCACCTGCCGGTTGTCGCCGACCCCAGCCATGCCACCGGCAAATGGGAATATGTCGCCGGGGCCGCCAAGGCCGCCGTAGCCGCGGGGGCGGACGGCCTCATCATCGAAGTGCACCCCCGGCCCACGGAGGCAATGTCAGACGGCAGCCAATCCCTCAAACCGGAGAAGTTTGCCAAACTGGTGACGGAGATGAAGGCCATTGCCCAGGCCGTTGGCCGCGATATTGTCCCGTGAGTCATCACCTCTCCCCAAGTGTTTGCTCTTTCAATTCGCGTTTGCGATTCTGACCTGCTTTATTGCGCCCTTTCTCGATGTAGGGCCGAATAGTGCCGCATCGTCGTAAATCGGGTACCATCTGCACGATACCATGAATAGCGAAGGTCAGCCATCCCGCCCGGTTACGACAGACTCAAAAACCAACTGGTGGCCGGCTTTCGCCATTCTGATCGCTGTGACGTTGCTCGCCCTTGTCTATTATCGCACCGTCTGGGGTAGCATCTCAGCTCTGGTTGAGGCACTTGATCATTGCCGCGAGCTATATTGCGACTTCAACCGCCAATACTATCCCACGGGACGCGAAGTACTTGTCACCGGGCAGCCATCCAATGGCTACTTCTACAGTTCGTTCTTCGCCCTGATGCTGGTACCGTTGGGTCGACTGGAACTGGGACATGCAACGGTTTGGTGGTCGGTCGCTCAACTGGTCGGGATACTCTTGCTTCTGCTGCCGGGTGTGGACATCTATCGCCGCTCGCCCGTCGCTTTCACCCTCTATGTTCTCTTGCTGGCCTTCTCCATGCCTCTGCTCCACAATCTCAAGTGGGGCCAGGTCAGCACATTGGTAACAGGCGCGGCTTTTCTGACGCTCTTTCTCCATCGTCGAGGCTGGAGTATAGCCGCGGCCGTCGTCCTCGCCTTGGCGGCGGCGATCAAGTACTACGTCGCTATACTCTTGCTATATTACCTCGTTCGACGCGATTGGCGTTTTCTGATCGCTTTCACGGTCGCTTTCCTTCTCTTCTGGCTGGTTGTCCCCACCTTGATTCTGGGGCCGGACGGAAACTGGGCCTTCTATCAGACTGTGCGCGAGCGCGTGGCCCATGCCTTGACCACTTGGATGCCGGAGGATATCAACGCCCAGTACATGCCCAGCGTCATTGGCCGATGGTTTGATTCAAGTCAAGGACGCACGCTCTTGCGCCTGGGAGGGTATGGTGTCTTCGTTGCCAACGCCCTGATCGTCGCCCGGCTAGCCTATCGAGGCGGCACGCGGGCGGCCGAGTGGTCTTTCGCCCTGCTGTTCCTCAGCCTGCCATTCGTCGTCGAGACCTCATGGCCCCATTACTTCGTCTACCTGCCGTTTGCTCAAACGCTTGTTTGGATAGAGTTACGGGCGCGTGCCGGAGTTGGCGAGGGATGGATTAGACCAAATTTCGCCCGGATATGGCAATTGGCCTTGTTGATGATCTCGATCGTCCTGGCTTCGATGCCCTTTTTTCAATGGGTCGGCCGCTGGCAGGGCTACAGTAGCCTGGGCTTTCTTTTTCTTGCCAACCTGAGTCTCTTCATACTGGCGCACGCACTTATTTTTCGTGGAGCGGCAAAAGGATCCGATCGTCAGGTGCCGGCGGCGAAACCGGCAACCTGACGCCTGTGAGCGGGTCATAAAGCCCGACACCTAACTCCACGGCCTCCGCAGATATATCCAGCGTACGTTCATCAGCCACGACCTCTCCCGGAACCCAGCACCACATCGGGACGGCCGCTGGTGGGCCATCGCTTTGCCCCACAATCTCTCCATCCGAATCAAGGGCGTGGACAAAGGCGGAATACTCAACTCGTGGGAAGTCCAGCGCTTGCCAGTAGAGCGTCAAATCCAGCCCGTCGGTGGACCATCCCCACTGGTAGCCCTTCAGGGCTATGTCCTCTCCCAACAGTACATCTACGGTCGTCACGCCTTCCGGCGTGCGCCAGGATGGGGCGGGGGTGTTTGGGATGCCCGCTCGCCCACCCAGCAGGTAGCCGGTGACCAGCGCCTGAGTCAAAAATACGCCGTAGAGCACCAAAAATCCGGTGCGTCCTCTCCGTACGAGATCGACCTCGGCAACGAAATAGGCCAAACCGATCAGCAAGCCCAGTGGCATGACGAACAGCCATAAACGGCCTGTTTCGGCCCGTACCGTTGCCGATAGATTCAACAAGAGAATTGCCGCTGCCCATCCCAATACCAGACCGATATGAGAAACGCCGCCCTTGCCTCGCTTTCGGGCAATGATTATCAATGCGCCCATCGCACCGACAAACGGCACGATACCCATGAACACGGCCAGATCGTACAGATTGAACAGGAACCAGGCCGGATAGTTTAGCCGGAAGACGCGGTGGATCTCCTGGCTCGTACGCCACATGGCGATGCCGTTCACGTCCATGACCAACCACAATCCGACCCAAAGGAAAATGACAGTGGTTGTAATCGCCACCATGGTCCAGATCAGACGACGCAGCACCTCACCGTCTCGTCTTGTGACTCCGCACACCGCCGGGATGGCCAGCACGAAAGCCCCCACAGCCAATGTGGTGAAAGACAAAAAGGAGGCCGCCGCCAGACCTAATGCCAGGATACCCGCCGCAAGTCGATCGCCGTCGAGTACTGCTCGCAGGGCCAGCCATAGTCCGGCCAGTGTCAGCAACGTATAAACCACATCGAAACGGCCGGAGAATACGAGCAACCCCGGCAGGTAGACATAGCCCACGGTCGCCATTCTTGCTGTTGCCGGAGGGTAGAAACGGCGACCGATCGCATAGAGCGGCAGCACGCCCAACCCGCTTAGTAGCAGGATAACAATGCGCACGCTCCCGGCGGCAACCTGCGCCGGCTCCAGTCCGACCAGCTCGGGCGAAGTGCAATCATAGCGATGAATCCAGCGACCTACGACGTCGGCCATTCCCGGCATGGAGGTGAAGACTTGTGAAGTTGCCCAGTAGACTAGCGGCCAACCAGGTGGCTGGGTGCGTACGTGGACGTCGGCGTATGACGGCATGAGGGTTGTGTGCTCGCGAATGAACCGCGCCGGATCATCAATGCCCATTCCCTCCAACCAAAAACCAGTTGAGCCTGTCGTCATCAGGCTCAGTGGCTGTGTTCGGTGCTGGGCGGCGATGGCGATCTGGAGCAGAGGGGTCATGATGACCAGACCGCCTAAAAACAGTCCCAGCGACCGGCGCGACCACTCTCCGCTATTTTCCGCACGGTCTCCCAACGCTAACGCTCCCAGAGCCACCCCTCCAGCCAAAGCCGCCGGCATCAGCAGGAATCGCCACCCCATTTCCGGTACTCGGCGCACCCAGACCCAATTACTGCCATGCACCCATGCCGGCCAATCGAGAATCAGCCCGGTAACATAGAGCGCTGACAGGAGCAGTGCTATAATCCCCAGAATGATCGCTAGTGAAGGGCGTTTACGCCGATTGAGCGGAGCCATTGAACCCGAATTCTAACATTCCCGGCCAAGTTGACGAGACAACGCCATTGCCAAAAAACGGGGATGTGAAACGATCGTCCGTTTATGGCCGTCCAACGCTCATGGCTTTCCTGACCTGGTCGATGATCTTGATCTACGCCATCGCTGTTTTGCGTACCGCTTGGCTCAGCGACGACGCGTATATCACCTTCCGTGTCGTCGATAATGCCGTCCATGGTTTGGGACTCACCTGGAATCCCGCCGAACGTGAACAAGGCTACACCCATCCCCTGTGGCTGTTCGCCCTTATCGTCGGCCGCCTTGTTACCGGCGAATCATACTATAGCGCTATCTGGTTATCCATTGCCTTCTCGATTGTCGCTGTCGGGCTTATCGCCTTTCGCCTGCGCCCCGCATCGGCCGTCGTCGTCCCTGGCTTGCTGATCCTGACCCTCTCGAAGGCGTTCGTCGACTATTCCACTTCGGGGCTTGAAAACCCATTGACTCACCTTTTGCTGGCCGCGTTCCTTGTCATCTGGTTAACCGGAGATCCGGCCGATCAACCGCCAAACGACAAGCAAGTGTTCTTTCTGTCGTTGCTGGCTGCCTTGCTGGCTGTCAACCGCATTGATACCTTGCTGCTTGTCGTTCCGGCCTTGGTTTGGGTTGTTTGGCGGCGTCGATCGTGGCACGCGGTCGGTCTGGTCGTACTAGGCTTTCTGCCGCTGATTCTCTGGACGGCCTTCTCGTTGTTCTATTATGGCTTTCCCTTTCCCAATACGGCCTACGCCAAACTCGCTACCGGCATCCCCTCGACTGATTTATCCCGACAGGGCGTGGCCTACCTGATGAATTCACTACGCTGGGATCCATTGACCATGGCGGTTGTTACTGCTGCATTGCTCCTGGCTGTGGTCTCGCGTCAGGCACGTCCTTTGGCCGTGGGAATAGGCATAGTCCTCTATACGCTCTACATCATCCGCATCGGCGGAGATTTTATGAGCGGCCGTTTCCTGGCCGCGCCGTTGCTTGCGGCCGCCGTTCTGCTGATTGCCCTGGGCGATCGATACGCGCGCTATCCGACAGCAAAGATAGGAACCCTTCCGGCGATGGCTGGCAGATTCACTGTCACGGCCACTATGTTCGTCGTCGCCCTTGGTCTTGTCGGTCATGCCCAGAATTGGTTGGCTGGCAGTCCCGTTGGTGACACCGCTCGCCGGGACGGCGATATCGCTGATGAACGTGCGTATTACACCCCCAACACCGGACTCCTCTATCCCAACCGGGCTCTTCACCCCTGGGCAGAGCAAGGCATGGTGCTACGCGCACAAGGCCCGGCGGTCATCGAACATGGAAACGTCGGCTTTCTTGGCTATTATGCCGGGCCGGAAGTTCATATCGTCGACCGGAACGGCCTCACTGACCCTCTGCTGGCTCGTTTGCCGGTGCGAGATCCGCTTAACTGGCGAATCGGTCACTTCCGGCGGGAGGTGCCTGCCGGATATGTTGACACCCTGCGCGACGGCCGAAATCTCATTCAGGACCCCGACCTGGCGGCATTTTATGAGCCTTTGAGATTCGTTATCCATGGCCCGTTATGGAGCAGCGCGCGATGGCTTGAAACCTGGCGACTCAACACCGGCGCCTATGATGATTTGCTGCCGACCGTATGGCCACGCCCTTAGGTACCACTCCACAATTGGCCACTCTCCGGTGATTAGCTATAATCAATCGGGTAGACTGGGAAAACCTTGACCGCTATTTCCCCCGCACATGGAGTTAATTAATTAATGTCACGTCGCGCTGTATTTCCTTTTACGGCAATTGTTAACCAGGAGCGCATGAAGCGTGCCCTGATCCTGAATGCAGTCAGCCCGCGCATAGGCGGGGTTCTCATTCGTGGCGAGCGAGGCACGGCCAAGTCGACGGCCGCTCGCGCTTTGGCCGCGCTTCTGCCCGATATCACCGTCCTGGCCGGCAGCCGCTACAACTGTGATCCCTTGCGGCCGGATGAGTGGAGCGATGACAGCCACTACCGATATGACCATAAGCCGATCGAGACTGAGATCCGCCAGACGCCATTTATTGACCTGCCCGTTAGCGCCACTGAGGATCGCGTCGTCGGCACGCTGGACATCGAGAAGGCCATCAAGAGCGGCGAGAAACATTTCGAACCGGGCATCCTGGCCTCAGCCAATCGCGGCGTGCTATATGTCGATGAGGTGAATCTGCTCGATGATCACGTCGTCGATCTTCTCCTGGACGCGGCCGCCATGGGCGTCAACATCGTTGAGCGCGAGGGCATCAGCTTCTCCCATCCGGCCAAGTTTATTTTAGTCGGCACGATGAACCCCGAGGAGGGTGACTTGCGGCCGCAATTGCTGGATCGCTTTGCCTTCTCCGTACAGATCGAGGGTCTCGACGACCCGGATGATCGCGTGGCAATTATCGAACGACGCATCGGCTTTGAGGTTGATCCGGAGGGCTTCCGCCGGCAGTGGGCCGGCAATGAGCGCGATCTGTCGGAACGCATCGCCAAAGCACGCGACCGGGTGAACGAAGTGCGCTACAACCGCTACGATCTGATGTCGATTGCCGGACTGGTTTCATCGTTAAATGTTGATGGTCACCGCGCCGATCTGGTTATCCTGCGTGGCGCTCAGGCTCATGCTGCCTTGCAGGGTCGTGATCGCATTACCGATGAAGATATCATCCTGGCTGCTGAATTGGCCTTGCCCCATCGCATCCGAGGCCGTGTCTTTCAGGACAGCGTGCTCTCGGCCGCTGAGCTTTCCGAGCGCCTCGACGAAGTGCAGGGTGAGATGGGCGTGAGCGATGTAGATAATCGGGATGAGCAGGTCGAGGAATCGGCCGCTACAGGAAAAAAAAAGTCTTAGGGGAGGAAGATGAGGCCTCCGACGGCTCTGAGGTCTCTCAACAGGAGGCTGGGCCACAATCCGTGCCCAAAACGCCTGGCGAGGCGAATTGGTGGGAGGGTGGCCAGAAGATCAGCAGTTCGCAGGAGTTCGCTCCCCGCCGCCTTGATACCCAACTCGATCGTCTGACGCGCAAGCAAGCTGGTCGCCGATCCCGCACCAAGACCGATCGGAAGCGCGGCCGTTATATTCAGGCTCGCCTGCCCAAGGGTGACAAGGTTCGCGATCTTGCCTTCGATGCTACCTTACGCGCTGCTGCGCCCCACCAGATCCGTCGCGATCGGACTGTCACTGCTTTAGCTTTGGAAAAACAAGACCTGCGCGAAAAGGTGCGGGTTCGTCGGTCGGCCAACCTGGTCTTGTTCGTGGTTGATGCCAGCTGGAGCATGGCCGTGGCCGAGCGCATGGAGGCCACCAAGGGGGCCATCATGTCGCTCCTCACCGATGCCTATCAGCGACGCGACCGTGTCGGGCTGATCGTGTTCAACAAGAACGATGCCACTCTCGTCCTGCCGCCGACCAATTCCGTACAATTGGCCAAAAAAGCGCTTCTTGATATCGCTGTGGGTGGCAAGACGCCTCTGTCGGCCGGGTTATATCTGGCGTATCAGGTCTTTCGGCAAGAAGCCTACAGTCATCCCGATGTCCTGCCGTTGATGATCCTGATGACGGATGGGGCGGGGAATGTGAGCATTACCGATATGCCGCCCCAGGAAGAGGCTCACAAGATCGCCGATCTTATCCATGAAACGGACGTCCGCTCAGTAGTGATCAATATGGAGCACGCGGCTTTCGACCAGGGGTTGGCGCGATTGCTGGCCGAACGCCTGGGCGCGCCATGCCACACACTCGAAGATCTGCGCGCGGATACGTTGTATCGGACGGTGCTGGATCAGTTGGCTACGGCCGGCTAGTCATTACCGATTGAAGTTCATCGGCATGATGATGTGTACGAAGTCATTATCGCCGACTGGTTTGAGCACGCCCGGTTCGTGGGGGCTTGTCGTCTCCAACGCAACTTGTGGCGTGTCGATAACGCCCAGGGCATCGGCCATGAACTTGACATTGAAGGCTATCTCGACCGGCATCCCGTCCACAGTCGCATCCACCTGGGCCACGTTGTCGCCCGTTTCCTTGCTGTTGGCGGCGATCGTGGCGTAGGCTTGTGAAAGACCGTCTCCCGGATCGACAGAGACCCTCGCGGTGTTGCTTGATTCGCGGGCGAAGATGTCGGCAGTCCGGCATGCCTTGGTGAACTCGGCCGTGTTTAGAACCGTTCGTGTGTTGAGAGTGGATGGAATAATCGGTGCGTAATCGGGGAATTTTCCGTCGATAAGTTGCGACACCAGCAGCACGTTATCCATGTCGAAGATGATCTGATTGCGCCCCGCGGGCATTGAAATATACACGGCATCCAGGTCATCGCTGATGATGCGGGCGACTTCGTTGAGTGCGCGGGCCGGGATAATGATGCTGAATGGCTTTTCGACGTAGCCGGCGATGTGTGCCGAACGCACCGACAGCCGGAAGCCGTCGGTAGCGGCCATAGTGACCCGGCTGCCTTCGAATGACGTCAACACACCGGTCAGTGACGGTCGTGAATCGTCCGTGGCCGCGGCAAAGGCTACCTGTGAAATGGCACGTTTCAACACCGCCGGCTCTAATCGAATCCGGTTTTCGTGATCGGGATCGGGTATGACGGGGAATTCGTTGGCGTCGATACCCTTGATATTGGCTTGAGTGCGGCCGCAACTGACGTGCAATGTCTCGGTCGTCTTGTTCAGCGACAGGTCGACGCGCTCTTGAGGGAAGGTGTTAATCAGCTCGCTGAATGTTCGTGCCGGGACAGTGGTTGAACCGGTCTCGGTAACCGTCGCCCCAATCCAACAGGTGATGACGATCTCCAAATTGGTGGCCGATAGTTTTAGCCGGCCATTTTCGACGGCCAGTAACACGTTGCCCAGGACGGGGAGTGTCGAGCGCGGGCTGACCGCCCGATTGACTGTGTTCAGACCTTTAGCGAGGTTCTCCTGGAGGCAAGAAATCTTCATGTTCACATTCCCCAATCAATTGTTGTATTATCCCGCATGTATGAAACCAGTATAGCCTGTAAGGCCCACCGATGCAAGGATAATGAGGGCGGAATACCTAAGTATTTACAACTAAATTGATTTTATCGGAGACGGTAAAACGATCGGTCAACGGCTGTGTCGGATATGAAAGAGCGCCACAGCCAGAGCAACATGCACATTGAGCGAGAGTCCCTTGCCGTACATCGGCACGAACACGGCCGCGTCACACGCCGCCAGCGTGGCTTTGGTCACGCCGTGATCCTCATGGCCGACGACCAAACAGGTCTTATCCGGATAGTCGTACTCATGATAGGGTACAGCATCGTCGGTGAGTTCGACGGCTACGATGGTGTAACCCTTCTCTCGAAGCCCGGCAACGGCCACCAGAGGATCTGCCTCATAGCGCCATGGCAAACGCAGGCTTTTGTAGCGGCCGACCTTATCGATGGTGGCGTTCGGTGGCGTGGGTGTGATGCCGGTCAGTACCAGCTCGCTGACGCCTGCTCCGTCGGCCAGACGAAAGATAGAACCAACGTTGGCCGGGTACTCCACGCTCTGCAACAAGGCAACCAGATCGGTTGTCGGATTGTGTGTTCGGCGATAATCGCGCAGAAAACGTTTGAGATCTGTGCCGATAAGCGGTCGCATGAGTTAATCGCCCGAAATAATTCCGATCGTACCTGTCGACAATGAGCGCACCGGCTCAAATTCGAAATCGGTCACACACCCTTCCGAAGCCGAGCTTACCAGTTTGACATATTTATAGAGCGTTCCCCGCGTCACCTTCAACTGTGGAGCGATCCAGGCCTCGCGCCTCGCGGCCATCTCCGTGGCTGATATCATCACGTCCAGCGTTCGCTGCGATGCGTCAACGATCACCATGTCTCCATCCTTCACCAGAGCGATGGGACCGCCTTCCTGTGCCTCGGGCGTGATGTGGCCGACAATGAAACCATGTGATCCTCCTGAGAATCGGCCGTCGGTCAGCAGAGCCACGTCCTTGCCCAGACCCGCGCCCATGATGGCCGATGTCGGCGTCAGCATCTCCGGCATGCCCGGTCCGCCTTTCGGCCCCTCATAGCGGATGATAACCACATCACCCTTGTGGATCTGCCCCGATTCCAGTCCAGCCAGCATATCCTCTTCGGCATCAAACACGCGAGCCGGACCACTGAAACGCTCGCCTTCCTTGCCGGTGATCTTGGCCACGGCCCCGTCAGGAGCCAGGTTGCCACGCAAGATCTGGATGTGCCCCGTCGCCTTAATGGGGTTATCCAATGGCCGGATGATCTGTTGGCCGTCGCTTAGGCCGGGTACATCAGCCAGGTTTTCGGCCACCGTTCGACCGGTCACTGTGAGGCAATCCCCATTGATCAGCCCATTTTCCCACAAATACTTCATCAAGCCCGGGGTGCCGCCGATTCCTTGCATATCTTCCATCACATACTTGCCGCTGGGTTTCAGGTCGGCCAGAAAAGGCACGCGGTCGCTCACAGATTGGAAATCGTCGATAGATAGCTCCACGCCAACTGTCCTGGCCATGGCGATCAGATGCAAGACAGCATTGGTGCTGCCGCCGAGAGCCATGACAACGACCATCGCGTTCTCGAATGCGGCCCGGGTCATGATGTCGCTCGGCTTGATATCGCGCTCCAGCAACAGGCGGATGGCCGCGGCTGCTTCCAGACATTCCGCGCGCTTTTTGGTCGATTCGGCCGGAGCCGACGAACTGTAGGGCAGGCTCATCCCCAAGGCCTCGATGGCGCTGGCCATGGTATTGGCCGTGTACATGCCTCCACATGCGCCCGGCCCCGGACAACTGTGGCGCACGATTTGCCGCCGTTCACCCTCGGAGATGGCTCCGGCGATAGCCTGACCGTAGCACTGGAAAGCGGAAACGATGTCGAGTGTCTCACCCTTAGCGGAGTGCCCGGCGCGTATCGTCCCGCCGTAGACCATAAGCGCCGGCCGATTTAGCCGCCCCATGGCGATCAGACAGCCAGGCATATTCTTGTCGCAACCCGGAATGGCCACCAGCGCATCGTACCAGTGTGCGCCCATCGTCGTTTCAAGGGAATCGGCGATGATCTCGCGGGATTGCAGTGAGTAGCTCATCCCGTCGGTGCCCATGCTGATACCATCGCTAACACCGATGGTGTTGAAGCGCATGCCCACCAGATCGGCTGCGCTCATGCCTTCTTTCACTAACGCGGCAAGATCGTTGAGATGCATGTTGCAGGTGTTGCCCTCATACCACATCGAGGCGATACCCACCTGTGGCTTGTCCATGTCGCCTTCGGTGAGACCTGTGCCATAAAGCATGGCCTGCGAAGCACCTTGTGATGCCGGTTGGGTGATACGTGAACTATATCGATTGAGTCTGGTTGTTTGAGTCATGATCTTTGTTGAATTTAGTTAAAAGGTTAGCTGATGAGGCGATCGGCCGCCATGACCGATCGAAATGGATGATCCGCCGAGGGATCAAAAATGGTCTTCAAGCTTGTCGACGACAGTCTCGGCAATGCTGAGGGCCGATGTGGCGGCAGGGGAAGGGGCATTGATGACGTTGACGATGCGTGGTGACTCGTGAAAGGCGAAGTCGTCCAGCAGCGCTCCATCGGGAGCCAGAGCTTGGGCACGGATGCCGGCCGGTGCTTCTTCCAGATGTTCGATCCGGATTTCGGGGATAAGCCGTTGCAGCGCTTTCACGAAGGCGCCCTTGTTGGCGGAACGCCACATCTCGCCCAGACCCATCTTCCAGTAGCGGCCGGCAAGTTTGCGAAAGCCGGGGTAGCTCAATGTCTCCCACAACTCTCTGCCGTTCACGTCACCCAGATGGTAGCCCTCGCGAGCGAAAGCCAGTACCGCGTTCGGCCCACATTCCACGCCACCGGCGATCATCCGCGTAAAATGGACCCCCAGAAACGGGAAGTTGGGATCGGGGACGGGATAAATCAGGGCATTGCACAGATGCCATGCTTCGGGCTTCAATTCGAAATATTCCCCTCGAAAGGGGATGATCTGAGCCGGCGCATCACCGGCCGACATCCTGGTCACACGATCAGAATGTAAACCGGCGCAATTGACGAGGAGCGCCCCCGTGAAGTCGCCGGCTGAGGTCACTGCCGTGATCTCTCCTGGTCGTTCGACTATTTCGATGACCTCCGTGCCAGTGACGATATCGTGTCCCGCCGTGCGCAGAATGTCGGCCAGCTGCTCACAAACCTCTTTGTAATCAACGATGCCCGCTTCCGGCACATGAATAGCCTTGATGCCGCTGGTCACATGCGGTTCCAGCTCGAGGAGCCGCTCGCGATCGATCATCTCGCAACTCACGCCGTTGGCCTTGCCGCGTTCCAGTAAATTGTTCATGGCCGGGAGTTCGTGCTCGTCCGTGGCGACGATTACCTTGCCCACCATGCGATGAGCGATCCCTTGCTCGTCGCAGAAATCCTCCATCATTCGCTTGCCGGTGCGGCAATTAATGGCTTTGAGGGAGTTGGGTTTGTAGTAGATGCCGGAATGGATGACGCCGGAGTTGCGGCCGGTTTGGTGGTAAGCCAGTGTCGACTCTTTTTCCAGGACAGTGATATGCCTGTCGGGGTGTCGTTGGCAGATGGCTCGAGCTGTGGCTAGGCCGACAATGCCGCCGCCAACGATGAGGATATCAGTTGATGTCATAGAATCGAATTGTAGCTTAAACCGGAGCGGCCGTCAGCGATAATGAAGAGGACTATGCGTGGATCTAACGGCCGGGATAAACAGGCTGTTCCGAGAAGCTCAAGGGTCATTAAATTCGCATAACCAATAATCAATCATTGTCGATTCAGAAAAGGATTGGTACGTCGTTCATCCCCGATAGTGGTTGCTGGGCCATGTCCGGAAAGGACGGCTGTCTCGTCCGGCAAGGTCATTAACTTGTCATTGATGACAGTCATCAACAAGCCGTAGTCTCCGCCCGGCAGGTCGGTCCGGCCGATGCCGTTTTGAAACAATACGTCGCCGTCGAAGAGGACGCCATGCTTCGGCAGGTAGAAGCTCACATGTCCCGGGGAGTGCCCAGGCGTGAACAGCACCTCAACCCGTAAATCGCCCACCTCGATCGTGTCGCCTTCGCCCAAAAACGCGTCGGGAGCCGGTGGTTGGTCGATTGTGATATCCCAAAGCTCAGCCGCGGCCCGAGCAAAACCCAACATCGGTTCGGCTTCTTCGTGGCTGTACACAGGTGCGTCACTCAGCTCCTTCAACTCCGCCAAACCACCCACATGGTCGAAATGGGGGTGAGTTAACAGGATTTTATCCAGTATCCACCCATCGGCTGTCACCTTGTCCAAAATGGCTCGACCATCCCATGCCGGATCGATGACGGCCGCTTGGCTAGTTGTTGTACAGGCCAATACGTAGCAGTTTGTTTGCAGCGGCCCCAATGGCAACTGCAGGATGCGAATCGTCATAAAAAACTTTCCTTAAGGGGAGGTTGGTTGAACTCTGAGCGGGCCGATCAGAGTCAGTCCAACGGGCAATGTCTGTTGCGTGCGCCACAGCAAATAGAGCACCTCTCCGATCGAGGCCAAATTGAGAGCCAGGGCAGCCGTCGCCAGCCCGGGCCATTTGAACGCCACGCCCGCTACCAGGATCGCCGCCGTGATCGCCAGGTTAACCATCATCCCTATGTTGATAAAACGCGTGTGCCGGCTCTGGATGAGCAAGCCACGTAGCCACGATGTGATCACCGTTAGCGAAGGATAGGCCAGGAATAACCCCAGGCTCGTTAATACCAATTCGCCGACATCGACTGTCATATCCTGCACGTCAAACACATACCATTGGGCCAGTGGGGTGAACACGAAGAGAGCCATTGAACCGAGTACGGCAACCGTCAGAATCAGGCTGAATTTTCGTATCGGGCCAAATGTGGATGTGCCCTGATGCAAGGCGATGACGACCTCAGGCAACGCCATGGCGGCTGCACGAGCCATCAGCAGGATTTGGAATACGATGGGCCACGCCGCCAGTGAGGCTGTCGGATGGTCCAGCCGCGCCAAACTCGACGTCACCATCGGCTGCATGAACAGGATCAGCACTGAAGTGGCCGCCAGAGGCAGATGGAACCAGAAAAGTTCACTGTAGGTCAGGGGTGGGCCTTCAGCAATGGGGGTGTCGGGGCCAAGTTCATCGCGGATCAAGGCGTGCGTGGCCAATGTGGCATAGATAGCCTCGGCTATTACCCCGATCACCAGACCGACCGAGCCGATTACCACGCCCGGAAATTCTCCCCATACTGCTAGCAATAAAACGGTGCCGCCCGATCCGACCAGCCGCACGACTGTCCCGTAGGCTACCTTGCGCGTTTGCTTATGGCGAATCATGATCCCTTGCAGAAAACGCCGCCAGCCAATGGCCGCACTCCAGGGAATCATAATCTGCATGCCGGGTCTGACCCATTCCGCGATCTCGCTCGGCACATCGAGCAATCGTCCCACAATGAGGTCGAACAAGGGAGTGTAGGCCACCAGAATCGCCACAACAGTTAGGGCAAGGCACCAGTGAATGGTGAAGCGACGCACCAGGCGATATGAAGCATGATCGCGGATAAGCGCGGTCGACGTCGCCAACAGGTTGATAATAGGGCTTTCGATGGTGACCGAAAGACTGGTGACAATTCCCATTGCCGCCAGCATCAGAACTTCATCAGGCAGGCGATTGATAGCTGCGGCGATGATTGGCCCCTCGGCGGACATCAATAGCCAGCTGGCGAACAGGGGAAACCAGAACAGCGTTATATACCGTTGACGCATTCACAGACTCCGAGCATATCACATTCGACATCGCGTCATTCGTAGATGAGCGCGCTCACTTCGGATAAAATACAAACGGTGAGTATAACAAACCGGATCAGGGAAGTCAGCGGCTCACCGGCCCAATGGCCTAATTCCCACCTTGAAAGGAGCTAACCCATGCGAAAAAAAGCCATCCTCATCACCGGTGCATCCGGGGAGATAGGCCAGGCCCTCATCAGTAACCTGTCACAAACCAACCCGTTACCGCTACTAACTCTCGATTTGCATCCTGTGCCCCAGGAGTTGATGAGCCTCTGTACCTATATCGCCGGAGATATTCTCGACCACAATTTGCTCGCTCGACTGGTGACTGAATATGAGTTTGAGGCGATCTATCACCTGGCAGCCTTGTTATCGACGCGCAGCGAGTACTCTCCTGAACTGGCGCATCAGGTCAACGTCGATGGCACATTGGCTCTCCTGCAGGTCGCGGCCGAGCAGTCACAACGCCGCGGCAAGCCGGTGAAGTTCATATTCCCCAGCTCGATCGCCGCCTATGGCATGCCGAATTTAAGCGTAAAAGCCCACGATCTGCGCGTCAAGGAATGGCAGTGGAACAATCCAACGACGATGTACGGTTGTAACAAGCTCTATTGCGAGCAACTGGGCATTTATTACAGCAAGCACTACCAGCAACTGTCGGCATCCCGACCTGTGATGCTGGACTTTCGTAGCCTGCGCTTCCCTGGCCTGATCAGCGCCTATACGGTCCCATCCGGCGGGACGACTGATTACGGTCCCGAGATGCTTCATGCCGCCGCGCAAAACAAGCCATACGCGTGTTTCGTACGCGAGGATACCGTCCTGCCATTTATGGCCATGACCGACGCTGTCAATGCTCTCTTGAAATTGGCCGCCGCCCCGGCTGAATCTCTCAGCCACGCGATCTATAACGTCACCAGCTTCAGCTTGTCGGCTGCCGATTTTCATGATCAGGTGCTACGGGCTTTTCCCGAAGCTCAAATAACATTTGAACCTGATTTGCAGCGCCAGGGCATTGTCGATAGCTGGCCGGCCGAACTGGATGATTCGGCCGCCCGGCAAGATTGGGGATGGGATCCGGAGTATGGCTTGCAGCGCGCGTTCGACGACTACCTGGTGCCGAATATTCGCCGTCGCTACAGCCATTGATATGGGGTGGTTGACGAGATTAGCTATTCTCTTAAGAGATTCTCGCTGTTTTAGCGAAGCCTAATTTCGATTTGACCGGCTGGGCTGGAATTGCGGGGTGTAAAGGACGATAATCTACTCATGCAATCAGATGCGGGATTAACCCGCTACGCATGGCTATCTATCGTCACAGCTCTGGCCGTTATCATGCTGAAAGTCGCCGCCTATTGGCTCACAGGGTCGATCGGCTTCCTATCCGACGCTCTGGAGTCAGGCGCGAATATTGTCGCCGCCATCGTCACTCTCATCGCCCTCGTCATCGCTTCCAAGCCGCCTGACCGCGAGCATGCCTACGGCCACTCCAAGGCTGAATATCTCTCTTCGGGAGTTGAGGGGATCCTTATTCTGATTGCCGCCATCTACATCGCTGTGCAGGCAATCACGCGATTGCGCAACCCTGAGCCTCTTGAACAGGTGAGATTGGGCCTCCTGGTGTCGGCCGTCGCCGCTCTCGCCAACTTTGTCGTCGCGCGTATCCTTTTGAATGCCGGGAAGCAGCATCGTTCAGCGGCCCTGACGGCAAGCGCCCATCATCTGTTGACCGATGTCTGGACTTCGGTTGGTGTCATCGTGGGCGTGGCGCTTGTCGGACTGACGGGTTTGCAGTGGCTTGATCCCGTCATCGCTCTCATCGTTGCCATTCAGATTATTTTCACCGGATCTAAACTTGTCCGAGAATCGGCTAATGGTCTCATGGATGCCGCCCTGCCCGATGAAGAGGTATCCCAAGTCAAGGCGATCCTCGATCGTCACCTGGAGGCCGGCGTCGCCTATCATGCGCTGCGGACCAGGCAGGCGGGGGCGCAACGTTTTGTTTCCGTCCATATACAGGTTCCCGGCAATTGGAGCGTGCAAAAAGGGCATGAGCTGCTCGAAGCCATTGAGTTGGATATGAACGATGCCCTGGCGCCGATTAACGTTACGACTCATCTTGAGCCGGTAGAAGACCCCGCATCATGGCAAGATGCGGTGCTTAATCGGCCCAGTTGATTTCCTGTCGTCGAGGAAGGGGAACGGTTAAGAGCGCCCGGTAGGTCTGTATAACGCTAACCCGGCAATACCACCGGCAAGGATGAGGAACAGGCCGGCCAGACTGCCCAAAGATGTGAAGAGTGACGATCCCGGCATGCCCAGTGCGTAATAATTATAGAACAGCAAACCGCCGGCGATCCCCCATAATACGCGGCCGAGTCGTTGGGTTAAAGTCTGCGACCCCAGGCGGCGATTTGTTGCATAACCAACGAAGCTGACGGTCAGAAGACCGATCAGCATTCCCGCCGTGGTTCGTAGCGCGCCAAGCCCGATGAGCCAGCCGGGTTCGCGCGGCGGTTCAGGGGCGGGCGTGGCCGTCGGCTCGACAGGCCGTTGGGTCGCTGTGGGTGGCGGTGTTTCCGTCGGCCGCGGCGTCGGTGTCACGGTCTGCGTTGGCGCGGGAGTGGGGACGATGATCGCCAGTTGCGCATCTTTTTCGATGGCGATATCGACTTCCTGCGAGAGCCGCGCCTCACCCGATTCGGCCGTGATGCGAAACTGGCCGGGCCCCATGCTGGCATCTAGGACGTAATCCAGTTGGGCAATGCCGCCCGTTGTCGGTCGATCGCCCAGAATCGTCACCGTCCCCTGAACGCGATTACGCAAGATGAACCTGACGAGTGTTCCATCGGGGACTGTGTTTCCGTTCCGGTCGATGATCTTGCCCGTTTGCAATCGCAACGTGTCGCCGATGGCCGAAACCAGCGGCTCCTGGCTTGAGGGTGCTTCGATCGCCTGTCCAATGACCAGGAACAGTTCAATCACCTGATTGGAGTCCGGCTGGATTTGGGAGGGGAGATCATACTGGATGGCTTCGACACTGACTGGAGACGCCCCGCCAAGCGGTGACTCGAGGAACAATGCTCGCACGGCCGCATCGACGAACGCGCTCGTCTTGCTGAACACCCCATAATAAGCTGTCAGCTTGCTGATCTCCGTGCTGTCCAGGAAATAGGGCGCATCGAAAGCAAAGACGACAACGCGGCTGCTGCCGGCCAGGTCGGAGCGCAAGGACAGGAAGCGGCTGAGAGCGCCGGAGTTGGGTGTTCCGGTGAGCTTGCCGGGGTTCAACAGTCCAAAGACGATCCAGTCCGCATCCCGTAGCGCTTCCTGAACTCGATAATTGGCCGGAAGAGTGGCCGTGGCTTCGGCCGTACTTTCAGCTTCAGGGGTGCTGGTGTCCGCATTGGCAGGATCTGCTGTGGATGTTGGCGGAGCAGTAGGGAGGGGGATCGGCCTTGTCCCCGCGTCGAGAAATTCATCCAGTTCGGCAAAGGAGAAGCTGGTGATATTTTCCGGTTGTATCTGATTGCTGCCCGATGGGCCGTACAGGGCTTCAATACGTTCCTGAAGGGCTGTTCGCGAGAGCATGGCGGCCGGTTCACAGAATGAACAAGGTTGCGCCTCATTGACGTCCGTGAATATCACGATATTTTCCATGCTTGCAGGAGGAGCTACAACACGACCGGCCAGTTCGTCCGGGCTGGGCGAGAGCAAGGTTATGGCTGATTCAGCGATATCGAAAAAAGCCGCGCCGCCGGTGACCTGGAACGGCGGTAACTCTTCGCCAGCCGCTTCGTTGATGACGTTTAGAGGCGACAGGTCGCCATGATAAAGGCGCAATTTCAGTTTCAGGATGCGCATCACCGACTCATCGACCCGTTGCCTGAACGTCGGGTCAATCTCATATCGCTCACGAAACCAGAGGATCGTATCGGTGATATTGGCCAGTTCGGTCGCGTAATCGGCCGTTCCCTGTGCGAAGTGGGACACGTTGAGCAAATCATTCCCGGCAAGCAGCGCATCCTTGGCCACCTGCCGGTGAGGAAACTCGCGTTCAGTATCGTCGTAAAATCGTTCGACACTGCGCACTCCCAGCTCGTCGGACACAATGATGCCGCCGCTCAGCCGCCATGGCGCCAGTTCCGGCAAACTCATGAGCGAATTTAATGCTTGCGGGTCCAGACTTACCGGTGCGGTCGTCGCCCGAATGTTGCCTTGAAGGCCTTGAAACCGAATATGAGTTGCTAAAAAGGCATCGGCCGTCCCGGTCGCTCCTAATGGTTCTCGCGATACCGTGAAGAATGGAACCAGTTCGATCTGCTTCAGTTGATCGAGCGAGCGGCGAACTGTCGGAACTTCATCATCCACTGGGCGATCGCTACTCCCTTTTCCGGGAAAGCTGCGGGCGGCTACGGCGATGCGGCTTTCGCTGCCCGCGTGAACGCCTTCGATGTAGGCCCGTCCCATCACACCCACCCAAAAGGGATCGCCGCCGAAAGAGCGAGTCCCCAGATCGCCCGAGTTTAACGGCGACGGCCGCTCCAGCACATCAAGTGACGGACCCAGCAGGAAATTGATTCCAGTTGCCGCAAGCTCTCGCCCGGCAATTTCACCTACTCTTCGGGCAAAGTCGGGTTCCCATGTCGCTCCCAAGGCCATGTTGTTGGGCAATGCCGTATACCCGGACATGATGTTGGCATTGGGCAAACTATCCCCATCATGGGTGACGGCGACTATCAGCGGTATGGGTACAAACTGGGGAGCCGGCTCAAACGTTGGAGCTGTTGTGCCTTCTTCTGTCCCTTGCCCCTCCTCCGATGTCTCGACCGGCTCATCGCTGCTGCCCAATAGAGCTAACTGTTGCAGGTTGCCGGTCAGTTCCTGCACTTGCCGAGGGGCGTTGGCTGGATCGCCATAGCCGGTCAGATTGTCATTGCTGGAGGTAAGGACAACGCCGCCGACGTGGTAATTCAAAATCAATTCGGCGATTTCGCTGTTCTGTGGGGCGCGATCTCCTCTGAAAGTTACCAAAAATAACTGCCCGATCTTCTGGGCAGTACTCATTTCCTGGAATAGCGAATCTGCCTGCGATTGCAGGTCTGGTTCGTCTTGGCTCTGGATCGGCGTTGGGGCCAAGAGGAAAGCTCCAATCAACATCAACACCAACCCGACCATGCGTATTCCGCCGGGTAACTTCATGGTGATATGACTACATTTAAGACAGACGTCAATCCGAGGCAAGCGGCGTTTTGTATCGATCCTGATCGTCCGTCCCGGGTGATCGCTATTTCTCAGGTTAACCCCAGGTTATAGCAACGTGCCTTATTATAGCGCGGATTGCCCGATCGAACACCTGTGTTAAAATCCCACTTACTGCGCCCGATGGGCGTTTATTTGTCTTATGTCAAATCGATCCCGGAACGGCTTAACGGTTTTTATGCTGGTTATCCTGGCGGTCAGCGCTTTCGCCGCCGGTTACTTCACGCGCGAGCTGGTCAATGGCCAGGCCTCGTCGTCGGCACATGCCCAGCAGGATATGCCGCTTTTTAATGAGGCGTGGGCTTTAATCGAGGAAAACTTTATCGGAGTGCTGCCTGATTCACAACTGATTGCTCATGGTGCCATTCGTGGCTCAATGGCTGAACTCGATGATCCTTATTCTGTGTTTATTGAGCCAGCCGATCGGGAATTGGAGCGCGAGCGCCTGCAAGGTACCTTTGGCGGCATTGGCGCTTACATTACCCGTTCTGAGGAGACAGGCGAGGTTATTCTTGATCCCATTCCGGGCAACCCGGCCGAGGCTGCCGGCATCCTGTCCGGGGATATCCTGATTTCTGTCGATGGAACCCCGATCATGCCCGAGACTACCATTCAGGAGATCATTGACCGGGTTAAGGGTGAAAAAGGTACGACAGTCATCCTGACTGTTCGTCACCCCGGCGCGACCGATACTATCGATATCAGCGTGGTGAGAGATGATATCTTGTTACCCTCGGTGGCATATGGCCTGACCGATCAGGATCCGTCCATTGGCTACATCCAACTCACACGCTTCAGCGGCGAAAGCGGCCGAGAAGTTGGTGAGGCCATTCGGAGCCTTCAGGATCAAGGCGCGACCAGCTTCATCCTTGACTTACGCCAGAATGGGGGCGGTCTGCGTGATGCGGCCGTTGATGTGGCCGACCACTTCCTCGACGACGGCCCGGTGCTTTACCTCGAGAGTCGGCAAGAAGGTGAACGTGTCTTCAATGCCACGTCGGAGACGGCCGCTCCTGATGAACCGCTCGTCGTTCTGATCGATGGCGGCACGGCCAGCGCATCGGAGATCGTCGCCGGAGCACTGCAAGATCGCGGGCGGGCGACCCTAATCGGCAGCAGCAAGTCTTTTGGCAAGGGGTCGGTTCAGCTGGTGTTTGACCTGTCTGATAGTTCGTCGATCCACGTGACATCGGCCCGTTGGCTGACGCCTAACCGCCATCATATCGACCAAAGTGGGCTGGAGCCTGACGTACTGGTGACCATAACGCAAGAGGATATTGACAACGGCCGTGATCCGGTGCTGCAACAGGCCGTAACATATTTGCAAGAACACAGCGATTGACAAGTCAAACGGTCGGCAAAATTAATCAATAACATGACCAACAACGAAAACCCAAACCCAAAATCATCCGGGGGACCTTTCTCCGGCATCCTCATCGCCGCACTGGCTATCATCCTTGGATTCGGCATGGCCTTGGCTGGTTTCCTGGCAGGGCGCGCCACGGCTCCCAGGCCTGCTATGCCGACCGTTATTATTACGATTGTGGCAGATGGCGAGACGGGAGAGGCGGAAGCACAAACTACCGAAGTGCCATCCAACGAGCCATTGCCTACGGCTATTGTTGCTGTCTCCACCCAAACGGCCGAGCCAAGCCTGACCCCGCCGCCCCCAACAGTCGAGCCGCCGACAGCTGAGCCAACTCAGACGCTTGAGCCGACTGACGAACCAGCGCCGACGGAGGAATCAACACAGGCTCCCTTGCTGACTGATGAGTCGCCGCTCACTGAGGCGGATCTCACAACGCTCTATGAGGTCTGGGAGATTGTCGCCACTCAATATGACGGGGAGATGCCCCCAGCAGAGGATATTCTGGATTCGATTATCGCCGGTTCATTGAATGCGCTTGATGATAATTATACTCGCTACGTCCCCCCGGAGACGGCCGAACTCATGCGTCAGGATCAGGATGGCGAAATTGAGGGTATCGGTGCGTTTGTCACTGAAAATGAAGACGGCATGTTCGAGATAGTTCGACCGATTGACGGCCAGCCGGCGGATATGGCGGGTGTGAAATCGGGAGATGTCCTGATCGAAATCGACGGTCAATCGGTGCTCGATCTCAGCTTTGATGAGGTGATCTTGCTGGTGCGCGGGCCACAGGGTACGTCGGTCCATCTGAAATTCCTGCGTGAGGGCGAGTCGGTTGAATTCACCATCGTTCGCGCCCGCTTCGAAGTCCCTGTTGTTGAATTTGAAATACTGCCGGCTGAAATGACCGGCGATCAGGTTATCGGCTACATTCGTTTGACAGAATTTGATCTGACGGCCGAGGGAAGAGTACTCGATGCTCTCGATCAGGTGCTGGCCCAGGGCGCGACGAGCATCATCTTCGACCTGCGTGACAACCCCGGCGGTTTCCTGGATCAGTCTGTTGCCGTAGCGGATGCCTTCTTGCCCGAAGGTGTGGCTCTGTTTGAGCGTAATAATCGTGGCCTGAGTCAGACCTTCCAGACGCGCGACGGTGATACGGCTGAGACCATTCCGTTGGTCGTTTTGGTGAATTCCGGCAGCGCCAGCGCCTCGGAAATCGTGGCCGGAGCGATACAGGATCGCGGTCGCGCTATACTTGTTGGCGAGACGACCTTTGGTAAAGGCTCGGTGCAGCAAATTCATACACTGTCCGATGGCTCAGAACTGCGCGTGACGATAGCTCGCTGGTATACGCCTGATAATAACAGCATCGATGGCGTGGGCATTACCCCCGATATCGAGGTCGAGACGCCCGAAGACCTGGGCGGGCCGGAAGACGGCCAGTTGATGCGGGCCATCGAGTATTTGTTGACCGGTCAATAAAGGTTGGTGATCGAGATGGAGAAACGACCGGAAAAGATAAAGGTCATCTCAAATAACAAGCGGGCTACATTTGACTACGAACTGCTGGAGCGATTTGAGGCGGGTTTGGCTCTGACCGGGACGGAGATCAAATCGGTTCGAGCCAATCAGGTTAGCCTGCAGCGTAGCTATGTCCAGGCGCGTGGCGATGAACTTTGGCTGATGGAAGCCAACATCTCGCCGTATGTCCACGGCAATCGGGACAACCACGAACCGACACGGCCGCGCAAGTTGCTGCTCCATCGCCGCGAGATCAATCGCATCCTCACCAACTTGACCCAAAAGGGGCTGACCGTCGTGCCTATTCGTCTCTACCTCAAAGACGGCCGAGCCAAGGTTGAAGTCGCCTTGGCCCGCGGCAAGCACAAATATGATAAGCGCGAAGATGTGGCGCGACGAGATGCCGAACGTCAGGTCGAGCGTGCCTTACGCGAAAAATACAGATAAGGCGCTTATCTCTTTCGGCTTGATACAAAGCCTTTGGCGATCAACACGGCGCTAAGAGCCAGCATCAGAATAATGATCAGGGTTCCCACGGTCGTCGAGGACATCGACGGAGCGGGGACAGGAGTGGCCACTTTCGACGAGCCGCCTGACTTGGGCGCGGCCGTCACCGATAGCCCGCTGCCGATCGGCACGGGTGTCGGCGCAGGGCCTTGCTGGGTCATCAGAAAAGTCACAACCGTATCCAACTGATCATCCGTCAGACGCAGGTGGAAGTTCTGTGGCATGATCCCCGGCAGGCAGGGCGTGTTGGGACATTCGGGAGCGAGATAGGCGTTTGGCTCCAGGATAGATTGCCGGAGATACTCTTCGGCCGACATGTTTGGCACGCGCTCGGCGGCCGTTATGCCGATATAGGTCAAATCAGGGCCAACCTTGTGCGATTCGCCCATCGCTCCTATTTTGTGGCAGGCTCCACAACCGGCGTTGAGGATGATCTCCTCCGCTGTGTCGCCACCGATTGGGTGTGGCGTGGCTGTTGGCTGGGGCAGTGACGTCGGGGAGGCCGGGGTCGCGGTTGCCGCGCTCTGTTGCTCGAGTTGGGCGACTTCCTCGGCCGTCGGCTGGCGCAATTCACCCATTGGATCGGCTCGCAACTCCGTGTTGCACGGGGAGAATTCCGGTTCAGGATCAGGTTGGCACCACCACGGACCGCCTCTCTTCGTAGTCAGGAGCGGCACATGCCATAAGACGATGTTCTCCCCGGACAGCGGATCCTCGTCGATCCATTGTCGTGGAGGGATGAACGTGTCGCCCGGCCCGGTGGTGATAGGTCCTTCGCCTTCCTGTTCGTTCCATTGCAGCAGGAAGAGATAACCCTCATCCAGCCCCAGTGGGTCGGTTCGGGCCATGGACCAGCGATAATGTAAATCGCCGTCGAATGTCGCCAGCTTATGGCCTTCGGGCGAGAGGTCTTTTACGATCGGAAACGTCTCGAATTCCCTGGTTTCCTCCGCCCATTGTGTCTTGTCGAACAGCCAGACCGAGTCGTTATCCGGCCCGTTCAGGTCGAGATCGATGCGCCAGAAAGGGCGGTAGATGGACACATCATCACAGCCTGGCCCATGAGAGACGAAGCCGAACTCGAATCGGCCGTCGTCGAAATAGCGGGTTATTTCCTCATAGCGATAGCAGCAGATGCAGTTTGGCCAGCGCGTGAACTCTGTGAACATCTGCCGAACCTCGAACCCGTTTTCCAGATCGTTAACCTCGGTGTCTCCGAACGGTGGAACGGAAGCTGCGAAGCCGATCTCGTCCCGATAGCCGCCCGGCCAGCTTGGATACCAGGCCTCGATCTGCCCGATCTTGGCGCTGGAGAAGATCAATTGCCCATTGTATGTCGCGTCGCGGAAGTTGATGCCGTCATTGGCCGTCATCTCCCAACAGACGTTCCAGCCATTTTGCTCGCGGCAGCCGTCGGTGAAAGCGGTGCGTTGATTCAGAGGTTTGCCCAGGCTTCGATCTTCGCGTGCGCGCGTGTAGAATGTTCGGGCGACCTTTTCCTGTTCCAGATTGATGAACACGTGATAAACGCGCCCCGTTCCCGAAGGGTCATGGAACGCAAGATCGACACACCAATCCTGTCGGCAGTCATTATCGCCGAGCCAGCCTGACATGGGGATAATGGCTGGGTCCATCGCGCCGATGTCCTCGCCCAGGATCGCGCGAACCTGCGGATCGGCAGCGGCGATGGCTACCGCCTCAGGCAGAACCTCGACGGTACCGCCCGGCCTGCCGGCTGTGTTCATCCAATGTGCTACCACCTCGGCGCTATCGAGATTGACGATCGCCTCGACCGTTCCCTTGTCGGTATAGTTGTAAAGTGTGACGAAGGCGCAATTCAGACGCGCGCAGCCTTTGTCCTGCCAATATCGCGCCTCACCCTCGCTCAACAGGAAAGCGTTCAGGAATTCGGTTTCCTTGCCTTTCAAAGCCATTTGGACGGACGCATCGGCCAGCGTGATTCGCTCCGCGTTGGCGGTATTGAGGGCGTAGCCTTGAGGATACCCGGCCAATTCAGCGGGCATGTCGAGCAACTGCTTACCCTTGGCGACGGCCAGTTGGACGCTTTCTTTATGTTGCGCCCGGTTCCAAAACAATACAAGTCCGATGACCGCGGCGTTGACGAGGATCAGGTACAGAATTCGGCGAGAGTCAATTTGAGATTTCACGAGTCGGATTATAACCCTTCCGGTGAACCTCACCACAATGCGTCTCGCCAATCCATCTGTTAGAATAGGTAAATGGAATCAATCACCGTTCTAAGAGGCAAACGGATCCTTCTCGGCGTGACCGGCTCCATTGCCGGCTATCAATCGATCGATCTCGCCTCGAAGCTCACTCAGGGCGGGGCCGAGGTTGACGTGATCATGACCGAATCGGCCACCCGATTCGTGACACCTCTTGCTTTTCGCTCGGTCACCGGACGTCCGGTTTACACGGATATGTGGGAGTTGGACGACCATGTTCGTCATGTGGGGCTTGGCGAATCGGCCGATCTGATGTTGATTGCCCCGGCCACGGCCAACACGATCGGCCGGCTGGCCCATGGATTGGCCGACAATCTTCTCTCTGTGACCGCGCTGGCGGCTCGTTGCCCTCTCATTGTTGCCCCGGCAATGGATGGCGGCATGTGGAGTCATCCGGCGACACAGGCTAATGTCACCATCCTGCGGGAACGAGGCGTGGCGATCGTGGGTCCGGCCGAGGGACGCATGGCCTCCGGCCTCACTGGCCTTGGCCGCATGGTTGAGCCGCAGGACCTTCTGGGTGAAATTCGGTTGCGACTGGGCGCGAATGGGTCATTGGCCGGTCGACGGGTGATCGTTTCCACTGGCCCTACGCGCGAGGCGGTCGATCCGGTTCGCTTCATCAGTAATCGTTCTTCCGGGAAGCAAGGCATCGCCGTAGCTCAGGCCGCGCTGGATGCGGGTGCACAAGTGATTCTGGTCGCGGGACCAACCTGTGAGGAGCCTCCCTATGGCTCGCAGGTGATCGACGTCCAGACGACGCAGGAGATGGGGGATGCGATTCTGTCCGTTATCGATGGGGCAGATATTTTGATGATGGTCGCTGCTGTGGCTGATTTCCGCCCCAATGCTGTGGCGGATCGCAAGATTAAAAAGACGGAAAATGCCGACTGGGGATTGGCCATCGGATTGGAGAAGACGCTCGATATTCTCACGGCCGTCAAAGAGCGACGTGACAAAACTGGCTTTCCCCGCGTTGTGCTGGGTTTTGCTGCCGAGACTCACAACGCCTTCGAATATGGCCGCGAAAAGCTGTTGCGCAAGGGGCTGAACTTCATCGCTGTCAATGACGTCACCGCGGAGGGGTCGGGCTTCGGCGTCGACACCAACCGTGTCGTT
>CAYXNH010000010.1:0-32877 GCA_964466135.1 uncultured Ardenticatenaceae bacterium | reverse complement strand
CGGGGTGCATCTCCTGCAGCCGGTCGAGCACCACCCGCTGCTGGGCGATCTCCGAGATGAAGCCGCCCAGGTTGGACGGGAAGCGAACGGCAATGGTCAGGTAACTGACGAAAAGGGTGAAGTCGCCGACGGTCATCGCCCCCGATTGGAGGGTTTGGCCGACCAGCAGGATGACAATCGCAATGGCGATATCCCCCATGCTCTGCCCGGCAGAGTTGAACAACGCCAGGAAGGTGTTTTGTCGCACGCCCGCCTTGCGCCGGGCCTCATTCAGCGTATCGAAGTAACCCAGCGCGCCGCTTTCGGCATCGGCGATCTTGATCGCCTGGACGCCGCCGAGGATCTCGCCCAGAAAAGCGGTGACATGGCTGCCGGCGACGCGAGTCGCCCGTTCATAGAGTAAAAAACGCCTCCAGGCTATGCGACTGATGAAGAACACGGCCATGAGGGGCATGATCGCCACCAGGGTGATCCACGGGTTGATGCGGGCCATGATGGTGACCGCGAACAGAAAAAATAGCGTGTCCCCGATCTCCTGGGGTATCCAGGTCGGGAAGTCGGAGTAGTCGCCCACATCCCGTTGCAGGCGATGGATGGCGTCGCCCGGCTCGACCGGCATCGGCCGCGCCGCCGGCTTGGCCAGGATGTTGTGCATGAAGTTGACGCGCATGAGCACGCCGTTGACGGCGCGCAAGGCCCAGCCGCTCCATTCATAGCCGACATTGATCGCCATACGGCCGAACTGGACGGCGACGAGCATCCCCAGCAGGGTCGCGATGCCGTAAGTCGCCGTCGCTTCACCGGTCAATTCGTCGAAAAACTGCCGGGTGATCAGGCCGGGGATCAGTTGGGTGACGGTAAAGACCACGCCGAAAATCAGGTTCAGGATGAAGTACCGCGGCCGAAAGCGGATCAGCGCCCACATCCCGCGGAAAACGGGGAGCCTGGCCTGTGTGGCGGGAGCCGTTGTCATGGCAGGGCCTCTTTCATGGCCGGGGAGCAGAGGGGCAGAGGTGCAGAGGAGGTGCTTCTTTTCACCCCCGCTCCTCCGCTCCTCCGCTCCCACGCTCCTCCGCGCTGTACCTGCATATCGAGAGTCATGCCAGCACCTCCTCCAGACCGGTCTGGAGCAACCCGTAGAAGCGCGAGTCGGGATCGGCGGCCAGCGCCGCGCGGGAGCCGAACTCGACCACACGGCCGTTCTCCAGGATGAGGATGTCGTCGGCGCGGCCGACGGTGCGCAGGCGGTGGGCGATGATGATGCCCGTGCGCCCTTCCAGCAGCCGGTCGATGGCCCGCTCCAACAGGTGCTCGGTGCCGGGATCGAGCCGCGATGAGGCTTCGTCGAGCACCACCAGTTGGGGATCGCGCAAAAAGACGCGAGTGAAGGCCAGCAGTTGAGCCTCCCCGGCCGAGAGGCCCTTGCCGCCGCTCTCCAGCACCGTGTCCAGCCCGGCCGGCAAGCCGTGATACCAGTCCATCAGGCCGAGGGTCTCCAGCGCGGCCAGGATACGGCCGTCGTCGGCGGACAGGGGTCCGCTCCGCGGGTGGGCCGGGTCGTAATGATCAAACAACGTCAGGTTATCGCGCACTGATGCGGCAAAGAGCTGGACGTCTTGGGTGACCAAGCCTACGTGGCGACGGAGATCCGCCAGGGCCACATCCCGGATATCGGCGCCGCCGTCCTCGCCCAGGCGGATGGTTCCGCTGTCGACATCATAGAGCCGGAAGATCAACCGGGTGAGCGTCGTCTTGCCGCTCCCCGTGCGCCCCAGCACCCCCAGCACCCTGCCCGGCGCGACGGCGAAAGAGACATCGTGCAACACAACCGGAGTATCGAGTGAGGAGTGACGATTGACGGGTAACGGATCAGGCAGCGCCTCCCCTTCTTCATTCGTAATTCGTAATTCGCCATTCGTAATTCGTACACCGTCATTCGTAATTCGTACCTCGTCATTCGTCATTCGCCGGTCCTTATAGGCGAACGATACCCCCTCAAATGTTAGACCCGGCGCCTTCTCCGGCAAGGCAATTGTCCCGCCGGCGGTATCCCCAACTTCCGGCCGCAATTCAAATAACTCTCGTGTTCGGTTGACGCCGGCCAGCGCACGCTGGATGGAACTGAGTTCGCGGCGCACCGAGTCGAGCGGCGACTCCAGCAACCCGACGTAAAAGATCACAGTGAACACTGTGCCGATGGTCATGGCTCCGGCGCGAAAGGCGGAGGCGGCAATGCCCATCGATGCCGCCAGGGCGATGACGAAAAGCACCGTGCTGGCGGCGCCGATGGTGGTGCTGAGCGTGAAGGTGCGCGCGCGCAAGGTGGCGAAGGTGTTCAGGAGTGGATAGAGCCGGGCCAGAACATAGCCCGACCCGCCGTTGGGCACGACGTCTTCCGTGCCGGTGATATGTTCTTCCAAAAAGCCCAGCATCTCGGCCGAGGACTGGCTGATGCGCGTGTAGAGCTTCACCATGCGATTCTGGATCGTCCGCATCAGGGTGATCATGATGACGGCATAGGCCAGCGAGACCAGCCCGATGCGCCAATCCTTGAGGAATACGAGCACGAGGATCCCGGCCACCAGCAAGCCGTTGCCGATGAGATTGACGACGATCTCCGAGAAATAATCGGCCAATTGATCCACGTCGCCGTCGATGCGGTCGATTAGCTCGCCGGGGGTGCGCAGCTTGTGGAAACCCATGTCGAGCCGCAGGACGTGGGCGGTCAGGTCGGCGCGCAACCTGTTCGTCGTCGCCCAGCCGAGGTCCTCCGTCAGATAGACGGTGATGAGGGACAGGACCTTTTGGGCCAGCACGACGACGAAGAACAGAACCGCGATCAGGGTGAGATGATTTGGCGAACTGTCCGCGCTTTTGCCCGCGGCCGCGTCGACAAAGCGGCCGATCAGTTGCGGCGCGATCAGTTGCAGGCCGATCCCGGTCAGCAGCAGGATGATCATCAGCGCCACCCGACCGCGAAACGGCCGCAGGTAGTGCCCCATCATGGATACGGGCTTGGTCGGGACCGGTTGATTCATGTTTCAGAAATCGATCTGGTCGGCGGCGATCATCACAACTCCATCGATCGCGAGGCGATCAACCGTTTGACGTTTCCGACAAAATCGACGAGCGGCTGCGCGCCGCGATCCTCGTTGTCGCGCGTGCGCACGGCAACCGCTCTCGTCTCGGCCTCCTTGTCACCGACAACGAGCATGTAGGGCGTCTTCTGCAATTGCGCCTCGCGGATCTTCTTGTTCATCCGCTCACTGCTCTCGTCCACCGTGACGCGGATGCCGGCGGCTTTCAGCTCGGCCGCCACCTCGCGGGCGTAATCGACGTGGCGGTCGGCGATGGGGATCACCGTGGCCTGCACCGGCGACAGCCACAGCGGGAAGGCGCCGTTGAAATGCTCGATCAGAATGCCGACGAAACGCTCCATGCTGCCGAATGGCGCGCGATGGATCATCACCGGCCGGTGCTTGCGGCCGTCTTCGGCCGTATACTCCAGGTCGAATCGCTCCGGCAGCAGGAAATCGACCTGCACCGTGCCCAGTTGCCATTCGCGCTTCAGCACGTCGCGGAAGATGAAGTCAAGTTTGGGGCCATAGAAGGCGGCTTCGCCCTCCTCGATGGTGTAGTTGAGACCCAGCTTGTCGGCGGCGTGGCGGATGGCGGCGATGCCGCGCGCCCACATCTCCGGCGATCCGGCGTATTTGTCGCTGGCGGGGTCGTTGGTGCCCAGCCGGGCGCGAAAGTCGTTGAAGCCCATCGTGCCGAAGACGTACTGGATGAGATCGACCACGGCGATGAACTCCTCTTCCAGCTGCTCTGGGGCCACAAAGAGGTGGGAGTCGTCGACGGTGAAGCCGCGAACGCGCGTCAGGCCGGTCAGCTCGCCGCTCTTCTCGTAGCGGTAGACCGTGCCGAACTCGGCCAGCCGGTAGGGCAGGTCGCGGTAGCTGCGCGGCTCGCTGCGGTAAATCTCGATGTGGTGCGGGCAGTTCATCGGCTTCAGCATGAACTCTTCCTCGTCAACCTTGATCGGCGTGTACTGGCTATCCTTATAGTAGGGATAGTGGCCACTGGTCTTGTAGAGTTCCAGGTTGCCGATGTGGGGCGTGATGACCGGCAGATAGCCGCGCTCCAGTTGCGCCTGGCGCAGGAAGCTCTCCAGCGCCTCGCGCAAGACCGCGCCGTTGGGCAGCCACAGCGGCAGGCCGGACCCGACCAGCGGCGAGATGTGGAACAATTCGAGTTGCTTGCCCAGCCGGCGATGGTCACGCAGCCGGGCCTCTTCCAGGCGATGGAGGTAGTCGTCCAGCTCGGCCTTGTTGTTCCAGGCCGTGCCGTAGATGCGCTGGAGTTGCGGGTTTTTCTCGTCGCCCCGCCAGTAAGCGCCGCTCGTGCGCAGCAGCTTGATGGCGTTGGACTTGATGTCGCGCGTGCGGTCGACATGCGGCCCGCGGCACAGGTCCACGAAGTCGCGCTGGCGGAAGATACCCACCTCGGCCGCCGGTTCCGTCGTCGGGTTGCCCATCTCATCCACCTTGCCCGCGGCCAGGTCCTTGATCAGTTCCACCTTGTAGGGCTGCCCGGCAAAGAAGGCCAGCGCCTCGTCCACGCTCATCGTCGAGTGCTGGAACTCGGCGTTGTCGCGCAGAAGCTCCTTCATGCGCTCCTCGATGCGCTCCAGGTCCTCGGGCGAGAACGTGCGCGGTTTGCCGCGCTCATCCTTGCCCAGGTCGAAGTCATAGTAGAAGCCATCCTCGACGGGCGGGCCGATGGCCAGCAGCGTCTCCGGGAACAGATCGACGACCGCCTCGGCCATGACATGGGCGGCCGAGTGCCGAATGCGATACAGGGGCGTTTGGTTATAGGGAATATTTCCGTTGTCTGACATGATATGCCTCCGCGCGATATGCCTGCAAATAAAAACGCCGCCGCCCCGTATTGGGGCGACGGCGGTCGCGGTTCCACCCAATTTCGCCGGATGCGAACAGCCGGCGCACTTGATTCGGCCGATAACGGGGCCAACCGGGCCGACTTATTGGGGTGGGCAGACAAAAAGTCTGCCCTGGGAGGCAAAACCGTGGGTTCGCCTCAACCGTTCGGACGGCCGCTCCCGGGTGGTTTTTGTCGCCTTCGTCCGCGGCGGATCCTTTCAGCCTGTGGTGATCCGCTCTCTGACGCGCGTCTGGCGATTACTCGTCCCGGTCAACGCATTTGGCTATACGGGGTGTGATGCCATGAAGCGCATCGCACCTGCATTGGAATCTTTATTATAATCCGGGGTATCCCGTTGTCAAGACGCGGCCGTGGCAAGGAACGAATAAACCGGGCCAGCATCCGGGTCAATTTGCCAAACAAGTACCCCCCTCCATAATAATAACTTTATTTACTTGATTAACTTTCATAACCCCTCGATCCGGAGAGAGATATATATATAAGAAAGTAAATAAAGTAAATAAAGTAAAGATAGGGGTGGGGGGTCAGATCATTATGAACGCCACCGGTAGGGTTCGGGCACGGGAAAAACTCCCTCCCAAACCACATTGCGGAAATAGTCCGGGTCGGTGTTGCCTTCGGTGTTGATCAGCAACACGCGCGAGCTTTCATTGAGTTGAAGCTGCTGCCTGAGTTCGGCCGCGCCCTCGAATCCCATGATAAACGGCAGCACCCCCAGGGTGACGGCCCCCGATTCGCCGGAGATCACCACCGGGTCGCCTTTCAGGGGCACGCCATACATGCGCATCCCCTTGGCGGCCACATAATCGGGGGCGGTGATGAAGAAGTCGGCGCAATCATGGAGGATTTGCCAGGCCAGCGGGCTGGGTTCGCCACAGGCCAGCCCGGCCATGATGGTGTCCAGATCGCCCGAAACCGAATGCGGCCGCCCGTCGTCGATCTTCAACGATTGATAGAGGCAGTCGGCATTCCGCGGTTCCACGACAACCGAAATCGGCGCGCCGTCGCCAAACAGCTTCTTGTAGAAGGCGATCATGGCTGCCGCGAACGCGCCCACGCCCGCCTGCACAAAGATATGGGTTGGTTTCACAATCCCTTGCGCCCCCAGCTGTTCCTGCGTCTCGGCCAGCAGCGTGGTGTAGCCCTGCATCACCCATTTGGGGATATCCTCGTAGCCGGGCCAGGACGTGTCGGAGACGACCTGCCAGCCGTTCGCCTGCGCGTCCCGCTCGCATTGGCGCACGGCGTCGTCATAGTTGCCGTCCACCACGCGCACCTCCGCGCCGAACTCGGCGATGGCGTCAATTCGCGCCTGCGAGGTGTTCTTGTGAACGTAAATGATGCACGGAAAGCCAAACTTGCGCGTCGCCCAGGCCAGCCCCTTGCCATGATTGCCGTCGGTGGCGCTGGTGAAAGTAATCTCGCCCAGGGAGGCGCGGACTTCCCCCGACATCAGGTCGGCATAGGACAGGTTGTGCCGGTTGACCTTTTCACAGATGAGCCGGTAAATGGCGAAGGAGCCGCCCAGCGCCTTGAAGGCATTGAGTCGAAATCGCGCCGATTCGTCTTTCACCCAGATACTGCCCAATCCAAGGCGCGAAGCCAGATTGGACAGTCGCTTGAGGGGCGTCATCTCAAAGCCCGTCATCTGCATATGGAAGGCGCGGGCCTCATCCGTGATTCCGTCCGGCAGCAGGTGATCGACGGCCTCTGCCCCCGCTCGGGTTCCCGCATGGCGATTTTTTAACCAGGTAATGGGCGCTTCATCAATCGTGTTCATAATCAACCTTGTATCGTTTTATGGCTCGGGCGTGCCAAGCGCAGTGTCAATGATTGTAGCATAGTCCACTCAGGAACCGCGATGTTATTCCCTCCCGGGATTCCGGGCGTATAATCAATGCCATGTCAAAACCCAAACCGTCACCCTGGCGCGAAGCCGTCCGCGCCGCCATGTATGAAGCCACCCTGGCCGAACTGCGCGGCCGCCATGGCACGGCCGACGTCTCCTTCAACTATCGCTGGGAGCATGTCACGGCCGTTGTCGCCCTGTCGCTGAAGCTGGCTGAGTTGACCGGCGCGGATGCTGACATCGCCGAGGCGGCCGCCTGGCTCCACGACATCTGCAAGTTCACCGACCGGGAGCGCCACCCCATCGCCGGGGCGGCCTATGCCCGGGCCTTCCTGCCCGTCACCGATTTCCCGCCGCACAAGATCGAGGCCGTGGCCGCGGCCATCGCCGACCACATGGGCCTTTGGCGCGACGAACCGTTGACCGTGCTGGAGTCGCAGGTGCTATGGGATGCCGACAAGCTGGCCAAGATCGGGCTGACGGCCGCATTTCACTGGATGGGCGGCGACCTGGCCGGCCACAAGATGCGCTCGCTGCGTTACCTGATCGATCGCGCCCGAACGGCCGACTGGCAGGCCAAGACCGTCGCCGGCATGCACACCGAGCCGGCAAAACGCGCGGCCTCGGCCCGACTGGCGGCCTATCATCATCTCTACGATGCCCTCGAGGCGGAACTCAGCGGCGCGGACCTTCTGCCACCGGGTTCCTGAGCGACTCTCCCCGCTCGCCACATGACAACAAAAAGGCCGAAGCGTTTGCTTCGGCCTGTCCAAATCCTGTCGCTACCCCGGCGACGATCGGCGGTCGGTCGCCTAAATCGCGATCTCGTCCGCCGGCAAGGTACCCAATACGTTGTCCACCTTGTCGGGATCAAGCCCATCGCCGGTCGCGCCACCGGCCGGCGCATTCGATTGTCGCCGGCGCGGGAACGGCTTCATGCCGAACTGCGTCAGCGCCACCGCGCCCAGGCCGATGCAGGAGATGAAGAATGTCAGCACTCCGCCGGCGATCCCGGCCGTCAGCATGCCGGCGATACCGGTGATGAAGGTCAACAAGCCGGTGCCCAGCGCGGCCGACAGCACGATGCGATCGCTCTTGCCGCGGCCGAACAAGCGCACACCCAGCCAGGTGCCCACAGCGATCCAGCCCAGGAATCCGCCGACCACCAGCCCCAGCCCCAGCAGGAACATGATCGGGAAGCCGAGCAACCCGATGCAGACGAAGGTCAGGATGATCGACACCGGAATGAGCAGAATGATGAGCGAGGGCACGGCCACGGCCGTCAGCGCCCCGGCCATCCCGCTGACAACGGTCTTGTCGCGAGCCGTGCCGACGATCTGCCGTAAGTTATTGGGAATGATGGCCCCGGTCAGAAGGCCCAGAAAGCCAAACAACAGGCTGCCGGCAAAGATACCGAAGCCTCGGGCCACCATGCCGCCCCGCGAGTCAGGCATCCGCGGCACGGCCGGCGGCTCCGGCGCGGCGGGCATATCCGGCATCGCAGGCACAGTAGGCACGGGCGCAAGGTCGGGCAGGTTCTCAAAGTTTTTGAACATGCCCGGGGCCAATCCGGCCAGAGGCGCCAGCTCCATATTGGAGATGGCGGTGCAGGCGCTTTGTCTCGACGTCGCGCCGTCCCCGGTCACTTCGCCGTTCAGCAACACACATTCACCGGAGATAGCGGCATTGCTTCCGGCCACCAGATCGCCGTTGAACAGCGTCATGCTGCCGTTGATCTGGCCGTCGATGATGGCGTCGCCGTTGAACACGGCCACGTCGCCGTTGACCACGGCCCCTTCCCGGACTTCCAGATCGCCGTCGAACACCACGACGTCGTTATTGACGACCTCGTTTTCGCCGACGATCGTATCGGCCAATGGGGCGGCAAGCACCACGGGGGTTAGCGCCGTGATAAACAACAGCACCGCCACCAATGATATCAGGACACGTTTACTCATTTCACTGCTCCTTGCAGATCATGTTTCCATTACTCCTGCGTCCTGTAATCAGTTACGTGAGGAGGCGTCCAAAGGTTGCACGAGCAGCCGCTGGAAAACGCCGCCCCACAGGAATACAAGACCTGCCAGGACGATAAACCAGCCAATCACGGCCGGTTGCTCAATAACAAGATGGCCCGCGCCGGCGAACAACGCCCCGATAACCGTGGCAAAGGCCCGGCCGATGCCGGAAACAGAGGCCCAGATGCCGCCCAACAGCGCCGGTTGGCTCAGGATAGGCGCGTAGCGAATCGCCAGGAAGACGCCGATGAGCAACGGGAATATGCCGCTCAACAGCAGGATGGTATATATCGCCCCCAATGCCATACGGCGTGTCCGGCGATTGGGCAGGCGGGCCAGCGTGCGCTCGGCAAAATCCACCGCCGGCATCAGCATCGGCGTCTGTCGAAACAGCATTTCGATGGCCACCAGGGCGCGCCACTCCTGGGTGCAGTCCGTGCACGTGCGCAGGTGAGTTTCCAGCTCGGCCTGTTCGCCGGGCGCCAGCTTGTCGTCGAGCGCGTCCATCATCATCGTATAGAATCGTTCTTCATGCTCCATGGCATCTCTCCATCGAAACCCTTCTCATCCTTTCGCTCGCTCTCAATCAGGCGGGCACGGCCACCTCAGCCGGGGCGACCATGCCTCTTTCGAGTCCGGCATCGGCCAGCAACCGGCGGGCACGAAACAGGCGCGATTTCACGGCGCTGACCGTCGTCGCCTGCACGTCGGCGATCTCCTCATAGGACATGTCGTACCAATAGCGCAGAACGACCGCGTGCCGGTATTCCTCGGGCAGTGTGTTCAGCAAGCCTTGCACCAGTTCTTCCCGTTCCTGAGCCATAAATTCCGCTTCCGGCCCCTTGCTGTTGTCGCTATGCAGCGCCGGGTGGGGCGGCAGCGGCTCGTCGATGGACAGCAGGACGGCCCGACGCTTGCGAATCTGGTCGATACAGTAGTTCGACGTGATCGATAAAACCCAGGTGCTGAACTTGTGCTCAGGGTCATAGCTGTCCAGCCGGGTATAGACCCGGATGAACGCTTCCTGAGCGGCTTCTTCAGCTTCTCCCGAATTTCCCAACATGCGATAGGCAAGGTTATAGACCGGGCCCATATAGGCCTGAATCAGCTGACCGAATGCGTTTTTGTCGCCGCGCCTGGCTTGTTCAAGCCAGACCTGCTCATCATTCAACGTTCCAATCTCCTGTGTCTTCACCATTCTATACGGAGAACATGACCGAAGGTTTCGCGGCCTTGCTCCAACCTGTGAGTATGAAGGGCGATTGTTAGAAAAACGTTTATGCCAAGAGTATGACCGGCGGCCGACATGCTGATAAAATCACCCCAGGTATAGAATCGGTACAGGCCGCGGCGCCATGCCCGACTGCCTCGGCGATAGAGAATCCATGAGTGAAACAGAAAGAAAGTCCTTGCCGTCCTCGCTCTATACGGAAGAATACTTCCTGACGGCGTGCGAGGGTTATGACGTATTCATCGAATCGGAAGGCGCGCATCTGTCGCGACGCTTGCACGACGCCTTCGCGCTGGCCGACGTCCGGCCGGGCATGCGCGTGCTCGATGTGGGCTGCGGCCGCGGCGAAATCCTGCGCCACTGCATGCGCCTCGGCGTGGAGGCCCACGGCATGGACTACGCCGTCGCCGCCGCCCGGATGTCGCGCGATGTCGTCGCCGCGGAGTTGCAGCGATCGGAATCCGAAGGCGAACGGCCGGCGATGCAACCCGGCGTGCTGCAGGCCGATGCCAAGAGCCTGCCCTTCCCCAGCAACTATTTTGACCGCGCGTTGATGTTCGACGTGGTGGAGCACCTCTTCCCGTGGGAGCTGCATCAGGCCTATCTGGAGATCGGCCGAGTGCTGAAGCCGGGCGGCCGCCTGATCATCCATACCGCCCCCAATCGCTGGTACGACGCCTACGCCTACCCCTGGGTGCGCCGCGTGCGCATGCTCATGGGGCAAGGCGACGGCTATCCCAAGGACCCGCGCGCCATCACCCCGGTGAACCAGGACGTTCATGTCAACGAGCAAGACCTGATTCGCATGCGGCAGGGGCTGAAGCAGGCGGGCTACACCGGCATCAAGGTCTGGCTTGATTCGCCGCCGCAGAACCGCGACGAGTCGGCTTTGATGGCCGGGTTGCGGCGTCTGGCTTTCGACGTACCGCCGTTCCGCTGGTTCTTCGAGCGCGAGGTATTTGCTGTGGCAACCACTCGGAAATGACGCATGGGGCGCGGAGGGAAAGCGGTGAAGGGAGAATAGGGAGAGCAGTTAGTTCCTCTCTCCTCCGCTCCCCTGCTCCTCTGCTCCTCATCATTCTTCTCGTCGCCTTCGCCCTGCGCGTCTGGAACCTGACCGGAATCCCGCCGGGACTGACCCACGACGAGGCCAACCACGGCCGCGAGGCCATCGGCATCCTCAACGGCGTCCTCCTCTACTTTTTTCCGCTCAACTACGGCAGCGAGCCGCTCTACAGCTATACCGTGGCCCTGTTCATGGCCCTGTTCGGCCGTGGTCTGTTCGCCCTGCGGCTGGTCAACGTCGTCTTCGGCTCGCTGGCCATCGCTCTGACTTGTGTCTGGGCCTCCCCGCGGTTCGGCCGCGCCACGGCTCTGTTGGCTTCGGCGCTGATGGCTGTCTCCTTCTGGCCGCTGGCTTCCAGCCGCGAGGCGCTGCGGGTCGGCATGTTGCCGTTCTTCACCCTATTGGCGGTGTGGGCCTTTTGGAAAATTCTCGGAATGACGAATGAGCGCGGGAGCAGGGGAGCGGAGGAGCAGGGGAGCATCTCCGCACTCCGTTCCCCGCTCGTCACTCGTCGCTCGTCATTCGTCATCCTCTATGGCCTGGCCATCGCCCTGACGTTCCACACCTATCTGGCGGCGCGGGTGAGCTGGCTGATGTTTCCGGCGTTCATGGCCTATCTGGCGCTGTTCCATCGATCGGCCTTCCGTCGGTCATGGCGGCCGGTGCTGGCCGGACTGTTGCTGGCCGGGCTACTGGTCGCGCCGATGTTCCTTTACCTGCGCGCCCATCCGGAGATGCAGACGCGGCTGGATATGTTCGACGGCCCGCTGGGAGCCGTCCGCGCGGGCAACTTCGTCCCCATCCTGCTCAATGTCCGTGACGCGCTGCTGGCCTTCGTCTGGCCCGGCTTTGGCGATACGTTCCTGGCCTACAATATCCCCGGACGGCCGGTGCTGGATATCATCTCGGCCGTCTTCTTCGTCATCGGGCTGGTCGTTTGCCTCGCGCGCCTGAGGCGGCCGGCCCATGCCTTTCTGCTCCTGTGGTTTCTGGCGGGCATCATCCCGTCGCTCGTCACCGGCCCGACAGCCAACACCACGCGCAACATGGCCGCGCTGCCGGCGGTGTATTTAATCGTCGCTGCAGGAGTGATGAGGGGCTGGGGAGCAGAGGAGCAGAGGGGCAGGGGCGCTCCTCCGCTCCCCCGCTCCCCCGCTCCCCGTCTACCCGTTTCCCTCACTTTCCTTCTGGTTCTTTGGGTCGCTTTTATCTCCGGGCGCGACTACTTCGTCCGCTGGGGCGAGTCGCCCGAGGTTCGCGGGGCCTACCAGCACACGCTGGTTGAGTCGATCCGGCATGTGACGGCCAACTACTCCGACGCCGACCCTGTCCTCTTCTCCACCGTCTACCCCGGCCCGGCCCACGACTCATCCATCGCCCTGGTCACGGCCGCCGACCATCCGCCCGTCGGCGAGACGGCCCGCTGGGTCGATGGCCGCTACGCGCTGATGTTGCCGCCGGCGCGAACGCTGGCCGTCATCCCCGCCTCCACGCCGCCGCATCCGGCGTTCATCCCCCTGCTGCAAGCCATCGAAACCGTTGACCTGCGGCCGGACGATCTCGATCCGCGCTTCACGCTCTACCGGCTCGACGGCTCGCCGGCGGCGATCGCGCTGTCAGCCGGGAGTGCGCTGGCCCAACCGGTCGATTTCAACGGGGCGATTGAACTGACGGCCGCGCGCTGGCTGTCGGATAGCGTCCGCCCGGGGGAGACGGCCGAACTGCTGACCGTCTGGCGCGTGCTCGACCCGACGCGAGCCGGGCCGGTCGTGCCCCCCAGCTTCACCACCGACGCGGTGATGTTCGCCCACGTGCTCGACGGCGCGGGCGGCATTCTGGCCCAGAGCGACCGGCTGGACGCGCCGTCATGGGCCTGGCGTACGGGCGAGCTGATCGCCCAGATTCACCCGATGCGCGTGCCTGAATCGGCCGCGCCCGGCGAATACGCGGCCGTTGTCGGCCTGTATGACCGCGCCTCGGAAGTGCGATTGCCGGTAGTCAACAACAGTGAAACCTCGGCGCCATCGCCGCCGCTGGTTGTCGTGCCCTAAGGGAACGTGGTTTCATCGGGCATTCCGACAACTAGGACCTGGAGCCTTGCGAGAGGATGACCCCGCTATATGGCCCCAGGGAGACCTTACCGTGGGCGGGCAAGCCGTCGTATTCGCCCGCCTTGGCCACCACATCCACGCTGACCTGTCCCTCATAATCGGCGCAATAGGCGGCCGCGTGGCTGTCGAAGCGCAACGACCACAGCCCGCTGGCCGGAAAGCCGATGGTGTAATTCGTTATCGTCCGGTTAGCCATGTTCATCACGACCACGACGCTATCGTTGGGGCCGCCGTCATACCAGCGATGGAAGGCCAGCACCTTGTTGGCCTGATCGACGTGGTAGACCCTGATATGTTGGCCGGTCAGCCCGCGCGTCGTCCCCTCCAGATTGCGCCGCAGGCGCATCAGGTCGCGGTAGAGGTAGAGGATACCCTCCTGCGCCTGGGCCTCCTCCCAGTCCAGCGGGTCGGTGTCGCTGAACCATTTGCCCTCCAGAAACTCCTGCCCCTGGAAGATCATGGGGATGCCCGGCGCGGTGAAGACCAGCACGGCCCCCATCGTGGAGCGTTTCCTGGCGAACCAGTGGCGGCTGTTACCCGGCCATATCTCCTCCGGAACGCGCGCCTTGCCGTTGGCCACCTCGTCGTGGGATTCGGTATAGATCACGCGCTTGAAGGCGTCGCCGTTGTACCGAAAGGTGAGCGCGTCCCGCACGGCCTCCATATCACGGCTTTGATCATCATTGGTGATGATCGCCGTCCGCACCGGATGGACGAAGTTGGCGTCCCACTGCGAGCCAAAGCCCGCCCCGCCCACGCTATCGTCCTTCACCAGCCATTCGTTGCTCTTCAGGTCTTCGGCAATGGTCAGGTGGTTGGGGGCGAACTCGCTGACTTCGGCATTGATCCACTGCATCAGGCTCCAGCCGTCGGGCAGATCGTTGGCCGGTTCGTTGTCGTTGCCGAGGACGTTGCGGATGTAGGCCGTAGCGTCCCAGCGCAACCCGTCGATGTGATACTCGTGGAGCCATGACAGGGCGTTATCCCGCAACATCTGGCGGACTTCGGGGCGGCCGTAGTCGGGTCGCGTGTGTCCCCAGGGGGTCTCACTGCGCCGGTCATTGTAGAAGTAGATGCCGCCGCCATCGTTCTCCCACCAGCCGTCGAAACGCCACAAGTCCAGATCGCCCGGCCCCAAATGGTTGTAGACTACATCAAGGATGACGGCGATGCCGTGCTTGTGGGCCGTCTTCACAAACTGCTTCAGACCCAACATCCCGCCGTAGTCCGTCTCCACGGCAAAGGGCAGCGCCGGGTTATAGCCCCAGGAGCGGCCGCCGGGGAACTCCATGGGCGGCATGATCTGCACCGCGTTCACCCCCAGCGCTCGCAAGTAGGACAGCTTCCGGGCCGCGCGCTGGAACGTCCCCACCTGGCCGTCGGCCGCCGGGTTAAACGTGCCGATATGCATCTCATAGATAATCAACTCGTTCCAGTTGGGACTGCGGAAGCTGTCATCATCGCCCCAATCGAAATTCGGGTCGTGGATGAGGCTGTTGCCCACCGTGCTCGTCACCTGTCGCGAATAGGGATCGAGCCGATAGAGCTTCTGCTTGCCGTTGACGATGAGGTATTTATATTCATGGCCCGGCCGCGCCCCGGCCACGTCGGTCGACCAGTAGCCGTCGACCTCGTGCGCCAGCGGGTTGGCCCGCTCGTTCCACTGGTTGAAGGTTCCCACGACGTGCACCGCATCGGCATGGGGCGCCCACACCCGGAACGTCGTCCCTCGCTCGTGGGCGATCGGGCCCATGCCGGCCTTGAGCGACGGCCGCTTGCTGCGATCGTAGGCCTTGAAGCGGTCGCTCAGGACTTTCCTGATGTTCTCACCAATTTCCTTCAACATGTCGCCACCACGATGCTGTCTGTCGCTCAACCCCACACCCGCCGCAACAGATTCACCCAGTTACCGCCCATGATCCCGGCCGTATCCTCATCGGTATAGCCCTTTTCCCGCAATCCGGCGGCGATAAGCGGCAGGTCGGCGATGCTGTCCATCGGGTCCGGTATGTCGCGCATGCCGAAGCCGCCGTCCAGATCGCTGCCGATACCGGCGTGACGGGCGTCGCCGATGACCTGGCAGACGTGGTCGATGTGGGCCACCAGTTGCGCCACGGGCACGCTCTCCTTGTGGCCGCGCTCATAGTCCGCCTTCAGGAAAAAGTTGGCCAGCACCGCGCCGACTATCCCGTCCCGCTCGCCGATGAGCCGGATCTGCCGGTCGTTCAGCTGTCGCTCGCGGGGCACGATGGCCCGGGCGTTGGCATGGGTGGCCACGATCGCCCCGGGGTAAGCATCGAGCGCCTGAAAGGTGCCGACCTCGCTCATGTGCGTCAGGTCAAGGATCATCCCCAGCCCGGCCATCACCTCCAGCAGCGCGTAGCCGTCCTTGGTTAGTCCTTGCTTGCTGTCGCGCCAGGCCCCGGCGCAATAGCGGGTGTCGTCCCAGGCCGGGCCGATGAGCCGCACGCCGCGCTCGTACCACAGCGCCGCTTCCTCCGGTTTGCGGATGTAATCGGCCCCTTCCATGAGAATCACGATGCCCAGCAGCGGGTCGTTGCCCTCTTCGTGGCTCTTCACGACTTCATCCAGCTCGGCCGTGTTCGTCACCAGCCGCAGGTCTTCCTCTTCATCAACCAGCCGCCGGTAATAGTCGACCTGCTCCATGCCCAGCTTGTGCGCCTTGTCCGGGGTGTCGTAGGCGAATTCAGGCGGATCGGGATCGAACAAAGCCGTCGCCGGGGAGACAAAAACGGTACCGAAGATGAGACCGACGCCCGCCCGCCGCATCTCCGGCAGGCCAACCGTGGCGAAATTCCTGGCCGTGGGTCCTTCCGCGGCGCGGATTTTGGCCACGCCCAGACGTGGATCGCGCCCCTTGACGATGGCGTTATAAGCGAGGTCGAGATGAGAATCAACGATGAACATGGATCAACTCCTGTGGGCCGGTCATCTGATCGGTCGGTGTGGGTTTGGCCGGCCGCCTGTCGCGCAGCCAATCCGGCTGCGGGCGGCCCGAGATAAATTGTCGGCGTTATGTCAAGTAGTATTATTTCGCTTGGATTTGTCGAAGCACAGCCAACCGCCCTAGGCGCGAATCAACGATCGCAAGGTCGCCAGATTGACCTGATTCATGTCGATCGTCGTCCCGTCCTCGGCCTCTTCGGTCGGCAGCGTCTCCAGATGGGCGGGAAAATCGGCCCAGCGCGGGTCATTGACGAAGTTGGCAAAGCCCCCTAGCCCGATCCGGCCCTGGCCGATATGCTCGTGGCGGTCCTTGCCTTCGCCCAATTCATGCTTGCTGTCGTTAAAATGAAAACAGCGGATTTTTTCGAGGCCGACTACCCGGTCGAACTCAGCCATCGTGGCCGCGTAAGTCTCCGGGGTGCGGATGTCATAGCCGGCGGCGAAAACATGGCAGGTGTCGAAGCAGACCCGCAGCCGCTCGTCCGGCCCGACCTGTCGCATGATATGGGCCAGATGCTCAAACCGGCCGCCCAGGTTCGTGCCCTGCCCGGCCATCGTCTCCAGACACACGGCCGTGTCGGGAGCGCTCGCCGCCGTCTCGTCCAGCAGGCGACGCATGGCCCGGGCGATGGCGTCCAGTCCGGCCGTCTCGTCGCCGGCCATGTAAGAGCCGGGATGGAAGGTGACCATGCCGATGCCCAGAGCGGCCGCGCGCTCGATCTCATCCTTCAGCGCCAAATATGACTTCTCCCAAAGCGCCTCATCCGGAGAGGCCACATTGATCAGATAGGCAGCATGAACCGCCACCGGATACAAGTCGGCATTGTCGGCCGCGGCCTCTTTGTAGAGCGCGATGTCCTCGTCGCTCAGCGGCTTGGCCGCCCATTGTCGATTGCTTTTGGTGAAGATGAGAAAAGAGTCGCAAGTGGCCTCGCGGGCGCGCTGAAAAGCCTTATACGCCCCGCCGGCCGCGCTGATGTGTGCGCCAAGTCGCATGAGTCATTACCTCTTGTAGCTTCAACGTTAGATTTGCTTGTTGAAACAGGCGAAGGGGACGATTCCTCATCGCCTGCTCGTTTCGATGTGAACCCGGGCCGCTAACGATCGTACTCGTCGATCCGCGCGCCGGTCATATAACCGATGGTCTCCATACCGTTCAGGGAGTAGAGGCCGTCGCCGACGATCCGCCAGACGGGGTTGCCGGCCATATCGACCACAACCTCGCCCCGGATACGGCCGCTGGGTTCGTCATCCAGCGTGTAGAGCGTGTCGCCGATGATGTAGCCGAACTGTTCGCCCTTGGGGCTGACTATTCCGCGCATGGTTTCACCTCCATTGCCGATTTTTGTCATGTTGAACACACTGTCACTATACCAGAGCCGGATTGGAGGAAAATGAGAAAGGCCGCGGTCGAACAGGCGCGCAAGCCTCTACGGCACGACAAACGTGGCGACCACCTGCCCGGCCGCGTCCCAAAGCGTCAGCGTCTCGCCGCTGCGCCAGGCCGCTTCGCCCAGCCCCCAATGCAATTCGCCGGAGGTATCAGCGCCCGCCCGGGTGAGTAGCCGGATGCCCGCCCCCTCGCCAAAGACCGTGACGTTGCCGAAGGTGTAGACATTGCTGTCCTCGTCGCGTATCTTCCAGCCCGCCAGCGATTGCTGCTCGGCCCCGCTGTTGACCAGCTCCACGGCTTCCGTCTCCAGGATACCGGGATCGAGGACGGCCGCGACGCCGATTCGCCCGCTCCCGCCGGCGGCCGCCGGTTCGGTGGGGATGGGCGACGGCAAGGCCACGGCCGTCTCGGTGGGAGCGGCCGTCGGTTCGGGGATGCCGCCCACGGGAATGGTCAACGATTGGCCGACGGCGATGAAATTCGGATTGTCCATCCCGTTGACCTGCATGATGTCTTCGACGCTGACGTCATACCGTTGGCTGATGATGTTGAGCGTCTCGCCCGCCTGGACGACATGGGTGACCGGCTCCTCGTCGCCCGATTGGGCCTCGGGCGCGGCGGGGATCGTGCCCGAGGGCGGCGCGGCGATGTTGGGCGTCGGCAGCCCGCCATCGGCGATCGCGGCCGCCGTAGGCCCGACCGCCAACTCACCTCGCCGGTCGCGATTTTCCCACCAGAACAGGATGGACAGCACGACCAGGGCGGAGACGACCACGTTCAGAAACAGGAAGGGGAGCATCTGGCGAAACGACATGGCCTGATTGTACCGTTATACGTTTGCTTTGTCAGCAGAGCGGGAACAGCAATTGGGGGTCAGGTGTCGGCCGAAAGATCAATCCCTGCTGTCGATCAGATAGACCAGCGCCAATCCCAACAATGCCCCTTGCGCCAGCCGCCCGGTGGGCAGCGTCAGGCCAAACTGATAGTCGCCTGTCTCTTTCTCGATGAGGCCAATCGGTTCGGGCAAATCGGCCGATTCGGGGTCAACAGTCACGGACAGGTCGGCCGCGTCCGCGTCATACAGGGTCAATAACGGCCCTTCTTCCCCACCGATCCCTCGCAAGGCCAGCCAGCGGTTGCCCTCCACCTCGATCGACAGCCGATCGAACTTGCCGGTCGTCGACGGTTGCGGGATCAGCGGACTTGTGCCGCTGGACAGATCCATTGCCGTAATCAGCGCGTAGACGGCATGCTCGAAGATGATGGCGAAATTCTGCTTCTTGCCCTGGCGATGGTCCCCCGAGCGCGGCAGGTCCATCGAGGCGCGACGTGTGCCGCTCGGCCCGGAGAAACGCACTTGCGGCGCTTCGCCGTCGGGCAGCCAGGCGCTGCCCTGGTCAGCCACCAGCAACAATTGGTCCGAACGGTCGAACAGATGATACCGCCGGGCATCTTCATCCTCGGCCGTCGGCAGTCGCCGTACTCGATAGGTCAACATAGGCGGCAATTGTAACCAATTTCGGAAATGTGTCGAAAATTAAATAGCACAAATGTTCTGTTTCCATATACAATGTTTATTAAAATTTTTCGAAGTGGGTGCTTCAAATGGCGATGAACACGATGGACTACATGGATGATTCCAACGATGACGGGACCGATGCCTGGATTCAGTTCCTGCTCGATCTCGATATCCCCGGCGAACTGTCGCCCGACAGACGCCTGCTGCTGGCCATCCTGCGCCAGTCGGTCATCGATTATTTCGGCGACGATCCGTCGGAACAAATGAGCGCCGCCCTCTACTTCGCTCGCTCGCCCGTCTATCGCACGACACTACAGCTGTTTAACTTGCCGGACGATCTGCTGCCGTTGGGCGTCGACCTGAGCGCCTATCGCAAGGAAAGACGATTGAACAACGAATACGAACCGGATCCCCTGAAACTGGAGACGCTGGTTCGCCGGCTGTCGGGCACACAACTCAAGGTCGTGCTGACGATGGGGTTGCTGCCCCTGCCGGCGGTGACGCGGAAGATCAGCCTCAAGAGCGGGCTGACCCGCTCCACGGTTCTCGTGGCGCTGGACCAGTTGTCCACCCAGGGGCTGGTCATGCGCGATGAGCAAGGCGCTCATGTCGCCTGGTCATTGCCGGAAGCGGTGCGGAAGATGTTGGAAGATGTATGGGGCGCGGAGGGGCGCTAATTCATCAAGCGATATAATCCACAAGCGAGACGGCTACATCGGGGAACTGGGCCGGAATTCGTTTATCAACCGTGACCATCGAGACGCCAAGGTCCTGAGCCAGAGCTACGAACTCACAATCATAGGCAGAGCAATTGCTCCGGGCCACCAGTTCAAGCACCGAACGCGATGACAACGTGTATTCTCGCCCGTCCAGGAGCGCATCCGCCCTGTCGAATATCTGAATTGCCTGACCAACGGTCAGGCTTTTTTTTCGTATGTAGAGAGCAAGTACGTTGCGAAACTCGCTGCGCCAGAGTATCGGCGCGGCCCAGACAGGGTCTAATCGGAGCGCCTTTTCAGCTTGGGCCGAGTATTCGCCTGTGAGCAACAGATAGGCGATAACGTTTGTGTCGGTGACGATCATGGCCTGCCCGTGTTTTTGGCCTCAGTCAACTTGTCGTCGGTGATAACGTAGTCAGCCGTTAACTCTCGCAGTTCGCGGGCGCGTTCGAGGAACTCATCGATATCAACCGGCCTCGCCCTGACGCTTCGTTCGATGCAGGCGATGATCTCGCTGTTGATGCTGCGATGATTGGCCGCGGCAGTTTCTTTTAGGAGCATATAAAGATCTTCAGGGATATTTTTTACCGTGATTGTAGTCATCTGTATCTCCGGTATGGTTCCATACTGGAACCAGTATGCAACTAATACTCCAGCCTGTCAAGGGAAAATAAAACGCGGGGCAGACAACCCCGCGTTCAGGAATTCGAATTTCTCAGGATATTCCTGCTTTCAGCAATCCCCGGACATACTGGACAAAGTTGAATAAGCCTACTCAACCATAATCTGAATCTGGTGCGGCTCGCCCACGTAATTGCTGTCCTCGATGACGATCAGCCGCAGGTAGTAAACCCCCGGCGCCAGACCGCCCGACTGCAACACCTCCAGCACCCCATTGACCACGGGCGTGTTGTGCGTCTCCCCCAGTGTCAGCCACTGAATTTCCCCGCCATTGGGGATGCCCAACTCGACCTTGTAGAACTCCACCACTGACGGGTCAAAGCTGGCCGTGCCGATGATGGGCACGTCACCGCTGACGGTATCGCCGTTAGCCGGAGAGGTAATGCGCCACACGGCCGTCTGCCCTTCCCCCACCCCTTGCGCCAGCAACTCCTCGGTGCAGATTGATGCCGGCAGGATGGCGATGTTGTTGGCCTGCGCCCATTCATGGGCCGATTTCAGGCTCTCCTCGTTGCGCGGCGGGACCAGGAAGACCTGCGGCACGGCCTCCGGCGGCAGCAGTTCCAGCGCCGTGCCCTCGGCAAAGTGGCAGAAGAGCTGCGGCGGCAATTGGTCCTCCAGCTGTTCCGGCGGAATGAGCGCTATCTGTTCCGGCGTGGGCGGCGGCAGCGGCACGGCCACGGCGCGCCACATAGCCGGGTCGAGCTTCTCCCAAAAAGCCGACGGCCGATCGACGGTCGGCACCGGCGTGGGAGCCGCGGCGCTCTCCAGAAACAGCTCATTGCCTCCGGGTTGACAGTCAAATGAGCCGACGGTCGCGCTGGTCAGGGCACAAAGCGGCCGTTCGACGACCCCTGCCGGACGGACGAACTCCGTCGGCGGCACCAGCCCGTTCACCTCCAGCCGCGCCACCAAGCCGCCATTGCTGTACACCCCCTGCATATAACTGCCCCACAACGGCGCCGCTCCCTCCAGACCGCTAACCCCGACCATAGGACTGTTGTCGGTGTTACCCGTCCACACGCCGACGACCAGCCCCGGCGTGTAGCCCATCGTCCAGTTATCGCGGAAGTCGTTGGTCGTGCCCGTCTTGGCCGCCGCCGGGAAGGGCAACTCCATCGGATTGGGCGAACCCATGGCCGGGACGCGCGCCCGGTCGTCGTCGAGGATATTGCCGATCAGGTAGGCCACACGCTCGTCGATGACCCGTTGCGATTCGGCCGGTTGGTACTCATAGAGCACCTCGCCGTTGGTGCGTTCCACGCGCAGGATGGCGACCGGCGCGACCTTCATGCCGCCGTTAGCCAGGGCCGCGTAAGCCGTCGTCAGTTCCAGCGGCGTCACCTCGCCGCCACCCAGCGTCAGCGACAGGCCGTATTGGCTGGAGTCCCCGGTCCAGGAGTCGAGGCCCAGCGAGCGGCCGAACTCCAGCAGGCGCGGCACGCCGATGTCTTGCAGCAGCAGCACGGCCGGGATGTTGTAGCTGTTGGCCAGCGCCGCGCGCAGCCGCACCGGGCCGTGGAAAACGCCGTCGTAGTTGACCGGCGCATAGCTCTCGCCGTTGAACTGCTTGTATTCCACCGGCACGTCCCACAGAATGTCGCCCGCCGTCCAGCGCGGCTCGCCGCCGGCGGGACCGGCCGGGTCCGTGGGCGACAGCGCCGCGGCATAGGTCAGGGGTTTGATGGCGCTGCCCGGCTGCTGGGGGGACAAGGTCACGTTCACATGGCCGTCGATGGCTTCGTTGCGATAATCCACGCTGCCCAGCATGGCCAGAATCTCGCCGCTGCCCGGCTTCATGGCCACCAGCGCGGCGTTGTTCAAATTTTTGGCCGGGTCAACTGCGCCGACATGCTGCCGGGCCAGATCTTCGGCCAGACGCTGGAAACCCATGTCCAGCGATGTCGTCACCCGCAAGCCGCCGTTGGCCACCATCTCCGCCCCGTACTGCTCCTCCAGCAGCTGGCGCACGTAAATGGCGAAATGCGGCGCGTCCAGGCTGACCTCCTGGGCCGCGAAACGAAGCGGCTCCAGATAGGCGGCTTCGGCCTGCGCCCGATCGATGTAGCCCTCGCTGATCATCAGATTGAGCACCAGCCACTGGCGCTCCTTGGCCCCCTCAAGATTGGTGAACGGGTCCAGCTCGACGGGGCTTTGCGGCAGCCCGGCCAGCAAGCTCGCCTCGCCCAACGTCAGGTCTCGCGCGCTCTTGCCGAAATAGGTGTTGGCGGCCGCCTCGATGCCATAGGCCAGGTTGCCGTAATAGATCTCGTTCAGGTACATCTCCAGGATCTCGTCCTTGGTGAAATCCCGGTTCATCATCCAGGCCAAAACGATCTCCTTGATCTTGCGCTCATAGGAGACGGAGGTGCGCTCCTCATAATCAAAGGCGATGTGGCGGACGATTTGCTGGGTGATGGTGCTGCCGCCGACCGGCCGGCTGTCGGAGTTGCGGAGGTTGGCCAGGATGGCCGCCGCCAGCGAGGGGGCGTCGAGACCGATGTTCTCGTAGAAGGTGTCGTCTTCCACAGAGACAGTGGCGGCGATGAGATGGGCCGGAATCTGGTCGAGAGGCACGGCCGTGCGCTTGCCCTCCCCGAATATCTCCCACAACAATTCGCCGTTGCGGTCGGTGATCCGGGTCGTCTCGAAGGTTTCGCGGTCGCGGGCCGTGTCGAGAGCGGCGATGCCGGACTCGATCTCGCGCGACCAGTTGGCATAGACCAGACCGCCGGCGGCCGCCGCGCCACCGACCACGACGATCAGGATCAGGGCGATGATGCCCAGAATCGCGCCGCCTACGCAGCCGCAGCCGCGCTTCGGGCGCGCCGGTGGCGGCGTGGCGGGGATATATTGAACGGGAGGTTGAGGATTATTCTGCATCATAATAGAGACGAATTAAGCGGGTCAATTGGTTCCATCTTCCAGTGTAGAAGATAGCATGAAGTGCTGCTATGCGCCCCGGTGTTGAATTGCTTGGATTAATAAAGAGGAGCCTCGAAGGCTCCCCTTTGGATCGATCCGGCTAATAGCGCAAAACCAACTTACCCGCGACGCAGCAACACCACGCCGATCACCGCCAGCACCACAAGCACGACCACCACGCCCAGGATGATCAGCCCCAGATTGCCGGGCAAACCGCCGCTCGCGGCCGGAGCCGCCTCCCCGGTCGGGGCCGTTTGGCCGGGATCGGCCGCGTCGGTCGGGGCTGCATCGGCCGGAGCCTGGACATCGCTCAACCCGAACAGGACCGTGTAGGACTCGCCATTGGCGATGGAGACGGCCCAGTTATCCTCGGTGGTCGCCGTGAAGCCCGCGGGCGGGTACAGTTGCAATTGATACGAGTCAGCCTCGGCCAGCTCGAAGCAGAACGGCTCGCTCTCGCCATCGGTGATATAGGTGGAGACGGTCGCGCCCGTGCGGGAGATGGCGATGGCGGCGTCGGCCACCAGCGCCTCGTCCTGATTGCGCTGGCCGTCACCGTTGGCGTCATGGAATGCGCCCACGCAAATGGTCCCGGCGATTTGCTCCGTGGGCGGGGGTTCGGTGGGCACCTCGGTGGGAGGCGCCACGGTCGGCTCGGGGGTTGCTTCTCCCCCGCTGGCCTCGGTCGGTGCGGCGGCGTTGCCCGCGCGGATGAGGATCTCATCCCCCGGATTGATGAACGCCGGGTTGTTGTTCAGTTCCTGCAGGTAGGGCAGCGCATCCTCGGCCGACATACCTAACACCTCGGCATACTGGATGGCGATCAACCACAGGGATTCGCCTTCCTTCACGACGTGGACGATCGATCCGTCGGGTCGCGTTCCCGGCACGGCGGTGGGGGCCGGCTGGTCCTGAGCCTGGGCAGGCCCGGCAAAAGTGATCAGGCCGGCTAACAGCAGGCCAAGCGCAGCCAAAAGCGGCAGGTATGTCTTGCGCATTTTACTACCTAATCTCCTCGATAAGGACCACCACCCCTTGGTCAACAGGCGGGTGGCGGGCCGGATGGGTCGTTCTGAACGCCCGAATATGCAACACGCTATGGTAGCAGCAGTTAGGGGCTAATACCAAAATTCGCGCAGAGCATGAGAGAGGGCTTAATCGGCGACGATAAGCCTAGGCCACCTTGACCTTTTCGGGGAGGTGAACATGCTCGATGGGCAGATCCATCCACACCGGGTGGGCTTCGCCGGTGATGAGCCGGGCGCCCTGCCGTCGCGTCAGGTAGCTCCAGGCCCACTGGGTCATCACCTTCAGCTTGTTGTCATACTCGATCAGGAAGTGGATATGGACGAAAACCCAGATGAGCCAGGCCGGGAAGCCGGAGAAATGCAGATCGCCGATGTCGGCCACCGCCTTGTTGCGGCCGATGACCGCCAGCAGCCCCTTGTCCCGATAATGGAACGGCCGGATGTTCCTGTCCAAGCGCCGCCGCCGCAAGACATCGGCCACATACTCGCCCATCTGCATCGCCACCTGGGCTACACCCGGCAGCGGTTCGCCCGTCTGGTGGGCATAATGGGCCAGGTCGCCGATGACGAAGATATTGGGGTGATCGGGCAGGGTCAGATCGGGCTGGACGATGACGCGCCCCATGCGATCCTGCTCGGCGTTCGCCCGCCGCGCCAGCACCCCGGCCAGCGGCGACGCCTTGACGCCCGCGCCCCACAGCACCGTTCGCGTGGGGATGAGCGTCCGCTCCTCCGAGCGCGTATCCTTCACAATGACGTAATCCTCGGTGACATCGGTGACCAGCGTGTTGGTTTTGACCGTCACGCCCAGCCCGACCAGCGCCTTCGTGGCCGCGGCCGACAGATCCTCGGGGTACGCCGTCAGGATGCGATCCATCCCCTCGACCAGAAATATCTGCGCCTCGGCCGGATCGAACGTACGGAACTCGCCGGGCAAGGTCGTGCGCGACAGCTCGCCCATCGCGCCGGCCAGCTCGACGCCCGTCGGCCCGCCGCCGACGATGACGAAAGTCAGCAAGGCCCGCCGTCGATCGGGATCAGGCTCGCGCTCGGCCGCCTCGAATGCCAGCAATACCTGGCGGCGGATGCGAACAGCGTCCTCGATGGTCTTCAGACCGGGGGCCAGCCCCTCCCACTCGGCATCGCGGCCAAAGTAGTGGTGGCTCGATCCCGTGGCCACGATCAGGTCATCGTAGGCGATCTCATCGCCATCCTCAAGCACCACAACCTGTCGCGCCGGATCGATATCGACCACCTGGCCGGTCAGCACACGGGTGTTCTTCGCCTTCTTCAACACGGCGCGCAGGGGGGAGGCGATATCCTCGGGGACAGACCGCCGGTCGCCACCTGATAAAGCAGGGGCTGGAACAAATGGAAGTTTCGCCGGTCAATAAGGGTCACATTCACCGGCGCATGGCGCATGGCGTGGGCCGTATACAGACCGCCGAAGCCCCCGCCGATAATCACGACTTCATCTTTTCGTTTCGCACTCATCGTTCTTCTGCCTTCGCGACCCCGCCGAATGGGCCGGGTCGCGATGATCTCATCATTGCCTCTATCCGCTTGATGTTTCGCCCTGGGCGAATCTTACCCCGATTGTGCAATTATTCACAAATCCTTGCCCCTGGTCGGGACGGGCTTATAATCTGCTACCGGCTTGATTCCCGGTCGAAACTTATTTAAGATTTGAGGCGGCGATGGCGGAATCATCTCTCCATGGCCCAATAACTGTTTCGCAAAATCAAATTTAAGGAGAATTATCGTTATGGCTATTCGTTATGCCGAAGCCCGTTGGGAAGGCTCGTTAAAAGATGGAGGCGGCTACCTGAGCCTGGAGAGCGGCGTCTATTCCGGCCCTTACACCTGGGCCGGCCGTTTCGCCGACGGTCGGGGCACGAACCCCGAAGAACTGGTCGGCGCGGCCCATGCCGGCTGCTACGCCATGTTCCTGTCGGCCATCCTGACCAAGGATAACATCACGCCGACGCGCATCGACGCCAAATCGTCCGTTCACCTGGGCGACGGCCCGACCATCACCAAGATCGACCTTGAGGTCGAGACAGACATCCCCGGGCTGGACGACGAGGCCTTCCAGGAGTATGCTAACCGGGCCAAGATGAACTGCCCGGTGTCGAAGGCCCTGGCGGCCGTCTCGGAGATCACCCTGAACGCCAGGCTGGTCAAGTAACAACCATCATGTCGGTCCTTTCTCGCATCCGCCGTAACCACGGTCTGGAACACGCCACCATCCACGTCCTGTCGGAGGGCCAAAAGCGCTTCAGCGCCCAAGGCAACTCCGATCATCGCGGCTTCCATCTGAATGTCTACGGCGACGTGACCGAGGCGGATGTGGCCGCAGCCGTCGCCGAAGCCCATCGCCGCCTGAACGCGGGCGAGCATCATCTGGCGGTGCACCCCAACTGCGGCACGGTGCTGGTGACGACGGCCGCGCTGGCCACGATGGCGGCGCAGGCCGTCCTGGCCATCGAGAATTGGCGCGAACCCAAGGCGGGGCGAGTGGGGCCGGTGTCCTTCCTCAACGCCATGCCCGGCGCGATCGTGGCCGTCGTCGTCGCCCTCATCGTGGGGCGACCGTTGGGCGTCCAGCTGCAGGAACGCTACACCGTCGACGGCGATCTGCGTGACCTGGAGGTTGTCTCCGTGCGCCGGATCCCGCCCTCGCCCATCACCCGCCTTTTTCAACTGCTTCTGACCGGCGGCAACCCCGAGCTACAGGCAAAATCGTACTTCATCCAGACCGCCGGCGGCGGCGGCTGAACCGGGCCATTCCCCATCGCCATGTTCCACCTCTTCCACGGTCCGGACGGATACTCGCAGCGGGAGACGCTGGCCGGACTGCTGGCCAAGGAGGGGGACGCCGACATGCTGTCGCTCAATACGACCCGGCTGGACGCCAGGGTCACCTTCTCCGAGCTGCAAGGCGCCTGCGATGCCATGCCGTTCCTGGCCCGGGTCCGCGTCGTGCTGGTGGAAAATCTGTTCACGAGCATCCCCGACAAGGCGTTCATGGACAAACTGGAGGCCTATCTGCCCCGATTGCCGGAGACGACGCGCCTGATCTTCCTGGAGTCGCAAGCGCTGTCGGACTCGCATCGCATCATCCGGCTGGCCGAAAAAGAGCGCATCGGCTATGTGCGAAAGTTCGAGCTGCCGCAGGGGAACGAGCTGGAGCGATGGGTGCGCGATCACGTGGCCGAGCGCGGCGGCCGCATCACCCCTCAGGCGGTCAACATGCTGGCCGTCAACGTCGGCGGCGATCTGCCGGCGATGACCAACGAGATCGAGAAACTGGTGCTCTACAAGGGCGAGGAAGGAACCATCGAGGCGGCCGACGTTGAGTTGCTCTCTCCCTACGCCGCCGAGAGCAGTATCTTTGATCTGGTCGATGCGCTTGGCAATCGCCAGGCCGCTCGTGCCGCCGAACTGTTCCACAAGAAAATCAACGAGGGCGTCGACCCGTTTTACCTGTTCTCGATGTTCATTCGCCAGTTCCGGCTGCTGCTCCAGACCAAGTCGCTGCTGGAAACGGGCGAGCGCCCGGCAGGGATCGCCGAGCAGCTGAAGCAGCGGCCGTTTGTGGCCGACAAGCTGGTGCGGCAAGCCCGCAACTACACCCTGCCGCAACTGGAACAAATCTACGGCCGCCTGCTGGACATCGACGTCGACGCCAAAACAGGCAAGGCCGACCTGCTGACGGCGCTCTATTTGCTGGTGGCCGGGCTGACGGTGGAGTGACGGCCGCGGATGAGCGACAACATCATCCTCACCGGCTTCATGGCCACCGGCAAGACGGCCGTCGGGCGCGAGCTGGCCCAACGACTCGGTCGTGACTTCGTCGACACCGACGCGCTGATCGTCGCGCGTGACGGCCGCTCCATCGCCGCCATCTTCCGCGAGGATGGCGAGGCGCGCTTCCGGGAACTGGAGCGGCAAACGGCGGCCGAACTGGCACAGAGGCGTGGACTGGTCATCGCCACCGGCGGGGGGCTGATGCTCGACCCGGCTAACGTCGCCACATTAGGCGCGACCGGCCCCGTCTTCTGTCTGTCGGCCGATCCGGCCGACATCCTCCAGCGAGCAGCCGCCGGGGAGGAGCCGCGACCGCTGCTGGCCGTGGGCGACGCGGCGGCGAATATCGCGACCTTGCTGCGACAACGCGCTCCCGCTTACGCCCGCTTCCGCGCCATCGATACCGGCGGGCTGGCGGCGGGCGACGTGGCCCAGACCATCCTCGACGCGCTGGCGGGCGGGCTGCGCGACACGCTTCCGGTGCGCCATCCGGGCGGTCAATATGACGTCGTCGTCGGTGAAGGATTGCTGGAGCGGGCCCTGGAGCGGGCGGGCGTCGACGAGCCGGTGGCGATCATCACCGACAGCGAGGTCGGGCCGCTGCACGCGGCACGCATCCGGCGAGGGGACAACGCCCGACCGTCCGTCCTGACCTTTCCCGCCGGCGAAGGCCACAAGCATCTCGACACCGTTCGCGCGCTCTATGACGGGCTGCTGCAAGCCGGGATCGGCCGCGACGGGACGATCATCGCCCTGGGCGGCGGGGTGGCCGGCGACGTGGCCGGTTTTGTGGCCGCCACCTTCCTGCGCGGCGTCGATTTCGTTCTTTGCCCCACCACGATGCTGTCGATGGTCGATTCCAGCATCGGCGGCAAGACCGGCGTCGACCTGCCGCAAGGCAAGAACCTGGTGGGCGCGTTCAAGCAGCCGCGACTGGTAATGGCCGACATCGCCACGCTGGCGACGCTGCCGGCCGTTGAGTTCACCGCGGGGATGGCCGAAGTGGCCAAACACGGCCTCATCGCCGATCCCGTCCTGTGGCAGCGACTGACGGCCGAAGATTGGGCCATCGACACGCGCCGGCTTGCCGACGACCGGCTGCTGCGCGCCGACGTGCAATCGCTGGTGACCCGCGCCATCCGCGTCAAGCGCGACGTGGTGGAGGAAGACCCGTTCGAGACCGGGCGACGAGCCGTGCTGAATCTGGGCCACACCTTCGGCCACGCCATCGAGCAGGTGTCGGGTTACACCGTCCGGCACGGGGAGGCGGTGGCGATGGGACTGGTCGCCGCGGCCCATCTGTCGGCCGCGCTGGGGGAGTCGTCCCCCGCCTTGCCGGGCGAGGTGGAGGCGGTTTTGTCCCGCCTGGGCCTACCGGTGCGTATCCCTCGCGCGCTCGACCCACGAGCGCTCCACGCGGCGATGGGCACGGACAAGAAGCGGCAGTCGGGCCGCCTGCGCTTCGTTCTCATCCGCGATATCGGCGAGGTATTCGTGCGCGGCGACGTGCCCGATGAATTGGTGATGGCGACGCTAGAGGCCACGCGAGCCACGGCCGATCGCTGACCGCAAGTAAGGAGATACATGATGCGCATCCTTGTCCTGCATGGCCCCAACCTGAACCTGCTGGGGCGTCGCGAGCCGGAGATCTACGGCCGCTGGACGCTGGCGGAGATCGACGACATGCTGCTGGAGCAAGCCCGGGCCGCCGGCGCTGAGCTGCGGTTCCTGCAATCAAACAGCGAGGGCGCGCTCATCGACGCCATACAGGACGCGCAAGACTGGGGCGACGGCATCCTCATCAATCCCGGCGCACTGACGCATTACAGCTACGCCCTGCGCGACGCCATCGCCGCGGTCGGCTTGCCGGCGGTCGAGGTGCATCTGTCCAATATCCACGCCCGCGAGGAGTTTCGGCGCAACTCGGTCATCGCGCCGGTCTGCCTGGGGCAGATCAGCGGCTTCGGCCGCCACAGCTACCGGCTGGGCCTGATGGCTCTGCTCGATCATCTGGCGGCGTAGCGGGGGGCGGGGATCAGATCGGAAAATAAAAAGGCCGGGTTATGCCCGGTCTTCTTATATCTCGTGTGCGCTCTGGTTGGCGTCTATGATGCTGTGTTGATGCTGCTATGTTGGCCTTGATGTGACTTCGTTGTTGGTTGCTATGGCCAAAATCCACAACAAGATACAGAACAATTTATAGATCGATATGGGCTTTTTGTCTATCAGCAAAATCCGTCATTTATCTTGAGTATTATTACTCATAGACCCATTCCGCAAACATCGCGCCCAGGTCGCAGCCGCAATGCTCCTCGGCCAGCGCGCGAAACGCCTCTGTGTCGGCGATTTGCCACCGGTAGCGACGACTGTAATCTCTCAGGAAGGCATCGAAGACGTCGCGTCCCATGAACTCCTCCAGCGTGCGCAGAAAGACCGGCCCACGGCCGTAGACAAACGCGCCGTATTCGCCGCCGCGATAGGCGGCCACGGGCAAGCCGATAGGCATATCCTCGCTCGCCTGGGCAAAGCGATCGTAGTACCGCCGGAAGTAGCTATCGGCCACACTCGCCCCATAGCGTGACAGAAAGTAGCGATAGGTGGAGTAGGAAACCAGCGACTCATCCAGCCACGGCTCGTCGAGTTGATCGTTGCCCACGAGGTTATAGAACCATTGGTGCGCCACCTCATGAGCGGTGGTCGACTCCAAATCGGTTATATAGGGTCGGCCGCCCGCCGTCGCGCCGTCCAGATCGTACATCCTCAACGTACCCACAATAAGGCCGGGATACTCAATGCCCAGGGCGCTCGTCGGCGTGGTGACGATGTCGAGTTCGGTATAGGGATAGGGCGCCACGCGCTCGCTGAAGTCCGACAGAGCCGCCGAAGCCACGTCGAGGGCCGCGGCCGCGCCCTCGGCCAGAGCGGCCGGCGCGTAGCTGTTGATCGTCGTCTCACCCACCCGGCCGCTGGTGACGGCAAAGTCGCCCGCGGCCAGGAAGAAGTCGCGGGCCGGGCCAAGGGCGTAGGTGATGGTCTGCCGGTCGCCGTCGCTCTCCTCGGCCACGGCCACGCCGGAGCCGACCAGGACCAGCTCCGCCGGAGCCGTGACGCGCACCAGATAGAAAGCGGCGTCGCTGTAGGTCAAATCGCCCTGAATGTCCGGCGGAGCGAGATTCCAGCCCTCGTCATCGTAGACGGCCAACATGGGGTAGAAATGGGCCAGGGCCAGGATGTCGTCGAAATAGGCCAGAACGCCATAATTGCGGCCGATCTCCGTGGGCACGGTCGTCTGAAACCGCATGGCGATGTCGATCGCCTCGCCCGGCGGCAGCGGCGCGGGCAGCGGCACGCGCAAGACGGTATCCTCCACCGCGGCCTCAACCACCTGACCATCGACGGTGACGTCGCTGACGGCCATCGCCCCGCCCAGCGTCTTGGGATGCAGATGGAAGTAGACCTCCTCCAGGGCCACATCTTCCCGATTGGTGTAGGTCACCGTCTGTCGCCCTTCGAGCGCGTCGAGGGAATCGGCGATAGTGAACTCCAGATGATAGACCGGCGCGCCCGGCAAAGCCTCCAGCACGCCCTGCTCGGCGGTGACCAGCCCGGAGGCGTAGACGCTGCGGTCGTCGGGCGATGCGTCGAGGGGGGAGGCCTGCGCGGTCGGCTGCTGCGGCCGGTCGGCCGTGGGCAGCACCGGGACGGCCGTGGCCGTTTGGGTCGCAGGGGTGGTCTTCGGTCCGGCCGGCAAGGCGGGAGCGGCTCGTCGACAGGCCGGAAGGACGGCCAACATGATGATCAGGAGAAGGAGGGGACGTTTCATCGGGCGGGATTGGTGTGAGGCGGGCGTTGGGGCTGGGGATGAGGAAGATGGGGTTATTCAAACGGATTGATGACCGTCACACCTTCGTATCGCTGCCCATGGTTCAGGTCTTCGGACCAAAGTGTCGCGCAGCCGAGGCGGCGGGCGCTGGTCAGGATCATCGCGTCCCAGAAAGAAAGCTGAAGATGCGTCTGGAGCCGGATGGCCTCCAGCACGTCGCTCGCATCAGGTCGGTGGACCTGCCACGTGGCAAGTTCGGCGATGATTTTCGCGGCCGTCTCCGGTGTCATTGGCCGGGCGATCTTGCGAGTGACGTTAACGTAGAATTCCTGCAAGACCTGAATGCTGAGGCTGCCGGCGTGTTCCTGCCAAAGATCCTGTACTAACGATTTGGCTTGTTCGTGCTTCGCGCCCGCGGACTTGTCATGAGCATAGATAAGGACATTGGTATCAACGAAATAGAGGGTTCTATCGCTCATGGAGTTCATCCCGGTCAGTGGCTATGATGCCGTTGGTGCCCAGATCGCCGGCTTGGGCCAGCCGAAGCAGGGCGCTTTGCCGGGCCTGTTCGTAGGCTTCATCCTCGGCCACCAGCTTTTCCAGTTCTCCGGCCAGCAATCCGGAGACGGATGTCCCGCGCCGGACGGCAAGGAGCTTGGCTTTGAGGAGGGTGTCCTTGGGAAGGGAGAGGGTGATGTTTTGAGTTGTCATGTTTTCACACGTAATTAAGTGTAGCACGTATTTACGTGAATCGCAATAGGTCGAGCATCCG
>CAYXNH010000009.1:0-34795 GCA_964466135.1 uncultured Ardenticatenaceae bacterium | reverse complement strand
TGATCTCGCCCTGGGCGCGCTGGATTTCTTCCATGGCGGCCTTCAGGCGCTCCTCAAACTCGCCGCGGAAACGGCTGCCGGCGATCATCGCTCCCAGGTCGAGGGCCACAACTCGCTTGTTGAACAGGTTCTCGGGCACATCACCGGTGATAATCTTCTGCGCCAGCCCTTCGACGATGGCCGTTTTGCCGACGCCAGCCTCGCCGATGAGGACGGGGTTGTTCTTGGTGCGGCGGCTCAACACCTGGATCACGCGCAAGATCTCGGCATCGCGGCCGATCACGGGGTCGAGATGGCCATCACGAGCCATTTGTGTCAGATCGCGGCTATATTTCTCCAGGGTGCGATAGCGGCTCTCAGACTGACGATTGGTCACGCGCTGGCCGCCACGAATCTCCTTGATGGCCTCCAGCACACCCTCGCGAGTGATGCCAAACTCCTGCAAGATACGCGAAGAAGCGGTGTTGCGCTCGCTCAGAATGGCCAAGAAGATATGCTCAGTCGAGATATATTCATCTTTCAGCCGATTGGCCTCCCCTTGGGAGAGTTCCAGCACGGTGCGGATTCGGGGCGTGTAGAAGACCTGACCCACTCCGCTGCCATAGACCGACACCTTGGGGCTGGCCCGCAGTTCGGCATCCAGCCGGTCGATCATGGCCGCGCTATCGGCGTTCAAACCAGTCAGAATTTGAGGAACGGCCCCGTCTTGCTGCTCCAGCAAGGCCAGGAAGACGTGTTCGGTGTCCACCTGGGTGTGACCATAGCGGCGCACAATTTCATAGGCACGTGTGGCCGCGTCCTGGGCCCGTTCCGTAAAACGATCAAATCGCATTGGGCTATTGTCCTTGGTTCGTATACCTCAATTCATTTTCGGGCGACAGTCAAGGCAAGACCCCCGCCGACTTATTATTCTAGCAAGGCAAGATTGGATTCGCGTAAGACCGGGGACGAATGTCGGGTTCTGTGTGCGAACGGCAATCATTATCTACAATACGCGAATACCTTCGTTCTGGTCGTAACCATCGCCCCAGGCCATGATTTTGAACGGCGTTATCTCGATGAGCCGCCAGTCGGCCGTCTCATCATAACGGAAATCCCACTCGTACTTGTTATGAAAATGCTCGGCCAGCGGATCGATGAGCGCCCGACCGGCAGTGTGGGCCTCGCCTTCGATGACGACCACATTGACCGCGTCGGGAAGGGACAGGGCGACGTTCTGATTATGATACATGTTGGTGTATTTCTGCGTCTCGCTGCCGGTGCAGACGTAGATTTTGTCGTTGAGCCAGATATACCAGAGGGGGACGAGATGAGGGCGGCCATCGCCGCGAACGGTCGCTATCCAGATATTGCTTTCCCGGCTCAGTCGGGCTTCAATCAATCGCCAGCGGGCGGGGTCTCGTCGTCTCATAGTGCGCTGCGCCCGGCCGGGCTATCCTGAATAAAGAGCTTCCACAGATATCACATAGTTCGCAGATTTTTTTAGAGACAAATCTGTGAGGATCGTCTCGTTTTTTATTTTCTCTATCCGCCGGGGACGATCAACTCGTCATCGCGCCAATGTGCCGTCTCTGCGTTGCATACATAGCCTGTCAGCGACTGCGCCAGATCGTCAAACTGCCGGGCATCGCCACTGGTAAAACATCGCAACTTACCCCGCGGATGCTCGGGTGCGCTTAACCCGTGTTGTTGTAGCACATATCGGGTTTGTCGGGCAACCGCCGGAGCCGGATCGATGATAGTCACCTGTTCTCCGGCAAGCTCTTGCAACAGTGGGCTAACAAAGGGGTAATGAGTGCAGCCAAGAACGAGTGTATCAACGCCGGCTGCCAGCATTGGATCGATAACACGGCGCAACAGGTCTCGCGTCTCGAGTGTGTCCAGTGCTCCGGCTTCGATCAGTTGCACCAGCCCCACACAGGGATCCTCATGAACCTCGATGCCCGCGGCAAAACGAGCCATCAGGGTCGCATACCGATTGCTGTTAAGCGTGCTTGGGGTAGCCAACACACCAACCTTGCCGCTGCGCGTCGTCAGTGCCGCTGGTTTGACGGCCGGTTCCATGCCGACGAAGGGCACGAACGGGAACGTTTGGCGCAGATAATCGAGCGCGGCGGCCGTGGCCGTGTTGCAAGCCACCACGATGAGCTTCGCCTCGTGCCGCAGGAGAAAGCGAGCGATCCCGGCCGTGAAGTCGCGCACCTGTTCCGGCGACCGCGGGCCATAAGGGATGTGGTGCTGGTCGGCGAAGTAAAGAGTCGATTCGGACGGCAGCAACTGACGGAGATGGCGCAGCACCGAAAGCCCGCCAACGCCGGAGTCCATCACCCCAATAGGGGCCTCCGGCCGTGGCCGGTATTCGATCGTGGCGGGCTCGCTGTCGTCGCTCACGACCGGTTCAGACCCGGCTCCACGCCGGAGCTTCAGGGGATGGGATTGGCAACTCGTCCAGGATTCGTACTGGTACCCCGATATCCTGCCCGGCAACCAGATGCGCTCGCCGGCGACCGAGGCTACGCGCGATAAGGAAAACGCCCAAAATCGCCAGAGCGACGGTCAGCAAGCGACGAAAGAAGGACACAAGATCGTATATCTCGGTCGAACGCGTCGCAATGCCGGCAGCAGGCGTGGTCAAAGCCGTCGTGAAGGTGCCGGTACGTAGTGCGACCTCAAACTCGAGAGCTTCCAGGCTGCGGCGCGCGATGGCGTTCATGGTGGTTTGCATCAGCCGGGGGGATATTCGGGCGAAACGGCCTCGTGGCTCGATATCGGCCTCGTAGATGAGCGCGGTGGCGCCGGCTCCCTCCGGTTCGAGGGACACGCGGCCGCGGGCATAAAGATAGCCGGGGCGGTTCTCGCTCTCGGCTTCGAAGTCAAACCCCTGATAGGGCGTAACCCGGTCAAGGTGCATGACGCCGGTGAGATGCTCGATATCCCGGCCAATGCGTGTGTTGAGGGTTAGCTGGAATTCATCGGGGGCGATGGCTTCGAGCATATCACAGTCCGGCAAGATCCGCTTGAGCACATCCGGATTATGCAGCAAAGACCACAAGGTTTCCGGGCCGGCGGCAAATGTCCGTCGTCCTTCGATTTTCATTTCCGGTTCCCTCTTTCATCCCTGCCGACACGATTCATCTCGACAGATCCTCGTTAGCGGGTGGCCATCCATTGGTTAACCAGGTCATCGATCTGAGCCGCCCGCCAGTCGTCAAAGGCATCGATCGCGTTTTTCATGAAGCCTTCGGCAATTTCCTCGACCCGGCCCAACGATATGCTTTGGGCAATGCGGTCGACAACGCGCTTGGGCATCATGCGCAAGCCGCGCGGCCGCGGCAGTTTTGATTGAAACTGGAAGTGGTAATCGATACCTGTCCCGTCTTCCTCCGGTATTAGCCGGGCCGAGCTGGTGTAATAACCATAGCCGGTCGTGGCGTTCAGCGTGGCCGATGACTCGACCCACTCGCAATCCTCCAGCGGCGCGATGATGATCTCCTGTTTCTCGATATCGGTGGTGCTCTTCAGGTCACAATAGATATTGATCGTGTACGCGCCCAACTCGACGGTCTGATAACGGATGCGAACCTTATCTTCGTCATAGGTATCGATGACACTGATATGGGGCAGCAAATACGTCACCCGACTCAGATTACTAAAGTAAATGAGAGTCGTGACGGGATCGGCCGGAAAATGAAAGCGACGCTGTATGGTACCGTTGAGCGTGATCATCTGACGATACGATAGTATGGCAATAGGTATCGAGCCGAATGCAGGATGTGGCAGCGACTAGGATTGTGGCCCCCCGGCCTCCCCTTGCGCAATCACGTCATCCAGTTTTAATGACAATGCCTCAAGCTGGGCATAGACGCGCTCCAGCTCATCCCGGGTCGGAACACCGCGATCCGACAACAATTTCTCCAGTTCCGCCTGGTCAGGAGCCGTGGCTTCGGGCGGAGAAAAGATTGGCGATAGTAATTTTTCCCGCAGGCGGGCGCCTTCTTCCCGAGCCAAGTCCCCCTTGCTGATAAGAAGTTGGACCCGCCGGTCGATTTCTTCGTCCACATGACGCCAGAGGTCCAATGGTAAATTAAGCCCACGACGCAAGTTCCCGATCGTGTCGCCCCCGGCCCGCACCAGATTGGTCAGGACGGATTTGGGCAAGAAACCCTTTTGTTGCTTCTCTTGCTCAAAGATAATCTGGGTCAGAACGACGGCCGTCAGGTCTTCATCCGTTGCATGGTCCATCACCACAACCTCGCCACCAGCGCGGATGATGGCGGCGATCTCGTTCAGAGTGATATATCGTTTGGCATCTGTATCGTACAGCTTTCGATTGGGATATCTTTTGATAACAGGCATAGGATAGGTCCGGTTTACCAATCGGGCGATAGCCCATTATATGTCTGACAGGCAGGGACGCCAAAACCAGCGACGGCCCAACAGGCCGGATATCAACGCTTGTGATTGAGTTGATCCATCTTGTGACTCAATTCAGTGATTTTTTCGCTTAGCGCATCGATCTCGGTCGTCGTCGGGATATTCATCCGTGTCAGGATAGTCTCGATGCTCTTGTCGACGCTCTCCTCGGCCTTTTTCGCACTGCCCTGGACAATCTTCTTGCGCCGATCGAATACATCGACGAGGAGATTGCGGGCATCACCGTCGGCGATCTCGCCGCGCTCCACCAGCTTGCCGACGAAGTCTTCGATCTGCTCCTGAGTGAGGGCAACGGCGCCGATAGCAGCCATGAGAACGCGCCGCAATCCACCAAGCAATGTGTTAGCCGATTCGGGTGTCTCTTCCGTAATTTCGATCTCATCCTTCATTAGGAAAGCTCCTGTTCGGTTACGATTCAGATGACGGGCCGGAGGTGATGCGCGTCGCTCATCGGCGACAAAGTAAGCGCAGACGAACGCGACATGACGCAGCGCATTATAAGGAATAGTATCATATGGGGGTCGGGGATGTCAAACGGCGAGTGGAGGGTTTCCTGATAACCAACTGCTCAACAATCAACTTGCCCTGTTTATCGCAATCGTTAACACTGCCGGTTGAGTTTCGCTATAATGGAAACACAGATCAAATGACCTACGGAGGAACCATGTCGGCAAACCAGACGCTATTGACGGACGAAACGCGCCCAGTAATCGAGAAGATCGCCGCCGCGCGACAGGACATCGAGGGGCAACGAGCCTCAGCCCTGCTGGCCCTGGCCGATGGCCGAAGCCGGGCCGAGGCGGCCGCGGCCGTTGGACTGACCGAGGGACAGGTCAACTACATCGTCCGCAAGTTCTCCGATCAGGGACTGGGCGCTTTTCCTTCGGCCGGGCATTGGGCGAAAGACATCGCAGATAGCGCATCGGATGATGTCGCCACCGGCGCGAAGACGGAAGATGCCGAACAGCTTCGGGCGATGGTAGATGACTTGAACGCTCGCGTGGCCGAACTTCAGCAATTGGTGGATGAGAAGCCGCGCGCCTACGACGCTCATTATTCTCCGGCTCGCTTGCTGGCGATGGTGCGTGACAATATCCAGAAGCTGACCCCCGAAATGCAGATGGACGTGCTGCGCAACTTGCAGGGGATGTCGGCCGAGGATCTGCTCGATCTGGAAACATGGAAGGGTCTGGCCTACATGATGACCTATTCGGCCAAGTTCCAGGCCGAACAAATGCGCGAGAAAGTGTCGGACACGATCAACCAGGTCGTGCCCGAACCGATCCAGCCAGGCCGCCTGTGGCGGCTGGGCAAGTCGGGACTGGACCGCGTCACCCCGGAATTCGCCAAGCAGATCTTGAGCACGTTTCAGGGAGCAACGCGCGAGGATTTGTTGGACCCCAACACCTGGAAGGGGGTGTGGTACATGATCACCTACTCGATCCAGTTCCAGGCCGAGCAATGGAAGCAACGACTGTCCGCGACCGAAGATTCTCAATCGCCGGAATAGCGTCGAGGGACGATATTATGTCAATTTATGCCAGCGATGCCCAACTATATTCCTGCCTCCAGGCTCTGTTCGGGATCATTCAGACCCATGATCCCAAGGCGGCCGATGCCTTGCTGAAGGCATCGCTGGCGATCACCTTCAACTGTTCCACGCCCGAGGCGGCGATCACGATCGATGCGCGTCGTGCGCCGGTGAAGTTTCTCTTTGGTCAAGCCGACCTGAAGCCCACCATCGAGGTCGATCTGACAGCCGATACGCTGCATTGCCTGCTGTTGGGGGAGATACGGCTGACCAAAGCCATAGGCAGCGACCTGCTGAGCCTCAAGGGACCGGTGTGGAAGACCCTGTCGCTGGCCGATATCTTCCACCACGCGCAGCGATTCTATCCCGACGTGTTGGCCGACAATGGCCTGCCGGTCAGTTGCCCCGATACGCTTCGACCTCGTTAAAGCATCGCGTTGCTTGCCGGCCGCGCATCCGGCGAGTTTGCCCGAATAGTGACCCTCAAGTAAGATCGGTGGGTTAATTATTTCCAGCCTTGGGAGGCATTATGGACGATACGATTGACCTCCGCCCCTATGTCGACGCGCTTGTTCGACGGTGGCGGGTCATTCTGGGAGCCGTTATCGCAGGTATACTCATCGCGACGCTCCTTCATTTTTCTTCATCAAATTACCGGGCGACCGCACTGGTCGCAGCCTTCGATCCTGCTCAGCGTCTGCAATTCGACGAGCGCGTCATCAACTCAATCAAACTGGATTCCCTTGCCGCGGCCTATCCGGAGATAGCGACCAGCAATGATGTGGTATCGGCCGTGCTGGAGCGGGCGAAGGAGCTGTCGGGGGGAACAATCGCCACCTTGCCGGAATTGCGAGATATCCTCAAAGTGGAAAAAGGTGATGACTCCCGGTTGTTACGCCTGTCTGTCAGATACAATGATCCACAGGTGGCGGCCGAGTTGGCCAATGTCTGGGCGAACACCTTTGTCAAAACGGTCGATGAAATCAATCTCGGTCGGAGCGGACAGGTGGAATTCTACGAGAACCTGCGGGGCGATACGATCACTGAGTTGCAAGGGATCGAGCAAGCCCTGGTCGATTTTCAGTCCGGCAACCGCATGGTCATCGTCGAGAACCAGCTATTCTCGCTGGGCCAACAGCAGGCCACCTATCTGGCCGATCAGCGGCGGCTCAGCTTGCTGCTGGAGGATATCGAGGCGTTGAGCGCACAGATAGAGGCCGGTTCCGGCGACACGATCACTTTCGCCGACCAGTTGACGGCTCTGACTCTGCAACAAAACGCCTACATCCACGAAACCCCCATCATCTCGCCGACCGTCGGCATCGCCCAATCCTCGTCTGCATCCGTTCAGCTGCAGGCCAACCCGGAGTTCGACTTGACCACCGGCGTGCGGTCAGAGCAGTTAGCCTTACTCAGCGCCCTGGCGCAGACAGTCGAAGCCCGTCTGGCGACGATCGACGTTAAACTCCTCGAACTTGAATCGCACTTCTTCAGTTTGCAACGCGAGCAGCAATCCATCGCCAATCGCTATGATGAACTGATTCGCCAACGCGACGTGGCTGCGGAGACAGCCGTGACGTTGGCCCGCCGAATCGACGAAGTGCGGATCCAGTCACAGGACACCGGCAACAGCTTGCGAATCGCCAGTCTGGCGGTCCCGCCAGTTAAGTATGATCGGTCGAGTCTGGTGGTATCGGCGGCGGTGTTCGGGATGCTGGGCTTTCTGCTAAGTGCCATGGCGGTGATCCTCCTGACCTGGTGGAAGTCATCCGGCAATCGCTCAGCCGCCTGATCGAATGGACACAAACGAACGCCAACCGGCGCATAACAAGCTGATAGCCTGGGCCTTGATCCTGGCGCTCGCCGCGACTTTATTCCACGCCAGGGATATGCTCGTGCGCCTTAGGGTGAATACAGGCTATCTGCAACTCAATCGAGCACAGGCCTCCGGGGAAAGCACCGGGTTTGATAGCGCTCTGGCCAGTTTCGGCCGAGTCAAACTCAACTCGGCCGCCGGACAACGAGCCTGGCGCGGACGTGGCCTGGCTTACTGGTTTCAGTCCCAACCAGACGAGGCCGTGGCGGCTTGGGAAGGAATGCCCGGCATCAACGCCGAGCTAGGGCGTTGGGCGCAACAAGCGGAACGCACCGGCGATTTCGCCACCGCCCGGGATTGGTATCAGGCGGCCGCCCGTATGGAGCCGGATAACGGAGACAATTGGTACCTACTTGCCATGGTATCGGCCCAGATGGGCGACGCCGGCGCGGCCGACCACTACTACCTTCGCGCGTTGTCGTCCCCCGAACGGGCCGAATTTGGCCGCAGCAATATCCTGACAAGGCTAGGCCAACTGGAGAAACAAAAGGAACCGGCCGACTGGACCACCGTTCTGGAGCGCTTCGACGAAGCCATCCGGCAAAATGAATACGTCGATGCGGCCGACTTCATCGCTTCCCGAATGGGCCGGGCCGAGGCGCTGGAAAAGCTGGGGCGACAGCGGGAGTCGCTGGATGAATATCTGTCGGTGGTCCGGTATTCGCCCGATCTCTATTGGGCCAATGTCCATAGCGGCCGTTTGACCTGGTATGTGGAAAGAGACGCGGAGACGGCGATTGCCTTCCTGAGGAAGGCGATTGACATCGACGGCAAGCCGAAGTGGGCTTATGTCAGCCTCGGCCTGATCTACACCGAGTCAGGCAGGCCTGAACTGGCGATTCCCTTGTTCGAGAAAGTATTGACAATTGATCCGAACGATGTTCGGGCGCGAGAGCAACTCAACAAACCGGCAGGTGACGATGAGCCTTGATTCGAGTGTCGATCAGCCCATCACAACTCCAACAGTTAATGGGACTGCGGACACCAGTATAAACCGCATGGCCACCGGCGCCTGGATCTCATTATTCGGCATCGGGCTGGGCCGCGGCCTTGAATTAGTCAAGCAGATCGCGCTGGCTCGGCTACTTGGGCCGGAAGCATTCGGGTTATATGCCATCGGCTGGAACCTGCTGCGCATCGTCGGCATCCTGGCCCCATCTGGCCTTCAAAATGGCGTCGTCCATTTCGGCATGCAATATTGGCGCAAGGACAACCCGGCACTTCGAAGCATCCTCACCCGCTCCGTGCTGCTCAGTTTCGCAATTGGATGGGGCATTACCGGTGTTCTTCTCATTCTGGCTCCCTGGATAACAGGGGGCTTGTTCAAGGAGCCGGAGTTCCTGCCGTTGTTCCGCATCTTTGCGCTTATGTTGCCGTTTATGGGCGCGCTTAGTGTCACCGCCAATGCCACACGCATCACAAAACGCATGATCTTTGCCATGGCGTCGGAACAGGTTGGCCAGGGCACTCTCAATCTAATTCTCTTTATCGCGCTCTACCTGATAGGCTGGCATCTTCTGGGTGCAATCGTGGCAACAGTAGTTTCGTTTGCCGCCGCCTTCGGTCTGTCGCTCTACTTTCTGTGGCGACTATTCGCCCCGGTGTTCACGGAGCCATCGAGGTCAGCTATTTCCACCCGAGCATTGCTCGTCTACTCGCTACCTACAGCACTAGCAAGCATGTTTGGGGTCATCATCAATCGCGTTGACCGCCTGTTCCTGGGATATTACTGGCCCTCTGAGGAGGTCGGCGTTTATCAGGCGGCAGCGCAACTCTCGGTAATCCTCGCCATGATTCTCAACGCATTCAACATGATCCTCATGCCGATGATCGCCGAGCAATATCACAAGCGCGACATGAAGCAATTGGAGGAGTTGTATCGGGTTAATACAAAATGGGGCATTTACTGCGTCGTGCCGGTGGCGCTGGTGATCTTTTTCGCCGCCGGAGATGTGATGACCGTTCTGTTCGGCAGCCAATATACGCGCGGAGCCACAGCGCTATTAATTCTCACCGTGGGGCAATTCATCAATATCGCCACGGGCGCAACAGGCATAATCCTTGTTATGACCGGCCGGCAAACAGCCTGGCTTCGGTTAAGCATGCTAATCGTGGTGGTCAACCTGACACTCAACCTGGCATTGATCCCGACCTGGGGAATGAATGGTGCGGCCGTAGCAACATCGCTCACAGTGGGTGGGTTATTCGCACTGGGGCTGATAGTTGTCCATCACATCCACCATATCTGGCCTTATGATCGGCGGTATCTGAAGGGAGTTGTTGCCACGATCATTACGGCAGCTCTATTGGGTGGGGTACGCTTATTACATTTAGGCTCAACCCTCAACTTGCTGATGACAACCCTGGTGGCGGCAGGTAGCTTTTACGGCTTGCTGTTACTGCTGGGCCTCGACGCAGAGGATCGCACGTTCATTAAATCGATCCTTCGGCGAGTAGGAAAAAAATGATCGATATTCTTTATATTGCCGGAGCCGGCCGCAGCGGCAGCACCTTACTGGAGCGAATTCTGGGCCAAATGGATGGCGTCATTAACATCGGCGAATTACGGCACGTATGGCACCGCTCACCAACTTTGCAACGATGTGGATGTGGCGAAATACTCAGCGAGTGCGCCTTCTGGAGAGAGGTGATGGCGCAAACCGATTTTTCACTGACAGCTGAAGGGTTTGCGGATCTGTCCGCAACCCAGCATGAGGTGAGCCGACTTCGCTATGTTCCAGGCGTGCTCAAAAAACCGTTGACCGACGAAGAGTTCATGCGGAACCAACTCATCTATACCGGAACGTTACGCAAGATATATGCCGCTATTCACGATCTCACTGGTTGTCATACCATCGTCGACGCTTCAAAAGATATCCCCACGCTTAATCTACTGCGTGGAATGACTGATTTGCATCTGCGAGTGCTGCACCTGGTGCGCGACAGTCGGGCTGTGGCCTACTCCTGGACACGGGAAAAGAAGCAGGCCCATCACGTAGGCGAGATCGGCTATATGGATCGACATTCGCCACATCGCTCAGCTCTGGAGTGGCTCTATCGCAATCAGCTGACGGAAATGGCGAGTAATCGGGTCGATGGATATACCCGTGTGCGCTATGAGGAACTTATCGCCAACCCACTGGAAGTCATCGGGCGCGTTGCACACCTTATCGGGTTATCGGAACCTGATCTTGGTTTCATCAATGGCGTAGAGATAAATTTTTCCAAAGAAAACCATGCACTGGTCGGTAATCCGATGCGCTTCCAGAAGGGATCTGTGCAGTTAAAAATGGATAACGCCTGGCAACATGAGTTCAGAAAAGCAGACAAAGCTATCGTAACAGCATTAACCTGGCCCATGTTGCGTCGCTATGGCTATCTATGAGGTTAATATCCTCAATCGGCAATCTGACGATCCTGATGAAAAGAACCAACATACTCATATCAACTAGCCGACCGGCAATTCAGGTAGCAGGATGAACAATGCTTGACTAATGAATTAGCTGGTCGTGGGCATCAAGCGTATCCAATATTAGACGCTGGTCAGGAATTGACCAAGAATCTATGAACCTGGTCGAACTTGAGGGCGTCCAATAGGATCAAGTTGGGTTGCAGCACCATCCCAGAAAAAAATACAGGTCTGTTAAGCAAAGTTAAGAAATGAAAGTCCTATTGGTATCGTTCTTGTTGGATCCCCAACTGGGTGGCGGCGCGTCGACATCTGCAGTTCGATTGGCCCGCGGATTGGTCCAACAGGGCGTTGAGGTTGTGGCAGTGACGACCCATGACGAACCGGAGCCACACCTGACCATTGAGGATGGGATTAAGGTCTACGCGTTTCGGCCTCGTAACTTATATTGGATCGAAAACAAGGATAAGCAGCCGCTCTGGAAAAAAGTCATCTGGCAATCGATCGATATCTGGAACCCTTCTGCCTATCGTTATTTGAGGCATGTCATCAATGCGGAGAAACCGGATGTCATCCACATCCATAAGCTCCGGGGGTTATCTCCGGCGGTGTGGAGCGCGGCGGCCGCAGAGAATTGTCGGCCAATCGTACAAACCTGTCGTGATTACGAGCTAATCAGTCCTGAGGGCACGCTCAGCACGCGCATAGGCCGGCTGGCATTACAGCAACATTGGTCGATGCGCCCTTATCAGGCATTGCGGAGACGCATGTCGAATCAGGTCGATGTAGCTACCGCGCCAAGTCGATTCACGCTGGAGACGATCACCGGGGTAGGTTTCTTCAGTCGTGCGCAGCAGATCGTCGTGCCCAACACGCATGGTTTGACCGCCAGTGAGTTAGCCGCGATAGCAATTCGTACACCGCGGCATTTACAATCCACAGGCGGACTCAAGTTACTCTATCTAGGCCGCCTGGAACCCGAAAAGGGGATCGAAATTCTGTGCCGGGCGTTTGCCGGACTTGCAGACGAGTTACCCGACCTCTCTCTGGATATCGCCGGAAGTGGTACACAAGAAACAGCCTTGCGCGCCTCATACACGGATATGCCCAGGTTATGTTTTCACGGCCACCTTGCGGGCGTAGAAAAGGAAAACCTCATCGCTCAGGCAGATGTTCTGGTCATGCCATCTACCTATCAAGAAATATTCGGCAACTCCATTATCGAGACGTATGCATACGGTAAACCTGTCATCGCCTCCCGGATCGGTGGCATGCCGGAGCTAGTCGAAGAGGGAATCACCGGCTTGCTGGTGGAGCCAAATGATGTCGAGTCGCTGCAGGGGGCAATCCGGCAATTGTATGCTACCCCAGAAGCAGCGGTAAAAATGAGGTCTGACTGCATTAGGCAAGCCGGATATTACACGATCGAGGCAGTAACAACCGCGTACCTGGCAGCTTATGAAACGGGGATGAGCGCGCGACCCGTTTTACCTCGCCACTGACCACCAACAATTTGGCAATAGGGAAGAGATAAATCGCCGCAAGCAGCAGTAAACCTATGAAACAAACAAGAACTATCACTTTCAATCGAATGATCCTGGTTGAAGCCCTGGCTTTCTTTTCAACTCTGGCGGTCTATGGGCTGGCATACCTTCTGGTCAAGCCCGTGGCTACCGGAGTGGCCATCGCCTGGAGCACGTCGGTGCTTATCCTGATCTTCTACCTCGATCGAAAGCGCAGCGCAGTCCTGGGGCTGGAAAATCAATACAATGAACTCCGTTCTTTCATCAATCTGCAGTCCATGTTAAATCCGGCTTTCCTGCCGCACAGCTATTGGGCCATGGAGCCGACCGATTTGCAGAATCTGCTGGCGACAATCCAATATCATCAGTACCGAACGGTGGTTGAATGTGGAGCAGGGATGTCGACACTATTGATCGGCAAATTGTTGAAGCAACTGGGCGGTGGCCATATCTATTCCCTGGATGAGGATGAAAACTGGTTCGAGGTTATGCGCATGGCCGTCGCCGTCAACGATCTGACTGATTATGTGACGATTATTCATGCCCCGCTCGTGCCCAATGCCGAATCGGGTGAGCTGTGGTATGCCCCCGAACAGGCTCAGCAAATTCTGGGGAGTGTCGTCCGTATCGACGTCCTGGTGGTCGACGGGCCTAAATCGGTCTCAGCCTTGTCGCGATCCCCGGCGTTGCCGTTCTTTGCGGGGGCGCTGGATAGCAACAGCTTAATCGTGCTCGATGACAGCCGCCGCAACAATGAAAGAGCGGTCATTGAACATTGGCGCGAACGGTTCAATATCGAGATTGAGCAACGCAGCGGATCGCTTAAAAGCCAGGCGTATATCCGCCTTCGCTGAACAATAGACACACCAAGCGCCAAATTGCGAAATAAGTATCAGTTACAACAAACATGAGTGTATCTCAACATCAGCAACCCTTGCCGGAAGCTCCGCCCAACCGCTCGTTGTTGTTGCCCTTCATCGATACTGAGCCACTGTTCGATGTTCAATTGGCGATTTTATTGTTGCCCGTATGGTGGCTATTGGGCGTAGAGCAGTTTGTCTGGCCGATCGTCTTTGGCTGGGCCACGCTTAAATTGCTTTTTCTACAACGATTGCGAGTCGCGGCAAATCCTCCGTTACGCTGGTTTGCAGCATTTCTCGTAGCGGTTCTGTTTTCGAGCTTATTCATCGTTGAACCGGAGCGATGGTTCTCGTATGTGCGCAATCTGGGCGCTTTCACGGCCGGGTTCCTGGTGCTGCTGATCATCACCAACCGCGCTCGCTCATGGAAAAATATTGAGAAAACACTCGACGTCACCTTGATCACGATAATGGTCGCAGGTAGTATGGGACTATTGGCTATCGTCGGCATATGGCGGCCTCAAATACACTCCTTCATCGGAAACCTCCTGCCCTCCGCAGTGGCCAATACAAGCTACGGCCAAACAATCGTGATACGTACCTTGGGCGATCGCGCCTGGTTCGCAGGTTTGGGGAACTATTTCCGGCTCAGCGGTCTATTCCTATTCAGCAACAGTTATTCCAGCGCTCTGGTCTACACTATCCCGTTTCTATTCTATAAACTTAGTCAAAAACGAGGACTCGCGAAAATCCCTTGGGGAATGGGGATTCTCCTGCTATTAATCAATCTCGTTTATACGACCGGTCGCGTAGCAACCATTGCGCTATTAGCGGGAGCGATCTTTTTTGGATTGTTATATAGCAAGCAGCGTCGAATAAACCGGGTATTCATGAGCCTCGGCCTTTCCATGGCGATCGTATTGGTCCTCCTCACGGCCGCTCTTGAGTTATCCGGTAGCGGATCAGGCACAGGACTTACCGACCAGGCGACCGAGGCTGTGGGCGCCCTCGTCTTCGCTCGTGGGTCGGGGAGCTTTACAAGTCGATTTGGCGTCTATGAGGCTACGCTGTCCAGCTTTATGGAACGACCACTGCTGGGCTGGGGCACTGAACGCGACCATCCAGGTTTAAGATTTCCTATGGGGTCTCATAGCGAATATTTAGCCATCCTGTACCGTCATGGACTAATAGGATTTACTGCACTGGCGGGCATGCTCATCTCCACCTGGATCGTTACACGCCCGCCGCACAGTATGGCTGCGTACACTAAAGAAAGAACGTTCCTGTGTTATGGCCGCTGGTTCTTCGTAACCGCAATCGTGAATAATATCATGAACAATCCCTCGACGGACGCCACAGCCTATGTTTTCCTATGGGCGATCATCGGGCTGCTGGTGGCCACAGCTATACAGATAAACAAACAGAGCGATGATACGCCCACAACCAATTAAAATCCTTGGCATCCAGGTCCACTCCTTGACTGTGGATCAATTGCATGAGGAACTGGCCGAATTGATCGACTCCGGGGCGCATGCGGAAGTGCTGAATGTCAATATCAATTGCATAAACCTTGCCGTTGTAAACCCCTGGTTACGGGATTACCTCAATCAGGCTGAGATTGTCTTTTGCGACGGCGCGGGGGTTTTACTGGGAGCGCGAATCCTGGGACACCATATTCCCGAACGCATCACCTATGCCGACTGGATGTGGCAGTTGGGCGAATTCGTCGCGGAGCGAGGTTACACGCTCTACTTCCTGGGGGCCGGGCCGGGTGTCGCCCAACGCGCGGCCGAGTGCATGCAAGAGCGTATTCCCAGCCTGAAGATAGTAGGTATACGCGACGGCTATTTTGAGAAAGTGAACGGGCACCCCGAGAACGAGGCAGTAATACGCGAAATCAACGAGAAACGGCCAAACATCCTCGTTGTCGGCATGGGTATGCCGGTACAGGAGCGATGGTTGCATGATAACTGGGGTCGCATTGACGCCAACATTGCCCTGACCGGTGGCGCAGTGTTTGAGTATTTGTCGGGTAATCTCAGACGTGCACCAACCTGGATGACCAACAATGGTCTGGAATGGCTAGGCAGGCTCGTCATTGAACCGGGCCGACTCTGGCAACGTTACCTGGTCGGCAATCCCGTTTTTCTGGCTCGGGTATTACGGGAACGCTTCTTCGGCCGTCACTGATTAGGTTGGCGCGGCGGTCAACCGGCGGCCGCGCCGTCCAGTTGCTCCGCCAGCGCCCCCGGCTCGTTCACTGGCAGACGGCAGACAAACCGGCGACACACGTAGGCTGTCGCCCGGCCGTCAATGGGTGGCCGGTCGGCCAGCAGTGGGATAATCCCGGCGGCCGTGTCATCGCCCACAGCCACAACCAGATCGGGCCGATAGCGCCCGTTCACCACATCCAGCAGCGCCTGAGTGTCGGCCGCGTCCGGGTTTCCGGCGATGGCCACCTCCTGCGGTTGCCCCAGGATAAGCGTCGCCGCGGCGAGCCATTGCGAGAACGCGCCGGGGTAGCGAGCCATCGGATCAGTGAGGGCCGCGACCATCGCTGCGGCCGTGTCCCAATAACCGCCCTCGCCGGTGTAGAGGCCCAACAGGAGCAACACCTGCGCCGCCATGCTGTTGCCGCTGGGCGTGGCGTTGTCCTGCATATCCTTGGGCCGGTGGAGCAACGGTTCATGGTCGTCGGACGTGTCATAGAAGCCGCCCCCGGCGTCGTCACGGAAGTGGATCATCATCCGGTCGGCCAGTTCCCGCGCCCTGGCGAACCAGCGCGGCTCGAACGTCGTCCGGTAGAGGGCCAGCAAGCCGTCGGCCAGGAAGGCGTAATCCTCCAGATAGCCGTTGTAGCGCGCTCCCGCCCCGGCCTTCCACGAGCGCAGCAGGCGGCCGTCGTCCTGTCGCAGATTCGCCCACAGAAATTCGGCGTTCCGGGTGGCGATATCGATGTAATCGGGCCGATTCAGCGCTCGCCCGGCTTCGGCAAAGGCGGCCAGCATCAGACCGTTCCAGGCGGTCAGCACCTTGTCATCCAGCCCCGGCCAGACACGACCGGCGCGCACTTCATAGAGGGTCTGTCGATTCGCCGCCAGCCGTCGCTCCAGCTCGGCCTCATCCAGCTCATACAAGGCGGCGACCTCGGCCGGGTCGCGCGGCCGGTTCAGGATATTGTGGCCTTCCCAATTACCCCGCTCGCTGACGTCATAGGCAACCATGAACAGGTCGGCGTCGGGGCCAAGGGCAGCGCGAATCTCGGCCGACGTCCAGACGTAGAACTTGCCCTCCTCGCCCTCGCTGTCGGCGTCATAGCTGCTGTAGAATCCGCCCGACTCGTGGCGCATCTCGCGGGTGACGAAGTCCAGCGTCTCCTCCACGACGCGCCGATAGAGCGGCTTGCCCGTCACCTGCCAGGCATGGAGGTAAACCCGCGCCAGCAGGGCGTTGTCATAGAGCATCTTTTCAAAATGGGGAACCAGCCAGCGGTCATCGGTCGAATAGCGCGCAAAGCCGCCGCCGATCTGGTCGTAGAGGCCGCCGCGAGCCATCATGGTCAGCGTGTGCTCCACCATACGCAGGGCCATTGCGTCGCCCCGCTGCGCATACACGCGCAACAGAAACTCCAGCGTCATCGACGGCGGGAACTTGGGGGCCTGACCGAAGCCGCCCAGCTTGGCGTCGAACGTGCGCAGCAGCCCGTCGAGCGCCCGGTCAATCAGATCGGCGTTCAGAGCGCCACCACCGCCAAACGCCTCGGCCGATGAGATTTCTTGCAGATGGACGGCGATCTCCCCGGCGCTGCGCTCGATCTCCTCGCGCTGCTTGCCCCAGGCGTCGGCCACCGCCAGCAACACCTGTTTGAAGGCAGGCATGCCGTGGCGCGGGACGGGCGGATAGTAGGTTCCACCAAAGAACGGCCGTCCGTCAGGCGTCGCTATCACCGTCATCGGCCAACCGCCCTGACCGGTCATCGCCTGCACCGCGCTCATGTAGATACTGTCGAGGTCGGGCCGCTCCTCGCGATCGACCTTTATATTGACATAATATTGGTTCATGATCTCGGCCGTGGTCGGGTCCTCGAAAGATTCGTGGGCCATGACGTGGCACCAGTGACAGGCGGCATAGCCGATGCTTAGCAGGATGGGCTTGTCTTCGTCGCGGGCGCGTTGCAGCGCCTCTTCGCCCCACGGGTACCAATCGACCGGGTTATCGGCATGCTGGCGCAAATAGGGGCTGGTCTCACCGGCCAATCGGTTGGTCATACATCACTCCTCGGGTCGCTCGGGCGATATTCGGCTTGGCTCATGGTCACCATCCCTATCATCGCCCCACGGCCGCGTCCGGGCATTATAGTCCATCGATCTGATTGGGCGAAACCGGTTGACCGTCGGAACCATGAAACTTAATCCTGTCTCCTGCGTAATGAGTATTGATGCCGGATAACGACACCATCAAGCAACAGTTTATCCGGCCAATTGAGGAGCAATGAGTTTTTTAGGTAATATCATCTGGTTAATCTTTGGCGGGCTGATCGCCGGCGTGGGCTACATACTGGGCGGCTTGCTGCTTTGCCTCACCATCGTCGGCATTCCGTTCGGCGTGAAAGCCATGCAACTGGGCGTCGCCACGCTGACCCCGTTCGGCAAGACAATCATCCCAACCGCGCGAGGCGAAGGCTGCCTGTCGCTGATGCTCAACATCATTTGGATCCTGTTGTTCGGCTGGGAGATCGCCCTGGCCCATCTGATCAGCGCCGGCGTGCTGGCGATCACGATCATCGGCATCCCCTTTGCCGCGCAACACATCAAGCTGATCCCGGTGGCGTTCGCCCCGTTCAGCTACCGACTGGAGTAGCCGTCTAGATATCGATCGCGCCCGGCGCGCATCGAGGCCGTTCAACAGACCGCGATTTCGACTGATTGTCGCCCCTGTGGCACAATCGGCTGAAACCGCGGTCTTTTTTTATTTGACAAGGGAGGTAGCCATGAGCGAGTTGGTCACCACACAGCAGCGCGACGGTCTGTTCGAGGTCGCTCTCAACCGGCCGGAAAAGCGCAACGCCATCAGTCTGGAGCTATTCAAGGCGTTCGACGCCGCCGTCACGGCCGCCAATCGCACGCCGGGAATCCGCGCCGTCCTCATTCGCGGCGAGGGCGAGAGCTTTTCAGCGGGCATCGACGTCTCTGCCCTGCTGGGGCTGGCGCAAACCCACGGCCCGCACTGGCAACAGCGGATGCGCTCCATCACCGATGAGTTTCAGGGAGTATTGAACCAGCTGGAGCGGCTGGAAATACCGACGATCGCCTTGCTGCACGGCCACTGCCTGGGCCTGGCCTTCGAGCTGGCGCTGGCCTGCGACCTGCGCATCGCGGCGGAGAACACGGCGCTGGGATTGCCGGAGACGTTGCTGGGCATCATCCCCGACGTGGGCGGCACGACCCGTTTGACGCGGCTTGTCGGTCCGGCGCGCGCCAAAGAATTGATCTTCACCGGCCGTAGGATGGACGCCACGGCCGCCGAGAAGTGGGGGATCGTCAATTATGTCGTGCCCCGCGAGGAGCTTGCTGCCAAAGGCGAGGCGCTGGCGGCCGAGATCGCCCAGGCCGCGCCCCTGGCCGTGGGCATGGCCAAGCGCGTCATCGACGGGCTGGCCGATATCGACCGCGGCCTGATGCTGGAGGGCTGGGCACAAAGCCAGTTGTTCGCCACTGAGGACTTTCTGGAAGGCGCGCAAGCGTTCATGACTCGACGGCCGCCAGATTTCAAAGGGCGCTAGGCCGTGGTTCGCGACCGCCTCGCCCGTTTGACCGATCATCATGAAGGCCTCATTTGGATTGGCCACAACGGGCCGGATATGCTATCTTAAGAAACAATCAATCGTAACTGACGGCGAAATATGGGAGGCAATCAAGATGGGGATTCAGTTTGCAACCGATGAATGGGGCAAGGCATTGATGGACGCCGTGAACAACAGCGATGCGTATGCCAAAGCCGCCTCGAAATGGGAAGGGGATTTTTACTTCATCACCACCGCCGGCGCAGGCGTCCCAAAGGATACCTATTTGTATCTGGACCTCTGGCACGGCAAGGCCCGCGACGCCTATGTTGTCGAGGACCCCGCCTCCAAAAAGGTCGCCTTCGAATTGAGCGCCAGCATCGATACCTGGCGCAAGGTCATGGAGAAGAAGATCGACCCGATCCGCGGCATCATGTCCGGCCAACTCAAGCTTAAGGGCAATATGATGACCGTGCTCAAGGCGCCCAAGGCGGCAACCGAGCTGGTGGCCGCGGCGATGAAAGTGGATACGGATTGGCCGCAATAAGTATTCGGTCGCAATAGATTTGTGGTCGCAATAAGTTCACGACCTTATCGAGTCGTTGATCGCACCTTCTGACAATACATATTGTGCCATGAACAGTAATAATGGGCGGCTGAAGATAGGTTTGGCGCTGGGTGGCGGGGTGGCCCGCGGGATCGCCCACGTCGGCGTTCTCTCCGAGCTGGAGCGCGCCGGCGTGCCCATCGATTGCATCGCCGGAACCAGCATCGGCGCCTTGATCGGGGCGTCCTACTGCGCCGGTCTGGAGGTCGACGAGCTGCGGGACATCGCCGCCCGAACCGGCTGGTGGCAAGTCTCGCGCCCCTTCTTCTCGGCCGGCGGACTCGTCACCTTCAAGCAACTCGAAAACTGGTTCATCGATAACGTCGGCGAGTTTGAGGTAGAGGATCTGGCCATCCCCTTTGCGGCCGTGGCCAGCGATCTGAACACCGGCGAGCGCGTCGTGCTGCAAAAGGGCCGCCTGACCACTGCCGTCCGGGCCAGTTGCTCCGTGCCCGGCTTCGTCCCGCCGGTAGAGATCGGTGACCGTATTCTGGTTGACGGCGGTATCACCGACAACATCCCCGCCGATGTGGCCCGACTCCTGGGCGCCGACTATGTGATCGGTGTCGATATCTTCATGCCCGCCCTGCGCCCCCGTCTCGGCCCCTTCAGCCTGGGGATCGCCGCCATCGAAACCTTGATCAGAAATGCCGGCAACGGCAGCGATGAATGTGATTGCCTCATCGTGCCCGAGATGAAGAGGGTGTCCTACTTCAAGTTCTCCGACTATGCGCAATTAATTGAATTGGGGGAACAGGCGACGCGCCGGGCCTTGCCGTCCATCCTCAGCGCGATACGGCGCGTGGAAACCGCTCCACGACTGGTTCGGTCTAGCCCCCCGCCTGAATTGGGCACGATCCACAGCCCGAACTAGGCTGCACCGGGTCTCATCCTAGCACCGCTTGAATCTTATGCTTTCCTGAAGTCGCTTTGCCTGCCGGGCGCTTCGGGCCTAAAATCGGCCTTCGATGTCATTCGCACCCTATGCCGTACTCTGGGTCATCCTGGCCATCGCCGCGGGCATTTGTTACCTGGCCAAGCGGCGAAATCCGATCCTTTTAGCGACTTCCCTGATCGCTAATCTGCTGGCGTTTGCCCTCTGGTTCTTCTTTCAACCTGATTCGACCGTGGCCACCTCGTCCCTTTTCGGGCGGGAATGGGCCGTGGGCCAAACGGCCTGGAGCCTGACCGGGATCGTCCTGCTGCTATTGCTCGCGGCCATTGTATATGCCGTCCTGCGCGACGACAGCCCGATGGGCATGGGAACTCGCCCGGCGTGGCTTCTGGGGTTGGCTGCTGCCGTGCTACCCATCGTCTGGGCGGCCGACGACCGCTCGCGCGTGTTGGCCATCACCCTTTTCGTCCTGGTGTGGTTCGCGTCCCAACGGTCAGAGGTAACCGCTGGAGCACGACACTTGATCTGGCCGTTCATCTCGTTGTTCCCGTTATGGCTGGCGGCCGGCTGGCCGGCGGCACAGCCGGCTCTTGCGACAGCATCGGCGGCAATGCTGCTGGGAATCTGGCCATTCGGCAGCTGGCGACGAGGCGTATCCGGGGACGTGCCCCTCAACCTCATGACGGACAGCCTGCCCGTCATCGCCGGAGCGGCCGTGCTGGTCACCGGTTTTAGCGCAGGTCGCCCCACGGATCTTGAGATTATTGCGATCACTCTGTTCGCTTTCCTCAGCTCCATCACCGCCCTGGCGCAGGCGCAGCGTTTTTCATTCGATCGTCTTATTAAAGCGCTTGGCCCATCGCTGGCCGGGATTGTGCTCATTGCCGCCGTCTGGGCCACGGACGATGCAATGCTGTCTGCCGTGCGGCTGGCGGTGTTCGCTCCCGCCATCCTGACCATCATCGCCACGCTTTTCGTCGCCCGACCCACAACCGTGAACACCATAGAGGCTCGCCCTTCCCTCCTTTCGCCGGGCGCGATCGGTTCCATCGTTGTCTACGCCGCTGTCGCCGGTCTGCCACTGACCGCCGGATTCGTCGCCCTGTCCTCGCTCCATGAGGTCTGGCAGGCGGCGAGCAACTGGGCGCTGGTCACGGCTTTGGTTGTCTTGCTAAGCCTATGGTTGGCGGCCGCCTTTTTGACTATCCGGGCGACAATGAAAAGGTTCGTTTCCGGCCGCGAGGTCTGGCTGCGTGGCATGAGCCTGCTCTTGCCCATCATCGGGTTGTTGCAGTTCAATCCCGCGAGCTTCAACGTGAGCATCATTACCTGGATAGCAATCATCTTGCCGCCTATCTTAGGCTTGCTGCTCGGCCTATTCGTCCCCGGATTGCGGGCGCTGGATGATCGGTCAGGCGAGAGGCTTTCCAACGCGAGGCCATCCGAAGAGTTGTCGGGTCGCCTGCGCCGATTAGGCCGGACATCAACCGACGCAATAGCCGACGCCGCCGCGATCCTCGAAGGCGAGTTCGGCCTTCTGTGGCTGCTGGGGTTGGTTTTGCTGTTGCTCTGGCTGGCCTGATTGTATTATGAGTACTCCGACTATCTTCGACCTTCTCGACCGCTTGGCTTTCCTGCGTGGGGCGCCGTCGGTAACCATCGTCCTGGTGGCGGCCTTCGCGGCCGTTGCCCTGTGGGACGCCCGCCTGACTCTCCCGGCGCTGCTCGTCCACTATCTTGTGGCAGGGCTGTTGTTCGTCGATATGCTCGATCCGCGACTGGCCGTGGTTCATGTCCTGGCCGGGCTGTTCATCACCCTTATGATGCTGGTGACGGCCCGGCAGGTTAACTGGGGCCAGCCACCGGCCGGACCGTCGGCCGAGGATGCATCTCAGCCGCGCCGCTTGAAACTGGGCCGTTTCCATATCACCGACCGCCACCTGTTGCGACTGGGATTGGCCGCGCTCGTCCTGGCATCGGCGTCATGGCCGGGTTTGCCGGCGGGGCCATCGGCCGCCTTCCTGCCTGGCGTCGTCCCGGACGCCATGGCCTATATTCGCCCGGCGATCATCGGACTGGCCGCCATGGGACTGGTGGGGTTGGCAACGACCGCCGATCCGCTGCCCGCCGGTATTGGCTTGCTCCTCCTGCTGAGCGGTTTCTCGCTCTTTTATGGCTTCCTGGATCAATCCCTGGCCATGACCGTCGCCCTCATTATCGTTCAGTTGACCGTGGCCCTGGTCATCGGTTATCTGGCGCAGGCGCATTTCCTGCCGACGGACGCGGCTGTTGAGGCGCTGGACTGATATGGAAACAGGCTTCCCCATCGTCATGCTTGCGGTGCCGCTCGTGGCCGCGGCCGTCGCCGTCGTTCTGCGCAGGTGGCAGCGCGTCACGGCCGTCATCGGCATCGTGACGGCCGTCCTGCTGACGCTGCTTCTCTGGCTGGCCACGTCGGAGGTAGGCTTATTCGCCGATAACACAGCCAATCTCTATGGCCGTGAGATCGTCCTGACGCCTTTCATACGTTCCCTGTTCCTGTTCATTTATCCCGCCTTTGGAATCCTGGCGGCGATGAGTTGGTTTCAATCGCCCGGCCGAATGGTCATCCCCGCGGGATTGGCCGTCCTGGCGCCAATGGCCGCCGCCCTCATGGTGACACCCATGGCCACCGGCGTAGTCTGGCTGGTGGCGGTCGCAGCCATGCTGACGCCTGCCCTTTATGGCGGCCGTCACGAAGCCGCATCTCCGGTATGGCGCTACTTTTTACTGGTGACGCTATCCGTCATCCCGTTGCTGCTGACCGCCTCGCCACCAGCGGGTGGCTGGCCCATGCCCTGGCTTGGGCCGCTGTTGGCGACGCTCATCATCCTGGGCGGATTCCCGTTCCACATCTGGGTCGGCGGCCTGGGTCGTCATTCAAACCCGGCCGCGCTGGCCCTCGCCCTTGGGCTGGCTCAAATGGTGCCGGTCATCTTCCTGCTATTGTTGCTGGATACCGTCCCTGCCGCGCGGACGGCCGTGGCCTTCCAGACGGCCGTGCGCTGGAGCGCCGCGCTGACGGCATTGTTAGCCGTGTTCCAGATGAGCCAGTCGCCGGACTGGTCCGGCGTCGTCGCTGGAGCGCTTCTTCTGGATATGGGCTTTTTGTTGACGGCCGCGCTCCTCCCCGGTGCGGACGGGCTGATCATCGCCACACCCGCCCTCATCAATCGCTATCTGAGCCTGTTGCTGCTCACATTTGGTCCCGGCCCACATTCGGCGACGGTGGAGGTCTCCCCTGTGCGACGTTTCGTCCATCGGCTGCAATGGTTCTTGCCCGCTTACGGCCTCCTGTCGCTTATCGGCTTGCCGTTGACGCCGGGCTTCGCCGCCCGATGGGCGCAGGTGGCGGCCGTGGGGCAGGCCTCGGGTGTCTGGCCACCGGTTGTGCTGGTGATATCAATCATGGCGGCGGCGTGGATCGCCGTGCGAGCCGTCAGCCGAACCAAGGAAGGATATAAGGAGGGGTCGGGTTCTCTTTTCGATGGCGAAGCTATCCTGGCCACGATCATGATCGGCGTCTTCATCCTATTAGGATTGCTGCCGCACTTATTAACCGACTATGCCGCCCGACTGCTCGGCCTCTCGTGATCGATTATGGCCGCCCATTGGTATACCCTGCACGTCAAGCCCCATAAGGAGCGATTCATCCATGAACGGTTGCGCTCCCCGGAAGGGCTTCCCTACCTGGGTGAATCAGGGCTGGAGCGGCCGATCGATGTCTTCTTTCCGGCCGTGCGCGTGAAGCCAAAAAATCCGCGCGCGGCGAAAATCCGCCCCTATTTTCCCGGCTATCTGTTTGTCCATGCCGATCTGGAGGCGCTGGGCGAAAATGCCTTCAGCTGGATCCCCGGCGCGCACGGTTTGGTCGGATTTGGCGGCACCCCGGCTATCGTCCCTGAGGCGTTGATTCACGAGTTAAGACTTCGCATGGCCCAGATCGAAGAGGCCGGCGGCTGGGCCGAATCGAACCTGGAATCGGGCGATATCGTGCGCATTATTTCGGGGCCGTTCGCCGGTTATGAGGCCATTTTCGACGCACAACTGCCTGGCCATGAGCGTGTTCAGGTCCTGTTGGCTTTCCTGAGCCAACATCCGCAGCGCATTCAACTGGGCCTGGAAGACTTGGAGAGGATCAAGAAGTCGTGAAATCGGCCGCCGCGCCGATGTAATCCGGTATTTTTACGGTAAGATTATCAATGCGTTGAACAAATAACCTGTTGCACCGGAGCGCCCGCTGAAGGCAAATCCCCGGCAAACCGAGCAAAATAATATGACGGAATCAAAGTTGAATCGCAAAGAGCGGATATTGGCGCGAATCGCCAATCGCGAAGCCAAACTCGGCATCGTCGGATTGGGCTATGTAGGCCTGCCTTTGGCTGTAGCCTTTGCTCAGGAGGGATTCACAGTGATCGGCGTGGATGTCGATCCCGGCAAGGTGACTTCCCTGAGCCATGGCGAGAGCTATATCGAAGACATCCCCTCGGCCGTATTGGAGCCTCTTGTCAAAGCGGGTCTGATCCGGGCCACGACCGATTATGCCGATCTGTCCGAGGTGGATGCCGTCTCCATCTGCGTGCCCACCCCCTTGCGCAAGACGAAAGACCCCGACATCTCCTACATCGTCCACGCGGTCGACTGCCTGGCCACCCATTTGCCGCCCGGAGAGGGCCAACTCATCGTCCTGGAGAGCACCACCTACCCCGGGACGACGGACGAGATCGTGCTGCCGCGCTTCGCCCAAAACGGCTTCGAAGCCGGTCGCGATTTCTTCATGGCTTTTTCGCCCGAACGCATCGACCCCGGCCGCACCGATTATACCGTTCGCACCACGCCCAAGGTGATCGGCGGCGCAACCCCCGACTGCCTCGATGTGGCCGTCGCGCTCTACGGCACCATCGTCGACAAGCCGATGCCGGTTTCTAGCACGGCCGCGGCCGAGATGGTTAAGCTGCTGGAAAACACTTTCCGGGCGGTCAACATCGGCCTCGTCAATGAAGTGGCCCTCATGTGCGACAAGCTGGGCCTCAACGTGTGGGAAGTCGTCGACGCGGCCGCCTCCAAGCCCTATGGCTTCATGCCCTTCTACCCCGGCCCCGGTCTAGGTGGCCACTGCATCCCCATCGATCCCCACTATCTGAGTTGGAAGCTGCGAACGCTCAACTATACGGCACGATTCATTGAGTTGGCATCGGAAGTCAACAGCCATATGCCCGACTATGTCATCAGCAAGGTTGCTGACGCGCTGAACGACGAGCGCAAGGCTATCAACGGCAGCGATATTCTGGTTCTCGGCATGGCCTACAAACGCGATGTGGGCGATGTTCGCGAAAGCCCGGCCCTGGATGTCATTCACCTGCTGCGGAAGCGCGGGGCGAATGTCAGTTACCACGACCCGTATATCCCTTTGGCGATGCTGGACGGCGACACGCTTTCATCGATTGAATTGACGGCCGAGGCGCTGGCCGCGGCTGATTGCGTCGTCATTGTAACCAACCACAGCGTCTATGACTGGCAATGGGTCGCCGGCAACGCTCGCCTCATCGTCGACACGCGCAATGCGCTGGCTTCACCAGACGAAGCCACAGCCCGCATCGTTCGTCTATAGCAATTAGCGACGCAAACGGTGGGGGTAGTGATTTTTAAGCCTACCCCCCACCACCTTTCCCCAACCCAATCCGAACCCGTCCACCGTCACCAGCGTCCAGCCATCCGGCAGGCTGCTGACCGACGGCTCCTGCCCGGCGAGATAGGCAGCCAACCGGGGATCATCGGCCGTCCAGTTAACCACTGAGGCGGCGTCATCAACAGTCAGAGCCAGCGCCAGGTCATGAGCGGGCTGGAAGCGGCCCGGTTTGATCTCGCCCAGCAACAGGCCGTAGCGAATGATGTGGAGGTTGCCCGTAGGCAAGGTGGTTTGCGGCCGCAGGTAGAGACGCCTGTTGTGGGCGAATATCCTCTCAGTTGGGATATCGATGGTCAACACATCATCGGAGAATTCGCGCCATAGACGGGATTCATCACCTGTCAGTGGATGATAGGAGAAAACACCTCGCGTTTCCTGTTCCTCACCGCCATCTTTTCGCTCCATGAGAGCCAGGAAATGACCCTCACCGGGAAAGCGATGGGGCCAGAGCCGGACGGCGTGGCTTAGCTGGTCAGCAACATCCGGAAGTGCGCCCGACCACTCCGGTCGCCCGTGACCAAATTCGGCAAACCGATCGGGTTCCACCATCTCCCAATCTTCCTCACGACTCAAAAAATCGGCAATCACTTGCTCGTTCTCTTCCGGCGCAAACGTGCAGGTCGAGTACAGCAAACGGCCGCCCGGCCGAACGAGGTTGGGCGCAATCGACAGGATACCACGTTGCCGCCGGGCGCAAGCAGCGACGATGGTCTTGCTCCATTCGATGCTCTCATTACGGCGAAACATCCCTTCGCCGGAACAGGGAGCATCAATGAGAACACGGTCGAACACGGGGCCGAAGGCGGCGGCAACCCGCTCCGGTTCATCCTGTGTCACCAGCACGTTAAGCGCCCCCCAGCGTGCCAGATTCTCGGCCAGCAACCGGGAACGCCCGGCATGGACATCATTGGCCACCAGTAAGCCCTCAGCCGACAGGCCACGTCGCAGCGCGGATTGACGCTCGCCGGATTTCGACCCAGCTATCAGACCGGCCAGATGCGTCGCCTTTCCGCCGGGCGCGGCCGCCAGGTCGAGGATCATCTCGCCCGGCACGGGGGTCAGCAGCGCGGCAGCAACCATAGCCGACGGCTCTTGCAGGTAGTAGAGGCCCGCGTCGTGGTAGGGGTGGCGGCCGGGGCGCTCATCGCCAGTGACAATAAAGCCGGCCGGTTCCCAATCGCCCACCGGGGCAAGCGAGAACGGAGCGATGCTGATAAAATCCGGGACGGAGATTTTCATCGTGTTGACGCGCAGCCCAGCCCGCGGCGGCCGATCGAAGGCAGCAACGAAGGCGTCGAAATCGGCTGCCGATAGCAATTGGCGCATGCGCGACAGGAACGCTTCCGGCGGCCCGACGACCGCGCCATCCGCATGAGTGATCTGAGAGCGATGATGAGCGATAGAACCCTTACCTTGCCCCACGGCACAATCGATCTGCCTGCATTTCTGCCGGACGGCACGCAAGGCGTCGTGAGGTCGGTGTCGGCCGAGGACCTGGAAGTCTGCCAAATCCAGGCCGTGCAGATGAATGTCTACCATCTGATGCAGCGACCGGGCAGTTCGACGATTGGGGCGCTGGGCGGCCTTCACCGGATGGCGGGCTGGTCGCGGCCTATCTTCACTGATTCCGGCGGCTTCCAAGTATACTCGCTCATCCGGCAGAACCCCAAGGCAGGCTCCATCACCGAGCGCGGGGCAACCTTCAAACCCGGCGGCGATCGCAAGTACATCCTGACGCCGGAGAAGAGCGTCCAACTCCAGTTCGGCTATGGCAGCGACATGATCATCTGCTTTGATGACTGTACCGGCCCCGACGATCCTCCCGACGCTCAAGCCGATTCGGTGCGAAGGACGATCAAATGGGCGGCCGAATGCAAGCGAACGTTCCTGCAACTGGCGGAACAAAAACGACTGGACGATGCCGCGCGGCCAAAACTCATGGCCGTCATCCAGGGCGGTCTGTCGCGCGATTTACGGCAACGGTGCGCCGAAGCCCTGCTGGAGATCGGCTTCGATGCCTACGGCTACGGCGGCTGGCCGCTGGATGCCGGGGGCAATCTGCTGGAGGAAATGGTCGGCCTGGTGCGCGACCTGGTGCCGTCCGAGTTCCCCGTCCACGCGCTCGGTATCGGCCACCCATCCAATGTCGCCGCCTGTGTTGCGATGGGCTACGAGTTATTCGACAGCACCATGCCCACCCGCGACGCACGCCATGGCCGTCTGTATGCATTCACGCACGACCCGCGCTCCGCTCCCCTCGAGTCAAACGGAAACTGGTTCGCCTATGTCTACCCCGGCGACGACAAACATATCAAGGCGGCCGAACCCGTGTCCCCCTGGTGCGATTGCCCCGCCTGCACCCGTTACTCGCTGGCCTACCTGCACCACCTCTTCAAGATCAACGACACGCTCTACCCCCGACTGGCAACGATGCACAACTTGCGCTTCATGACGCTGCTCATGGAGAGATTTAAGGATTAACTACGGACAGGTGCGGTTTAATTCGTTTGATTCGTGACGAGATGATTTCCCGCAACTATGGCTCGCGATTCGCGTAAAGTCTCTTGAGAACTGATTGACAAGATATTAAATCGAGACCGGCATCGGCTCCAAGGCCGGCCTGATCGATTGGAGAGAATTGACATGAAAGAGACAAGTGAAGCGAGATTACTGCGACGTCAGAACGGCATGTTCGCCGGTGTCTGCGGCGGATTAGCGGAGTTCACCGGCATCAGCGCGTTCTGGTTCCGGCTGCTGTTCCTGATTCTGCTGTTGCCGGGCGGTTTGCCGGGCTTGCTGCCCTATCTGGTGCTGTGGATTGTGATCCCCAAGAGATAAAGCAAGGGGTCCGAAGGTAAGTTGGGCCGGCGGCCGGAGAAGGTGACATAATCGCCAACCCTCCGACCGCCGGCCCTTCGTTATTTCAGGGCGCGCCCTGAACATTCTCAAACCAAAGTTCCACGGTTGCCTCACTGCCGTGTAGCTCAATGAGCGCTTTGTTCATTGGATCCAAACTTGAATCTCCGCTGGCCGAGACGAAGTATGAGCCGATAAAAAACCGATTGACTTCGCCCGCTATGCCTTCTTCGCCTGCCGTTATCGTTATACTGAAGGGCAGTTGCGTGCTGCTGGCCGGATCGTACAACCCGCCGATCAATTGATACGCGCCCGGTGCGAGATCGGCCGGCACGCTTAGCATCAAACGTGCTTTGGCTCGTCGGCCGTCTGCGGTCGTGGCGGTTTGAATCGGCTCGTCGCTTTGGGCAACCATTGTGCCGTCGTCTTTCCGGATCAGATGAACGAAAGCCGTCGCCTCTGCAGGGTCGCGCGGCAGGCCCCAATGAGTGACCACTTCGATATCCATACCCGGCACAAGCCGGGATTGCGTCTGCTCCTCGCCGCCGTCCGTTTGCACGGTCTCCGTGACAATGCCACCGCGGACCGAATAGTCCAGAAGCGTGTAGCGCGCCCCGTCAGGAGGCAAAGCGGTCGCCACCGGGTCGATGTTTGCGATACCGTTCTCTCCCATGGTTGCCGACTCTATGACATACTCATAAATCACGGTCGAAGAGATCGAGTCATAGATGGGCATGCGCGCGCCATCTTCATCATAGAGGCCGACGACCACGGTGAAGTCACCCTCAGGCAACGTGTCCGGCAGAGCGATGAGAAAATCGGCCGCTTGTTCCTCGCCGCTCGTGTGGAGTTGCCCGTCAGCCCGGGCGATTGTTTGCCCCGAATCGTCGCGCAACTCGACAAACGGCCGCGCCCCGATCAGAGCATCGGGGATCATCCAGCGCACACGTATGTCCAATGTTCCGCCGGGCGTCAGTCCTTCGGGGACATTCTCCGAGAAGGCCGTCAGGACAGCGGCCGTGACGGGAGGCGTTGAAACGCGGGGTATCCCGACATTGGGTGAATCCCCAAAAGGAACCCTCCCTGCGCTGCTCACCGATAGCCAGGTCGCAATGACGATCACCGCCAGCAAGCCCGCCCCGGCCAAAGAACCGGCAAACCGCCAAAATCGACCCGACGATTTGTCCGCCGTGTCGTATTGATTGAGAAGATCGCGCCGCAACTGGCGGTGAAATTCGACCGACATAGCTGGTATCTCGCCTCTCGTCTTTTCAAGCCTAGCTGCAACCGACAGTAATTCGTCATCGCGCTCGCCCGCTTCCAGTTGTTCCGACCAATCCCGCAGGTTCATTTTGTTCTCTTTCATCGTTGTTTCCCCTCTATCTCGACCAGATGGCCACGCAGGCGTTCCAAAGCCCGATGCAGGCGCACATAGACCACATTACGCGAGCAATCCAGGATTTGGGCTACCTCTTCGGTGGGCAGCTGCTCCAGAAAGCGCAGCGTCAGGACTTCGCGGTCGGTCCGGCTCAGTTCACTCAGAGCCTCGCGCAAGTCCCGGTCGCGCTCGCCGGACATAACGGCCGATTCGATGGGCCGCCCTCCGTCGCGCACATCCACGCCTCGTTCCACTGCGTCAATCTCATCGCCGATCGCCAGAGGGCTGAGCCGCTTGTTCCGGCGATAATGCTGGATGATCTCATTGCGGGCGATACGATAGAGCCAGGGCGCGAGACCCATTTTCTCCCAACGAAATCGTCGGATGTGGCGCAGCGCGCTCTCGAAGGTGGCGGCGGTGATATCTTGCGCCGTCGCCACATCGCGTGTCTCGCGGAGGGCATAGCCATAGATGCGTTCAACGTACCGGTTATATAGCGCGCCGAAGGCTGCCGAATCGTTTTTAGCCCGTTCCACCAGAGCCGCTTCATCCATATTTATGTTAGGGTTCGTGGTAAGTGACGTCATACACTTATATAACGCCGATGGGGCCGAAATCTTACAGCATTGAGGGGAAGTGGAGAGGAACCGTCTATGGCAGGTTGATCGGGAGTGAACTTTCCGGCCGACCTGCCACTCTCATGGTTACCGACGGCTACAGCTGCTCGCGAGGAGCTTTCCAGGCCGGCGACTTGTGGACGTGGACGACCTGCCACGCGCCGGTGTTCCGCCGGTGCAGTACGCGACTCTCGTTGTGAAGCGAGTGCTTAATGCCATCGGCCGTGGCGATGGAGAGCATAAAGGTATAGCTGACGACGGCTGTGTCGCCATAGAGCTGCAGTCGCGGCTCCAGCAGATCGTAGCGATATTCGTCGCCCGTTCCCGCCCAACCGTGTTCAATCATAAAGTAATGAAAGTCCAGCCCGTCTTGCCGATGCGGGGCGACGAACCACTCGTAAAGCGACAGATCCTCGCCGGTGGTCGCGCGGTATGCCCCGACGTCACGGGTGAATATGCTGTGCAAATGGCGGTGGAGGAAATCCCAAATCTCTTGTTCAGCGGTCATTGTTGTCTCCTGAAGGAGAATCTGGTGACAGATGACACAGGCTCCATGCAAAAGATTGCGATAGCCTGGAAATCCGCGGTTACTTTCTGTGTGAGAAGGTGTCCAGATTCTCCGTGGAGTATGGGCCTGTCCCGGCTATTTGACAAGAGTTACCGGTATAGTCGACAATTCCTACGAGTTCGGTCGACGGCGACGAACCGGGAGCACATCCATTCGATGAAACGAGCGACACTCATATTTAATCCGCGAGCCGGACAGCTGACGATGGCGAGCAAGGTTGAGCCTGTGGCCGACTTCTGGCGAGCACGTGGCTGGCAGGTAACCCTTCGTGCCACTGAGGCTCCCGGTCACGCCACCGAATTGGCTCGACAGGCGGCCGAGGCGGGCGAGGAGCTGGTGCTGGCTGTCGGCGGCGACGGCACAATGGGCCAGGTCGCCACCGGTCTGGCCGGCAGCCCAACCATCATGGCCCCACTACCTATCGGCACGTCCAACGCGCTGGCCAGAGAGTTAAAACTGCCGCGGCCGCAGTTGCTCGACGCCAAGGCTCCCTTCGAGGCCTCGGAGGCGCTGATGGCGGGACGGGTGCAGGCGATCGATCTGACCCACGTCCAAAGCCAGGCGGAAGCCGGTTATGCGCTCCTCTGGACAGGCATCGGCGCGGACGGGTTCCTCGTCCAGCAAATCGAGCCGCGACCGGACTGGTCAAAACGTCTGGGGCCTATCGGCTATGGCATCCAGATCTTTTCCCTGCTTCATCGACTGCCGTCCATGCACGCCATCGTCCAGATTGACGACCACACGCTGGAGGATGATTTGTTGCTCATTCTCATCAGTACGGCGCGTCTCTATGCCGGGGGATTAATTGAGTTAAGTGCCGCTTCCCGCTTCGATGACGGCTTGTTCGAGGTGTGGCTCTTTCGCGCCGACTCGATAGCGTCCCGGCTGGAGCCGTCGCGCGCGCCGCTCATGATCCGCTATCTGACCGAGGTCCAGTTGAAAATGGAACGACAAGACCCCGGCGTCACCACCATCACCGGCAAGCGCGTGGTCATCGAAACCCAACCCAAAATGCCCTGCCAAACCGACGGCGAATGGGCCGGTTACTCACCCCTCACCTGCGAGATCCGTCCGGGCGCATTGAACCTGCTCGTCCCTCAGGCAGCTCCTATCGATCTGTTCTCCAGATCCGGCATCCCCCTGAGCGAACTCGTCTGACCAACCCCTCCAGCCCCAACCCGTCACGCTTGCAATGTGGTCAACTTGACGTAAACTAGCGGGCATGGACAGAATTGACTTCCGTTCCGACACCGTCAGCTGGCCCACGCCCGCCATGCGTGAGGCAATGGCCACAGCTACTGTCGGCGATGACGTATACGGCGAGGACCCCACCGTCAATCAGCTGGAAGCGCTGGCCGCGGCGAAGGTGGGCAAGGAGGCCGGTCTGTTCGTTGCCAGCGGCACGATGGGCAATTTGAGCGCCATCCTAACCCACGCCGGACGGGGCGATGAGGCCATCCTCGGCGCGGATTGCCATGTCATTTCCTGGGAGGCGGGCAGTATGGCCGCGCTGGGCGGCGTTTTCCCCCATCCGCTGCCCACAGACGCCTTCGGCCGCATGGACCCCATCGCCGTCGAACATGCTGTGCGCGAGGACGATCCCCATCTGCCGCGTACCCGGCTTATCCTCGTGGAGAACTCCTACGGCGCCAAACACGGTTATCCTCTGCCGCCGGCCTATTTCGCCGAGATCGAAGCTGTGGCGCGACGAAACGGGCTGAGCATGCACATGGATGGCGCACGATTGTTCAACGCCGCGGTAGCCCAGGATATCGATGCGACCGAGATCACCCGTTACGTCGATTCGGTGACGTTTTGCCTCAGCAAGGGGCTATGCGCACCCGTCGGCTCGGTGTTGTGCGGCTCGGCCGACTTTATTCACCGGGCACGACGCGCCCGCAAATCATTGGGCGGCGGGATGCGGCAGGCCGGGATATTGGCCGCAGCCGGTATCGTCGCCCTCAACGACATGGAGGAGCGCCTGAGCGACGACCATGCCCATGCCCACCTGCTGGCCGAGGGCTTGACCCGAATTCCGGGGATTGTGGTCGATGCCTCAATGGTGCGCACCAACATGGTTTTCTTTGATTTGGCCGACGACGTACCCCTTTCACCCCGGGACGTGGCCGAGCGCATGCGAGCGGAGGCCAACGTCTGGGTCGGCACGAACGGCCCGCGCGGTTTCCGCGCTGTAACTCATTACTGGATCGGCGAAAGCGAAGTTCAAACATTTCTCAGTTCGCTGGAGCACACTTTGGCGCAGGCCTGAATAGTCCCGGATTAAGCGAAAGAGCAGGAGAGAAGTATGACCAGCCTTATCGGTCAAACCCTGAACAAACGGTATCGGCTCGACGCATTGCTTGGCGACGGCGGAATGGGAACGGTCTATCGCGCGGCCGATCTTAACCTGGAGCGCCAGGTGGCGATCAAGCTGATGCACAGCCACTTCGCCCGCCAGGAAGAGTTTCGCATTCGGCTGATTCAGGAGGCGCGCACAGCCGCCCAACTCGACCACCCGTCTATCGTTCGCGTCTACGATTTCGGCGACTCGGAGTCCGGCCTGTTCATCGCCATGGAATACATCGATGGCGGCAGCCTTCGCGATCACCTGCGCCGCTTGCAACGACTCCAGAAATATCTGCCGCTCATCCAGTGCCTGCAGATCGCCATTCAGATCGCCGAGGCTCTCGATTACGCCCACACCCGAAAGATCATCCATCGCGACGTCAAG